>JAJZCZ010000011.1 GCA_021828805.1 Nitrospirota bacterium | reverse complement strand
TCTGGGATCACCCCCCTGCTTTCTCCTCCCCCTCCTTCCTCCGCCCCCTTCTCCCCCCTCCGTCTCTTTGACATCTCCTTTATTAATGTCTGGACCTGGCTCCAGGTGGGAGACTTTGGCCGATTCTCAAAAACAGAAAAAGGAGCCTTCTTCGGCTCATGGCTGGGGCTCTGGGCCGGTCAGGCCTGGTTTGTCATGGTGGGAGCCATGGCCGTGGTCGGACTTGGGCTGGCCACCGGACACCTGACAGCCGACGACAGCGATCCCTCCCGTCTCATGGAACGCATGGGACTTTCCTGGGTTGCCCTCTCCGTCATCTTCCTCTCCTGCGTCAGCGTAAGCGCCAGCAACCTCTACGGCGCCGGCATGGGGCTTCTCTCCCTGATCTCAAAAAAAAAGGCCCCTGAGCCCTTCAAAGCCCTGGCCATCGTCTCAGCCCTTCAGATCTTCACCGCCTTTATCCCCCTCTTCTTCGGAAGCTTCATCGGTTTTTTCACGGACTTTCTGACAGCGATCGGCGGTCTCTTCATTCCCTTGTGGAGCCTTGTCTTAGCCGAGGCCTATCTGATGTCCCGAGGTAAAACGCCAGAAACGCCTCCCCTACCGGAGACCACCCCTTACTGGCAGCCACGAAAGGCCAATCTTGCCGGATGGATCTCCCTGGTCTGCGGCTCTCTCTTCTACTATTTAGCCTCTCATTTCTGGCCGGCACTGGTTGCCCGGACAGGACTGACTATTCCGTCCATCCTGATCACTGTGGGCTCCTACGTGGTGCTTTCCCGCCTCCTCCCTCAAGCACGGAGCGCTCAAGAGCTTGTGGAACACGAGGAAGAAGAAAGCAAGGAGAAGGAAAGGCAAGACTTGGCAAGCCCGGGAAGAGCGCCTGAGTCACCCGGAAAAGAATGAGAGGGAAAAATTGAGGAAAGAGAAGCTGAAAACAAGGACGGAGAAGCAATAGAGAAAAGAGAGGGCGATGTGAAGGCAATGCGAGGAAGAAAGTAAAAGGGCGAAGCCTTACAGCTTCGCCCGAGGGAACCATTTTCCTGTGAAGGAAGGCGCCGACTAAAACTACTTCTTCTTGGGAGCCGCCTTGGAGTTCACGGACTCACGAAGAGCCTTTCCAGGGGAGAACTTCGGAGCGGTCTTGGCGGCAATCTTGATCTCTTTGCCAGTCTTCGGATTGCGGCCAGTCCGGGCTTTGCGGGAGACGGTTCCGAAGGTTCCGAATCCAACGATCGTGACCTTTTCGCCCTTCTTCATTGAAGCTTCGATAGACTTGAGGAATCCGTCAACAACCGCGTGAACATCCTTCTTGGAAAGCTTGGAAGACTTTGCGACCTTTTCGATGAGCTCCGTTTTGTTCATGAACGATCTCCTTGAAGAAAGGTGAGTGAGTCTTGCTGCAACCTGTGGGAGAGATGTGTTAAAAGTTCAACCCGTCTTTCGGAGACAGGATAAAACAAGAAAATAAAAAAAGATAGTCTCTCCTCTCAAGTCTTTTGAAATTTTCTCCCCCGTAAAGGTCCAAGAACAGTAACAATAAAAATAATTTTCTTTGCACACAATAATTTATATTGTTTGAAAACAAAAGAAGATTTCTTTGAAATCTCCGTAAAAAACCTCAAAAACTCCACTTATCAGCGAGTCATGAGGTCCGGGTTCCTCCTTCACATGGTAATATTTTAGACCGGATGACGCCCTATCCTTATTCTCTGAAGTTTTACCTATAAAAAAATTAATAAAAATAATGATTTTAATCTTCTTACATTAAAAATATACCGACGCTTTCACACTCAAGATGCATTTTCTACCATTTTTTTCTTACTCTCAATTTTTCCGGTTGAGTCTTGACCTAAGGCAGGATAAAATTAAGGAAATTCTTATTTTTTATTGTCTTGTCCACTACTTCAAGCCGGATTCCACCCCCCAAGGAGCACCGATGCGTCACACGCTTTTCTCTCTTCTTTTTCCGCCAATGCCTGTGAAAGGAATCCCTCGCACATGACTCCCCCGCTTCCTGGGAGAGAAACGCCGCCGTGCCGCCTTCGCCACCCCTTCCCCCCTAACGACAGACTCCTGCACAGATTCAGGCTTCGGAGCTCATGAGGAAAGACCCGGCAGCGTACTCTCCGTCCCCCTTTTTTCCAGGACTGCCGCTCACCCTTGGCTTTTTTCTTTCGTTTCTTTTGCTTTTTTCCCCTTCGGCATACGCGGACCCGGTGGATCAGACCCTGCCCTGCCCGCCGAATGTCAAAGGACTCTCTCCCTCAACCTGTCAGCCAATAATTCCCTCGCCTTCCCCGAAGACCCCGCGCTCCCTGCCCACATTTCTTCGGTTTTCTCACGGAAAAATTTTTTCCGTAAAGGTCACGAAAAGGAACTGGCGCGAGACATTCCGTCGAAATGTGGCCGCCATTGTCGCCAAGAAGATTTACCCGCATCCGACGATGGAAGAGTTCGCTATTCTTGATACGACCATCCGCTTTCTTGGAAATGACGAGATGCACCTTAAAGTTATCCGGCAGTCTCCCGCCCTTTATAAAATCCGGGTCTCCCGCCACATGCTGAACCGGATCGAAGAGCGTCTTCTTGCAGCGGTCAGGAACGGGCACCTCGACTATCGGGTAGGGGCCATCGCCTACAAAGGGGGGTCTCCCGCACAACGTCATCTTCTCAAGAGATTCATTCCCCTTCCGGACAACAGACTCATGGATTCCGCCTCCCTTGCAGCGGAACTCTACCAGGTCAGCCAGATCCCCGGGTTCAAGCGGGCAGATGCGATCTTCTCCTCCGTCATCCATCCCAAAAGCGTACATTTCGACGCCGCCCATGGCTACGCCCGGGGAATCCGTTTCGTGATCCACACCGAAAGCCCCCACTGGATGCGGCTCATCAGGCGAAGCATCCTGCTCTACGTCGCCAACCTCGTCTTCGACATGAAAAATCCCTTCGCCCAGGCCATCGCCCTTCATGTGGCCCGCCACTCGGAGAATATTTTCTGGCGGCCCATGACAGTCACGATCGCCTCCCAGAACACCTACCACGTTCTGGTCCCGGTCAAGCTTCTTCGTAATATCCGTAATGCCCTCGTTGACAGCGCCCGGATCGGGGAGTCGGAGCCCCTCCCCCGGAAGCTCAACCTCCATGAGACCTCCACAGAAGACTCCGGATCCATCCTCAACGCCCAGCCCTCCCCGCAAACCTTTGAGAATGATCCCGTCGTCCCCCGCTCCCAGGAGATCGCCCCGCCGGTCGCGGGTCCTGAGTTTGAAAATCTTCTCCTTCATATCTCCCCGGCTCCCCTCCTCTCGGGGTCCCAGATTGAGGTCGACAATTATGGATACGCTCCCACCGGTGCGGTGGTTCCCACCTTCACCGGTGTTATCAACAATGCCGGAACCGCCGGCGGGCTTCTGAGCCTGAATGCCTCCACTAGCTTCGGGGGATTAAACTCAGGCACCCTCTCCTACTCGGCACCGCTGTCACTGACCCGGAGAGTCGGAACCGACCTGGTTGCCATGAACTATGTCATCGGGCGGGGGTATGCCCCCTGGGGACAGGGCCCCAATGCCGCGCAACAGGCCGCACTGGGGATTGCGGGAGACAGCTATGGGGGAGATTTCTGGAACCAGCAGGCCATTACGGAACTCCCGGACAGAACCCTTATGGTCAAAGAGATGATCTTCTGGAAGGCCTTCCAGGATACCTACTCTCCGGCCTCCCAGAATCTTCGCCAGATCCCCGGCGCCACATTGGACATCAACGGCTTTCTCAACCGCTCTACAGTGGCCTTCAGTATCGATCTCTCAACAACCGTCTATGACCTCTTTCAGGGGATTGGGTCCAGTCCGGCAACGGGTTTTCTTAACACCACAACCGGCTTCCGGGACTATACAGACCTTTCCGGGTCGATGAAGGTGCGCCTTTCAAAAAAATATGCTCTCCTTGTGAACACAGTGGACCAGCAAGGGGCCGGAGGGCTTCTTGACCCCATGCTGCAGGCCACCCTGGGGGGCATGGGAAATGTCCGGGCCCTTCCCACCGCCTCCCTCTTCGGCAACAACCTCGACAGCGCCACGTTAAGTTTTTCACGAACCGATCCGACAAGATGGGGAGAGCTCTCCAACTCCCTCTTTTACGATGCAGGAGAAGTCTGGGGACCGGCTGGATCTTATGGGGCCATGGGCCCCGGCGTCGAAGCATTCCTGAATGCGGCTCATTTTTACATCAAGCTTGATGTGGCTGTTCCGGTGGGGGGGCTTCCTCTGGCCGCTCTGGGCCCGTCCCTTCCGGCAATGTCAGGGGGAAACATTTCCCAGGGAGAAATTCCCGTTCAGGGATGGCTCTCAATTGCCCTTAAGTATTAAAAAATATAAAAATATTCCGGATTGGATTAATCTTAGAATGTTTTTAAAAACATTCTACTGTTGACAACAGACATTAATCCATAAATAATGGTCATAGATTAGCTGTTCGGGATTTATACGGACAGACCACTCAACGCCAATGAGTCAGGAGAGACAAGAGCGTGAAGAAGAGTCGAACGGGGGCGAAAAAGAGAGTCAAGGAACTTCTCCCGGGGATCACGACACTTCTTCTTTCCGGTCTTCTCTCTCTGGGACTTACCCCCAAAGGCGCCTGGGGACATCCCCACCCGCAGGGAAATGGCTCTTCCGGGAAGCTCCCCCATACACCGGCTCCTCCGTCTCCTGGACCCCATTTACACTCTCCGGGAGCCCCCCAGACAGGCGGCCCTTCCGGAAAGAACCTCTGGGCCTCCTACACGGGAATAAAGAACTCGAAAAACTCTTTCTCCTCCCTCCCTAAAAACGGAGAACACACAGGTCAGAAGGATGATGGAACCCGGGACAACACCGACCATCCCTCCCAGGGACAGACAGGTAAAGAGCAAGAGGGGCAGCAGACAAGCGATACCGGATCGAATGAATCGGAACATTCAAAGAAATCCTCATCGTCTTCCGCGGGATCCTCAAAAAGCGACCCGGGCTCTAAAAATAAGTCTGGGGGGATAACCGTTTCCCAGAACCACCCCGCCCAGGGAGATCACACGGACAATTCTGGCCAGCCCGCAAACCATTCGGATAAGAATCCCGTGTCCTCTCCCCCCTCCGACTCCAAGGATCCTTCCCCGTCGTCTTCTTCGGGATCTCCCACGGGAACGGAGTCAAACCAGGGAACAGACGTTTCTCTTTCCGTAACCAACGCGGATTCCTCAAACACCAATCCCCATGCAAACTTTAACCGGGACGGTCAGGAAACACCTCCCAACCCCATTTCCTCTTCGGGACCGGGGACGGAAAACAACACCGGGACACCCGGCCAAACGGACTTAGGCTCCTCGCCCCCTCCCCCCCTCTCCGGCTCCACAGGGGAGACCGGGACTCCGCCGCCCTTGTCGACCTCCGGATCCTCCCCGGGAACCGGATCACCCACTCCCGGGCCCTCCACCTCAGGGGAGAGCGACACCACCACGACATCGATCGTGACCACCACCTCCGATGACGGATCAGGAACGCTGACTACCACAACATTTTCCCCGGTTCCCAACCCCACCCCTGGGCTGATCACCACCATCACCAGGGGAACGACTCAGGCACCGATCATCGACATCATCATCGCCAACGAACAGGCCACGGGATCCGGTGACGAAAACGGTCTGTCAACAGGATTGGCCCCGGCCTCTCCCCCCTCGGACTTCTCCTTTGAAGAGGGCAATGGGGGAACGGACTCCTCCGGCGACCTTACCTCGACCATCGCGAACTCCGGAACATCCTCAGTGGTGGTTCTCATCCCCGGACTCTCCACTCGAGGGGTTAAGATTCTCGACAGCAAGGATGCAGGCAAGTAAGGTTCCGCCCTCCACCGGCATCACTTAGCGCCACACAGAAAACATCTCCTCGCTCTGTCCTTAGCGATTCTTCTTGATTGCCTCGCCTTCTTCCCCCTCCGCTTTGACATGTGTTTTCTATGACATCCTCAGAATTCCACGATCAAGGACCTCAAAATCTCTCTACCAGTCTGCATGGAGCTCTTCTCCCGGGCTCCTTAGAGTGCGCTCGGGGAGCGGGCACCGGGAGTGAAGCGGGGCGCAAGGAGCACGGCAGAGCCTTTCTTAAGAGGTGTTAGAGCAAGATTTCTCCGATCCGGTCGAGCTCACGCTTTAATCCCCCGGAATCCTTTTTAAGCTGATCAAGCGGCAGGGCAAGAAATGCCTCAATACGACGGCGCAAGAGGCGGTAGGCAAGAAGGAAGGCTCTCTCAACATCCTCATCGCTTCCCGTGGCCTTCGCCGGATCTTCAACACCCCAGTGGGCCCGAAGGGCCGGAGCAAGATAGGACGGACAGGTCTCGCCTGCGGCACTTGAGCAGACCGTAATCACCACATCCGGCACCTGCGGGAGCTCCGTCCAGGATTTACTGCCAAGCCCCTCCACAGAGATGCCTTCCCGTTTTAACAGAGCCAGAGAGCGGGGATGGACAGATCCCGTGGGGTGGCTTCCGGCACTCATGGCCCGAAGCGGGGCCGGGGCCAAATGGTTGAAGGTCGCCTCCGCCAGAATTGAGCGGCAGGAATTGCCCGTACAAAGAAAGAGAATCGTCATCGCATTGACTCCATATGAGCAAAAAAGAGAGAAGAGACCCCTCGACTCCGAAGAGCTGCTATCTTCATTATTACAACAAATATCAAAATAAAAAGGCACTCGATTGTCGCGGGTGCAAAAAATCGAGAGCCCCCATAAAATCCGAAACAGCAATCATGTACCGGCCGTCTTCAATGTAACGTAACCGCTCAAGGTCGCGTAACTTCGTCGTCGGGTCCTGGGTCAGTTTCGCAAAGGCGTAACAGCAGCCCCCCTTTACATGCTTCTAGAGTTCTGCTGGCACGGCCAGATTCATCGGCCATGTGCAAGAAAGCGGCACGCATGCACGAGTGATCCTTGAGGATCCTGAAAACCCCTCCCGCTATAATCCCTCTTACTTCCCAGAACGACAAAATGTCAGAATAATAGGCAAGCGAATAGTCATCTGTATCCAAGGACAGCGCGTTATATCACAAAGATTTTGGGGTATGGAAGAAAACGCGATCGGGCGAGGCGGGTCCCCCGACCGATAGAAATAGCAGGAAAAAAGAAGCCTGGCAGGAATCCTCTAAAGATGGAGCGTCTTTCTTGAAGCCGTTGAATGTTGCATGGTCAATGCTGATTGCATTTTTTGTTTTTGTAGCACTCCTTCCCGGAATAAAGACAACGTCTGTGTGGGCGGCCCAGGAGGCCGTTACCCCACCTCCCCCACAAAAGGGCTGGACACTGGTCGCCTCAGTCCCCCTTCCAGGACATACGACCCGATTCGACTACCAGAGCTTTGATCCGGTATCGGGACGACTTTATATCGCCCATCTTGGAGACAGCCATCTCGTCGTCTTTAACACAAAAACAAATCGTGTAATCGCCGACTTGCCAGGGTTTCCCCATGTTCATGGAGTTCTTTATGTTCCCCGGCTTAATCGTGTCTATGCGACCGTTTCTTCCTTGTCAAAGAGGAAAAACGGTCAGCTGATGGTTCTTGATACGAAAAGTCTTCGGGTAGTCGGGACTTTTGAGACAGGTATCCATCCCGATGGCCTCGATTTTGAGCCAAAAACCGGACGACTCTTTGTCTCAAACGAATGGGGAAAAGATGTCAGCGTTTTCGACACCACCAACAACAAAATGCTGGAGAGGATTCCCCTCCATGGGGAGGTTGGCAATACCCGGATCGATTCCATGGAACACCGGATTTATTCAACGGTTCAAACAAGAAATCTTCTTGTGCGTATTGATCCTTTCTCTCTGCAAGTGGACCGTAAGTATCGTCTCCCTTGTCGACACCCCCATGGGCTCTGGGTCAACTCCTCTGACCGCGTCGCTTATATCGCCTGCGAAAAGGACGCCCGGCTTCTGGTGGTGGATCTTTCCTCCGGACGGACTCTCGCCCGATATCCCACGGGAAAAAAACCTGACGTTCTCTCCTTTGATCCCACTCGGAAGATGCTCTATGTTGCAGCGGAGTCGGGCGAGGTCTCTGTTTACAAACAGTCTGGAAAACTCCTGACTCCCCTCTCAACCGACTTCCTCTGGAAAAATGCCCACACCATTTTTGCCGATCCTGGGACCCATCGCCTCTACCTCCCCCTTCAAAATATGGGAGGAGTGCCAGGGGTCAAGGTTTTTCTTTATGATTTTCCAAGCTGAGATGAACAGAAGGAGACGGTTAACCCATCAGGAGGCGCAGGATAGTTAACGAAGACACTGCTGCGTTTTCACATAAGCATAAAGGGGCCGAGTAATGAGAGGCAACTTCAACCGGAAACAGCGATAACGTCGATCAAAACAAATTTTAAAACAAGAAATGAGCGGACAAAAACCTCGAAACACTGAGAGCAAGTATGGACGCTATCCGGCGGATCGACAAAAGCCAAAACGCCAATTCCGTCGAGACAAATCGAGTTTTAGCACAAAATTAGCACAAAAGCTTTTTCTAGCACAGTGATGGGATCATCTAAGTGGTTGTGATTACTGGAGCGGGAAACGGGATTCGAACCCGCGACCCTCGCCTTGGCAAGGCGATGCTCTACCGCTGAGCTATTCCCGCGATCGGTGTGATTGAGGCTTAGATAAGATACGAAAATTTCCCTGACAGGTCAAGCGATAATTGAGAAAGACCTTTCAAAAAAGGCTCTCGCCGACAAAGCGCCCTCATTTGAATCAAGGAGAGCTCACCTTCTCGTGGGTTCGTACTGAGGCGGCGTCTTGCGAAAACAGATCAAATTAAGATGGTTGTGATGGTCTGGCATCAGAAAGTCGGGAGAGTATCCCAACCCAAGGAAGAGACGGACATTCTCTCCCAAGATTAACATGGTGCACACGGAAATCTTATGACATGAAGAGGGCGCGAGAGCCTCAATACTTTCCATGAGGGCCTTGGCCAGTCCCTTCTTCCTCGCCTCCGGTACAACATAAAGCTTCCGGATCACCCAGACGCCTTCCACATTTCTTCCCCTGATACCTCCCCATACCTTTCCGTCGGGGCCTTTGGCAACAAGGATCCGGGCATGGGCCATCTCTGCCTGGCACTCCTCGACGCTTTCCTGGGTCCAGACGGATACTTCAAAGAGCTTGTCGTGGGACATAAATGCCCTGGCCTGTCCCTCCAAAAATGAAGCAATCTCGGAAGGGTCGAGTGCGACAATATTCCACTCACGCATATCGTCCCTCCCCATGGCTGACTCCCCGCTTTGTTTCAAGGGGAAAAACTCTCAAGCATTCGTATGTCTCTTTACTTCTTGGCGTTATCATATTCGAAAGAATCATATTTACTTCATTTTTCATCTTTATCCTCAAAAAATTTAATGTGGACAAGGTTCTCGTCAATACTGCACGATATGTGCGAAAATACACTTTTTACACGCACACTCACGCTGCCTGTTCCCAGAAAAATCGAACAGAAAAACATCTAAATTTTTACTGCACAGCAATTTAACAAACTGGCATCCCAGTTGCTATAGAAGGGGCCCAAACAGTCTCTCCCGGACTTTTTCGCCAGGAGCGACCTAGCAAAAGGAGCCCCGAATGATTTCTCATCCTCTCCATATCTCTGCATCCCTGCTTCTTCTGATCCTGCCTTGGCCACTTCTTGCCACGGGTCTATTGTCCCTTTTCTTTCAGGACAGAAAGTATCGTCTTTTTATCAAAAGAAGCACTGTTTTTGCGGCAGGGTTTGCCCTTCTCGCAGCCTTCCTCGCGCTTGTTGCCGACCAGGCAGGAATGACAGACTCCCTCTCCTGGTTCTCTCTCCCGCTTCCCTTGGGGCTGGGCTCTTTCTCGATCCTTGTCGGACTGAATTCCCTCAGCCTTCTGATGGCCGTTCTCGTGGCCTTCGTGGGCTTTGTTGTGGCGCGTTTTTCGGCCCGCTACATGGACGGTGACGCACGGGAAATCCGCTTCATGGGAGATCTCGGGTTTACCCTTGGATTCTTTTTCACCATGGTGGTGGTCGACAACTTTTGGGCTTTTCTGATCTCCTGGGTGGCCAAGGGGTTAACCCTCCACCGTCTCCTTGTCTTTTATCCGGACCGGGCCAAGGCACGGCTCGCCGCCCGGAAGAAGTTCTTCCTCCACCGGGTGGCCGATGTCGCCCTCTTCGGAGCCTTCGCCATTCTGGCGCGGACACTCCATGTCGACACCTTTTCGGGACTCCGGCAGGCCATGTCCCACGGGACAAGCATAGCGGATCCCTCTCTTATCCTGGCCGCGGGACTTCTCTGTGTGGCGGTTATTTTAAAGAGCGCCCAGTTCCCTTTGCAGGGATGGCTGATCCAGGTCATGGAGGCCCCGACTCCGGTCTCGGCCCTCATGCATGCCGGGCTTATCTATTCCGGCACCATCCTCTTTCTCCGGAGCTGGCCCCTCCTCTCCGGAGCCACCGTCTTCCGGGACATGATCATCCTCAATGCCCTGACCACGATTATTGTCTCAGCACTGGCCATGATGATCTCAAGCGACATCAAAGGATCCCTTGCCTGGTCCACCAGCGCGCAGATCGGCTTCATGCTGCTTGAGTGTGGACTGGGGATGACCGGCGTTGCCGTCATGCATATCATCGCACACTCTCTCTATAAGGCCCATGCCTTTCTTGCATCGGGAAGCGTGGTGGAGCCCTACCGGGGTCCGGAAATCACTCTGGCTCCCCGTCTTGGTGGCGCTCCTGGCCGCATGTTTCTGGCGCTGGGAACAGGAATTCTCCTGACACTGACCGCCTCAAAGGTGATCGGCATCGACATTCTCCACCAGCCAGCCCTTTTCCTCTTGGGAATGATCCTGTCAGTGGCCCTGGCCCGTCTTCTCCTGACAGGACTCTCGGCCGAAGGACGCAAGGGGCTTCCCCTTCTCTTTCCCACAGCAGGTCTTGTCCTTGCCGTGGCCCTGGCCACGGCCGCACTGCACCGTCTTTTTGAGCATTTTCTCGGACAGGACCTTCCCTCCGTCCCCCTTCCGGAAACTCCGGTACAGACGGCGCTGCTTGTCTTCAGTGGTCTGTGCTTTCTCGGACTTCTCTGGATCGAGGAAAGCGTCCCCCGTTCCTCCTCGACCTCGTTCTTAAGGCGCCTCTATGTTCATGCGGGCTCGGGTCTCTATCTCGACCTCCTGTTGAACCGACTCTTTGCAGGCCATCGTGCCGCCTTGCCAGAATCCCCGGAAAGCCACCAGGCCCTCCGTGGACCTCTGGTCACACCCCCGGTCCCTCCAACGAGAAAGGCGATGCCATGACGACGACCTCACTCCTCCAGCCGTCTCTCTCCGAGCTTGTCAAGCGCTCCTGCCAACGGATCGCCCCGCTCTGGCCTCTCAAGCACTTTGTCGCCGTCAGCCCTTATTTCGGGATGGTGGATGAACGCATGGAGGAGGTTGACCGGAGGCTGCGGCGGATTCTTGGATCCGGGCTTTCCATGTCACGCGACTACTTCCAGGACCAGATCCGCTCCGGCCGCATCACCCGGTCTCACATCGAGAGCGCCATTGCCGATCTGAAAAGCTCTCTGAAGGCCAGCGACGTTCTCTGGGAGCTCGAACACCCAGCTCTCCAGATTCCTCCCGCCCCCCTTCTGATTCCTCCGATTCGGAGCCGGCTCGACGGGGCTCCCTGGGAGACCCTCGTCATCGATCGCATCACACCGGTTCTGGCCTCCTGGTTCGATATGGGGCAGGCCCTCTGGAAAAACCCGTGGAAGTCCCTTCCGCTCTATAGTGCCTGGCACGCCCAGACCCTCATCGACCGGGGTCCGCTCTTTCTGGGGATACGAAAGGCAAAGGACATCATCGCCGGTCTTCCAGACAATCCTGCCGCAATGATCCAGAAAGCGGTCGACGTGATTCCTCTTCCCCCGGATCTTGAGGAGGACCGGCTCCACGCCGCTCTCCTGTCCGTCGGGGGATGGGCCGCATGGTCTCGATATCGCCTCTGGCAGGCGGAGCTCCGGGGAGAAAATGACAATTCGATGGAGGATATTCTCGCCATCCGCATGGCCTGGGAATACATTCTCTATACCTCCTTCGCCGGAGAAGCCCTCAAGGAGCTCCGGGAGGAGCAAGTTGAGAGCTATCTCAAAAATCGCAAGGCGAGAGAGGAGAAGTTTGACCGGGAACAGGAAATTGATCGCGTGCTCCAGTACGCCTTTGAGGCTGGATACCGGGCGCCCCTCTTCTCACGTCTCTCCAAGGCCGCGACTCACTCTTCGGAAACCACCGCCCGGGCCCGGGCAATCTTCTGCATCGATGTCCGGTCCGAGGTCTTCCGTCGCGCCCTGGAATCCGTGGCTCCCGATGTCGACACCGGAGGGTTCGCGGGATTTTTCGGCATCCCGGCCGCGGTGAGCTCCATTGGAACAAACGGGTCGTTCGCCCACCTTCCCGTCCTGTTCTCTCCGGCCTATGATATTGAGGAGCGTCCACACTCCCACGCGACGACCTCTCCCGTTGACATGGAGAGAAAGCGTGAGGTTCGTCTTGGACTCGACAAGACCTGGAAGATCTTCAAAAGCTCGGCATCTTCCACCTTCTCCTTTGTGGAGGCCGCCGGTATTCTTTCAGCCGGAAAGCTGCTGGCCGGCGCCCTGGGGCTCGGAATAGAAAATGGCCCGCCCCGGCATCGCGGACTTCAGCGGGAAGAAAGCTCCCTTCTGGCTCCGGATCTCGACTTTTTCGAGGAGGGAAAGGGCCTCCCCCAGGAGGATCGCCCCCGTGTTGCCCTGTCGGTGTTAAAAAATATGGGAATCACCGACCGCTTTCCCCGTATTGTTCTTCTTGTCGGGCACGGATCGACCACCGTCAACAACCCCCAGGCCAGCGCCCTCGACTGCGGAGCCTGCGCGGGACAGAGCGGTGAAGCCAGCGCCCGCATTGCGGCAGCCCTGTTAAACGACCAGATGACCCGGGAAAGCCTCGTTGGCCTGGGAATCACCATCCCCAAGACAACGTATTTCGTCCCGGCGCTTCACGATACCGTCACCGACCGCGTCACCTTCTTCGAAACCGACCGCCTTCCTGCGAGCCACCGGGAAGATCTCTCCCGCCTCGAACGGGACCTGAAAAAGGCTGGAG
The DNA here is from genome assembly GCA_021828805.1 of Nitrospirota bacterium. Taxonomy (GTDB): domain Bacteria; phylum Nitrospirota; class Leptospirillia; order Leptospirillales; family Leptospirillaceae; genus UBA4572. The sequence goes on along the minus strand of JAJZCZ010000011.1, from coordinate 23,883 downwards.
AGGTGGCGAGACAGGAGCGTATCCTCCGCTTTAACATGGGCGCAGGAAAAGAGAGCAGCACGGGACTTCTTGATCTTTTTTCAGAGAAGGCGAAAAGCTGGTCGGAGGTACGCCCGGAATGGGCCCTGGCCGGAAATGCCTCTTTCATCGTCGCTCCCCGCAGCCTTACCCGGGGAATCGATCTTCAAGGACGGGCCTTTCTCCATGACTATGACTGGCAAACCGATCCCGACTTTGCCTCCCTTGAGCTGATCCTGACCGGCCCCCTGGTGGTGGGACACTGGATTAACATGCAATACTACGGATCAGTGGTTGATAACGCCCACTTCGGCAGCGGAAACAAAGTCCTGCATAATGTGGTCGGAGGGGCGGTGGGAGTCCTTGAAGGGAACGGAGGAGACCTTCGGACGGGACTGGCGCTCCAGTCCCTCCACGACGGGGAGAAGTTCATTCATGAGCCCCTGCGTCTCCATGTTCTTGTGGCCGCACCCGCCGATGCCATCACCCGGATCGTTGGGCGCCACACGCTCCTCACCAATCTTGTGAAGGGGGGATGGATCCTTCTTTATCGTCTGGTTCCAGGATCTCTTCCCGAGCCGTTACAATGAGCCGTATCCGAAAGGGAGGAGGGGCTCTTACCTTCCTCCCCCCCTCTCAGCAGGAAAAAATGAGGTCTGATGTGAAAGCACCCAGAAAAGATACGCTCGGGACACTCTCCTTTACGATTCCCCTCGAACGGATCCTCTCTCGGGATCCGGAAGAGGAGGGAGAGGGAGGGTTCTGCCTGATTGACCACAAGGGATCGGTTCACTTTGCCTCTCCCGGGTGCGAAAGAATTCTTAAAGGGCTTTCGGTCAATTCCTCGACAGGTTCTCGCTCCCTCGAGTCTCTCCTGAAGGACCAGGCCCGGGAGGTCTTAGCCGGTAACACCGGTCTCCGTCGCAAGATTGCCGCCCGAACCCCCAAGGGGGAGCCGCGTATTGTCGACTGCCAGACCATCCGGCTCCCCTCCATGGAGGGGGGTAAGGATCAGGCCCTCATCCATGTTCAGGACATGACCGATCTTGAGGTTCTGGCACGGGAAACTCTGGCCTTTGGACGTTATCAGGAAGTCCTCGGCCGAATCGCCCACCTCGCCGTCAAAGGGGCGGAGATCACCGAAATCGCTGATGTAGCCGCCCGCGAAACCGCCCATGCCCTTGACGTGGAGTTCTGCAAGATCCTGATTCCGGGAGACTCCGATCCCCTGCTCCACCTGATGGCCGGAGTCGGCTGGCGATCCGGACTTGTCGGAAGCTATGTCCAGGAAGGAGGAATCCACTCTCAGGCGGGATTTGCAATCCGACAGAAGACGGCAGTCATCGTGGAGGACCTTCTCACCGAAAAGCGCTTTTCCCCTTCCAAGCTCCTCTCCGAACACAACGTCCGCTCGGGGGTGAGTGTCCCCATGATGTTCCAGAACCAGGTTCTGGGAGCGATGAGCGCGCATACCGTCAGCGTCCGGCACTTTGATCCGACCGAGATCGCCTTTCTTGAGACGGTCGCCAATACCTTCGCGACCCTGCTTGAACGCTGGAAAAGGGAGGAAACACAGCTCTCTCTTTATAAAAGACTCTTTGCCCAGCTCCAGGACGGGGTGATCCTCACCGATACCCGGGGAATGATCCTCGAATGGAACCCCGCGATGGAACGGATGTCGGGAATCAGCCGGCAGGAGGCGATCGGACGCACCCCGAGAATTCTTTCATCCGGCCGCCAGCCCCCGGAGTTCTATGACACCCTCTGGCAAAACCTTCTCGCCGGCAAACCCTTTACCGGACGATTCATCAACCGGCGGCGGGACAAGACAGAATGTCTCGTCTGGGAAAATATCAGCCCCGTGATGGATCCCGACGGTACCATCCGGTATTTTCTCGCCATCCTGACCGATCTCTCGGAGCGTGAGCGTCTTCTCGAGGCCCTCCGGCAGACCGAGCAGATCCGCCTGGTGGGCCAGCTTGCCGGAGGCCTGCTCCACGAAATCCGGAACCCCCTGATCGGGATCGGAAGCCTTGCCGACCACATGGGGCAAAGCCGGGATCTTCCGGAGACCCTTCGCCGCCAGGCCACGCTCATCACCCGGGAGGCCAGAAGAATCGATGAGCTTCTTGAGTCTCATCTTTCCCAACTCAAGCCAAGAAGCTTCAGCTTCTCCGAGATCTCCCTCGATGAACTCATCCAGGACACACAGTCCCTCCTCTCCGAAACCTTCAAGAAGCGACAGGTCTCCGTCCGGATCACCCAGGAGAGCGCCCTTCCTTCCGTGGAAGGGGCCCGGGGTCCTTTGCAGCAGGTCTTTCTCAATCTTGCCATGAATGCCCTCGACGCCATGTCCGCTGGAGGAGGATCCCTCACCATCCATCTCGCCCGGGAAAACCGGCCCGCAGGAGAAGGGGTGTGCGTCTCGCTCACAGACACCGGGCCCGGGATTCCTCCGGCCTTTCTCAAACGTATCAATGAGCCCTTCTTCACCCACGGCAAGGCCAAGGGTGTGGGGCTGGGACTCACGATCTGCCGTGACATCGTCGACCGCCATCGGGGACACATGCTGATCGACAGCCCCGGGGAAGGAGGGGTGAAAGCCACAGTCTGGCTTCCCCTGAGACAGGAACAGGAGACTCCATGAGTTCACACATTCTTTTGGTGGAAGACGAACCTCTGATCCGGGAGGCCTTCGCCCTTCGCCTCTCCGAGCGGGGCTACACCGTCGAGACCGCCACCTCCGCAGAAGAGGGTCTGAAGGCTCTCCGGACAGCCCCTCCCGACATTCTTCTCCTGGATATCGTCATGCCGGGAATGTCGGGGCTTGATCTCCTTCGAGAAATCCGCTCCTCCGACCTCGATATCCCCGTCATCCTCCTCACCGCCCGGGGGACCGTCAAGGACGCGGTGGAGGCGATGCGCCTCGGGGCCTTCGACTTCGTCTCGAAAAATATCGACATGGATGAGCTTTTTCTTTCCGTCTCGAATGCTGTCCGCTTTCTCGCGCTCTCCCGGGAGGCCCGCTACTGGACAAGCCGGCAGTCCGGTCGCTACTCTCTCGACCGCATGATTGCAGATAGCCCGGCAGGAGCGACCTTGCGGGATCAGGTAGCGGGACTTGTCGAAAATGACCGGGTGACGGTCCTTCTTCAGGGGGAGACCGGAACCGGAAAGGAATATGTCGCCAAGGTTCTCCATTACAATGGCCCCTCCGGAGACCGCCCCTTCATCGAAGTGGACTGCCCCGCCATCCCCTCCGAGCTCTTTGAAAGCGAGCTCTTCGGCTTTGAAAAGGGCTCCTTTACCGGGGCCACCGGACGGCGTATCGGCCTCGTGGAGCTGGCCGAAGGAGGAACGGTCCTTCTCGACGAGATTGGTGACCTTCCCCTGCCCCTTCAGGCCAAACTTCTCCGGGTCATCGAGGAACGCACCATCCGGCGCGTCGGTGGAGGCGCCCCCTTCCCCATCAATGTCAGGTTCATGGCGGCCACCCACCGCGATCTCCGTGTTGCAGTCAAGGAAGGGCGGTTTCGGGAGGATCTTTTCTACCGCCTGAATGTCGTGACCCTCGCCATCCCCCCCCTTCGGGACCGGGTGGGCGATATTGTTCCCCTGGCCGAGCGCTTCCTTCACCTGTCAGCACAGACCTTCCGAAAGAAGATCCTTCGCATCTCTCCGTCCGCCCAAAAGCTTTTAAAGAGCTACTCCTTTCCCGGAAATATCCGGGAGCTCTCAAACCTGGTGGAGAGGGCCGTCCTCTTCTGCTCCGGAACCCAACTCGAGCCGGGCCACTTTCCGACAGACCTCCGCGCTTCCGGCTTTGAGCCTCTTCCCGTGGCCCCGACAGAAGACAGCGATCCCAGCAGTCTTCTCCTCCCATTCCGGATCGGAGCGGACACGCTCGATGGCATCGAGCGCCGACTGATTGCCGATATTCTCGCCCGCTCGGGAGGAAACAAGACCCGGGCCGCCCAGGCACTTGGCATCAGCCGCTGGGCTCTTGACCGCCGCCTGAAAGCCGACCAGGAGGAAGAAGAGAAGGGCGGGGCAGACGAAGAGCCCTGAACCGCCTCCCAGGCTGACGCTTTTGGCCTCCCCAAAAGGCAAAAAAAAAGAGAGGGGATTTCTCCCCTCCCTTTTACAGAGCTGCCAGAGTGAACAGCGTCCTAGTAGGCCTTGCTGAATCCTGCTTCGTCTCCGTAGTTCCAGAGCTTCTGGGCTGCAGACCACTTCCACTTCTTTGTCAGGGCAGCCAGGAAGGTATCCACATCCGCATCGGTCACTGTCTTGGTCGCCATGAAGCGGCAACGATACCAGTTGACCAGCATGAGATCTTCGCTCACATAACCCGGCCACACCTTGGTGCCACGGTTAGAGATGAACTCGATCTTGAAGGCGCCGTAGTCGTCAAACTGGGGAATACCATTTTCAGTGATGATATAAACATCAACACCCACGAGGGTAATGGGCTTTGAAGGCCGCTTTGCGCGACCGGTCGTTGCTTTTGTCAACATGACAGAGCTCCTTCGTTCGTAGGGGTCTTAGATGGTGTCCATAGCACGCATGATGGCCTCGGCATACTGGTCGGTCGACGCAGTACCACCGGCATCGTAGGTCAGGGTCTTGGCTTCGGCCAGAACCTTGTTCATTCCCTTCTCGATCTTGCTCGCGGCGGCTTCTTCACCGATCCAGCGAAGCATCATCACTCCAGACAGGAGGACAGCAGAGGGGTTGACCTTCTTCATTCCGGCGTATTTTGGAGCCGATCCGTGAACCGCCTCGAAGATGGAACAGTTGTCACCGATGTTGGCGCCGGGAGCAAATCCCAGTCCGCCGACGAGTCCGGCGCAGAGGTCGGAGAGGATATCCCCATAGAGGTTCGGGAGCACGAGGCAATCGAACTGTGCGGGATTTCTCACGAGCTGCATGCAGCAGTTGTCGACGATGATGTCACCAGCTTCGATCTCAGGATATTTTTTTGCCACCTCGCGGAAGGCGTCCAGGAAGATACCGTCGGTCATCTTCATGATGTTCGCCTTGTGGACGCACTGAATCTTCTTGCGTCCGTTGGCCTTGGCCCACTTGAAGGCAAACTCGGCGATCCGGACAGATCCCGGCCAGGTGATCACCTTGAGGCACTGAGCCACCTCGTCGGAGACCATGTGTTCGATGGCTGCGTAAGAATCCTCGGTGTTTTCCCGGAAAGTCAGGATATCAATCTGGTCCCAGGGACGCTTGAGGACGGGGATAAGCTTGGCCGGACGAACATTGGCGTAGAGATCAAAGAGTTTCCGAAGCGTCACGTTCGCGCTTTTGTGGCCAGTCCCGATCGGGGTGGTCGTGGGGCCCTTGATGGCAATCTTGTTCTTTGCAATCGACTTGATGGTCTTCTCAGGAAGAAGAGTTCCATGCTTTTCCAGGCAGTCGAGACCGATATCCTCGTACTCCCAGGCAATCTCCACGCCGCTGTGGTCGATGACCTTCCGGACTGCTTCGCAAATTTCCGGCCCTGTTCCCTCGCCGGGAAGCATCGTGATGACATGTTTTCCCATCGTTTGAAACCTCCATTCGTCAGACGTTGAGTCCGGTGTGTTTCCGACCTTTCTTCATTGAAGGGTCGGGCATCCTCTGCTAAGCAAGAGAAGTGCCAAAAAAAACACATCATCCAAATCTTCTTGGATAAATAAATTTAAAAAAATTAGAAATCCATAGAGAGCGATAGTGCACGCATAAATAGAGCGTATTAGCACTTAATGAAGGTATTTAGTGTAAATTCGCACATAAAAAGAGGTCAAAAAATGTCAAGGGGAACCATGCTCGCGTCGCATGCTGTCATTCCCGATATCCGTTTCGGTAACCCGTCCGATCGCTCAATCGTTCATGATAATCCGCCCCCAAATGATCGGCCATCTGGGCTTCCAGAACCTGGTTCAACACCGAATCGACCAGCTTTTTCATTCTTTCTCCATCACCGGACAGAAATTTTGGCAAAAGGTCCGGATTCAGGGGAGCGTTACTGTCGGCCACTGATCCTCTCTGTTGAGAATAGGCTGTGTGCACAACACCCATTCTCGGGGGAGACCGTGGCCTTTTTCAACGTCAAGCCAATTGAGAACTTACAGCAGTATATGGCCCCCCCAGCATTACAGGAACTCAACACAGGAGCGAAAGAAGAAAACGCCTTCTCCTGATGGTTGCCCAAACACAACAATTCAGAAGGAGACTCCTGATGGGAGAGATTATAGCGACAGGGAGCACCTGAAATTTTCGTTGACTGTTTCGGAGTTTTTAATATGAAGAAGTGGTGCCCCCGGGGTGATTTGAACACCCGGCCAAAGGTTTAGGAAACCTCTGCTCTGTCCACCTGAGCTACGGGGGCAAGTAAGGAAGGGAAAAAGTCGGAGGGATCGGGAAGGAACGTCCCTTTGGAAGAATCCTTAGAGTCTTACGATCCTGAATGGTACGTTTGGCGGCGGGGTTAAGTCAAGGTCAAACGGAGCTGGATCAGCCGATCTCCGGCCCGTACCATCCTCCATTGCAGTCGATACAGACAAAGTCTCCGTCGACGAGCATGGTCGGTTCCCCGCAGAAGGGACATTCGGGTCCGTCGGTCTTCAGTTTCGCATAGGGGATTTCAATATCCTCGGAAGGGTCGTAATCGAAGTAGGGATGTGGCACGGGAAGTCTCCTGTCATATCTGGGGCGATCCGTTCAAGGTTTCGGACGGCCGTCCGGCCTGGTTCCTTTTATTATACGGCCGGACTTTTCTCCAACACAACGAAATTCATACTCTTCCCGTTACCCCTCAAAAAGGATCACGATCGGCGCGATCGGCCACAAAGAACCGGTCCCCTCCCACATACCCCCGGACCATCAGCGAAGAGGTATGGGCAAAAAACGGCTGACCCCGGGAAATCCCCACACATCCGGCCGTCGCCCCGAACCGTTTTTGAACCCTCTCCAGCCATGCCCGGGCACAATCGGAAGCGGGCCCTTCCGTAGCTGCATGGGCCATGGAAACCAGAAGGGCCACCCCGCCACCGGAGGTCAGAATCGCCTCCCCGACCCCCGTCATCGAAATTGCCCCGAGCGTGTCGTCGGCATAGAACCCTCCTCCGACGATGGGGCTGTCCCCGATCCGGCCGGGCCACATCCGGCCAATACCGCCAGTGGAGGTAACCGCTGCCAGATGGCCGTCTCCATCCCGCACAACGCACCCCACCGTTCCGCTTCCACTCTCCCCTGCCTCACTCCAGAAGGACAGGGGATCGGGGTGACCCTCTTCCTGGAAACCAGCCTCCGGCCAGCCATTTTGACGGGCCCATGGCTCAACCATGACTCCGGACAGGTGCACATGAGCGCTTTTCCCGTGAAGAGAGGCCACCAGGCGCGACATCAGGGGGATCCCCCTCACCTGGCTGATCCCCAGAGCTTTCATCGAATCCCCGACCATGGCACCGGCATCGCGGCGAACAACTCCGTCCGCCTGGGGGATCGCCCCTCTCCCTGCATTGAAGAGTCCGGACTCTTCGAGCCGGCTCACACACCACACAGCAAGATCGAGCGCGCCCTCCCTGCCGCGGATCCGGCCGGAAATCTCCGGAAGAATCTCCCCCAAGAACATCCTGACCCCGGGGGTCAGCTCCGACCCCGTACCGCAATGAAACAGGACGACAGGTCCGGATATCGGATCCACAGACCCTCCTCAGCACAGAAAAAAGGGAACCGGTCATCCGGTTCCCTCGTCATTCTCCGGGAGAAGAGATCTCCCCCCGGGTTTTATTTTCCCGTTGCAATCCTTACTTTGAGGACTTCTCCGGGGCCTTTGCCTTTGTCTTCTCCGACTCCTCACGGGGAGGCTCAGTGCGCTTCATACCCGTCTTCGTCACCCCCTCCATTGCCCGGACTTCGGCGTGGAGATGTCCTAAAACGGCGCGGAGACGGTCGGTCCAATCCTGCTGCTCCTCACTCAGCACTTCGAAGAAGGGCGCCTTGAGAACACCAAAGCTCTCAGGAGTCTTTTCCTCCTGGGCCAGATCCACAAAGGAGACAGCCTGAGAGCGGAAGGACTGGGCTTTCTCGATGAAGCGTCCAAGGGTCGGATCAGTCTTTGCCAGAGGATGGGCTTCGATTTCCTGAAGGCTCATTTCGAAACGGTCACTCCAGTCGGAGAGCATCTCGGAGAGCGTGGCCTGAACCTCAACCACAGCGGTCTCCTCCTTGCCTCCCGTCGCCACGACTCCTGGCCGGGGGATCTCCTCAGCCAATACCACGATGGAGTGGTCGAGAGTCTCAAGGCGGGAATGGAGCTCCTGCCATCCCTCATAGCTCACAGTGAGTCCGGGGTCTGTGTGGCCTGCCGCCTCCCCGCCGGTTGTATCCTTCCCCTCAGAGCCGGCCTCACCTTTCGCGGGTGTCTTGCCGGAGGAGGCCTTTTTCTTTGGCGATTTCGGGCGCAGGCTGCGCTTGAGCAGAAAGCTCTCAAGACCCGAGACAAACAGCAGGGAGACAATCACAAGCCCCGCCGTGCCCCCGAAGATAATCGTCTGGTTCATAAGTGGAAGTGGCCAGAATCCCCACAGGATGCGGCCGGCATGGGGAGTGGCGGGGACAACTCTTGAGATGACAACCCAGTGGCCCAGAACCTCACTGTCAAACCCATGGCAGCGGGCACAGGCCGTGTGGTTGTGAATGGCCTGCGTCCAGACAGCATACCCCCCGTGGAGATCGATAGGATTGGCCCGTCCATGCAGGTCAGCCACCAGGTGCCCATCCTTTTCGGCAAAGATCCGGTCGACCTCATGGGCAAGCCGTTCGGGAACGGTGGTTGACGGCCAGGGAAAAACATCGGGGGAGTGAAGGGTATTCCGCCAGGAGTCCGGAACGGCGGTGTAGGACTTGATATGGTCGAGAGCCTTCTGGTCGGAGTAGGCGGAGGCCCCGTCATTTCTCAGGAGAACGATGGTCGTTCCCGTAGCGGTCCCCAGTCGGGTGATGTCCGTGGGAACACTCTCGGGATGGCCTGAAATCATGGCGGAGGAGAGCATGCTTTCGGCCGCTGCAAGAACAGTCCGGGAGTGGTCGAGACCACGGCGCTCAGCGTCGACCATCAGCAGGACAAAAACGAAGATGGCCAGAGGAATCGTGATGATTGCCCCCCAGAAGAGGCGCCCGATCCAGAGCCGGAAAAAACCTGGAGATGAGTTCACAGTCGCCCCTTCTGTCCCGAAGGACCTAGTCTCTGTATCCCCGGAGAGACCGTCTCACAATCAGAGAGGGTCGATGGAGGCAATTTCATAGCGCTCGACAACCGGGTTGGCCAAAAGACGCTCGCACCATTCCCTGGCAAGCTCGGGAAGGCCGGGGCCAGAAGGCAGAACAAGCTCGACAATCTTGCCGATCCGAACATCCTCCACCGTGGAGTGTCCCATATCTGCCAGAGCCTGCTTGACCGCCTCCCCCTGGGGGTCGAGAACGCCGTCGCGGATCCGGATGAGGACTGTCACGCGCACGAGGGAGGTTTCACGATTCGTTGGCATGTCCGACCACCTTTTCGTAAATCTTTTCGTATCCTTCCTTGACCGATCCCAGATCCATTCTGAAGAGGTCCTTGTCGAGCTTCTCTCTGGTTTCGGCATCCCACAGACGGCTCGTATCGCCATCGATCTCATCACCCAGGACAAGCTCTCCCGCCGGATTCCAGCCAAACTCAAGCTTCATGTCCACGAGCAGGATCCCTCTCTCCCGGTAGAAGGGAAGAAGAATCTCGTTGGTCTTGATGGCAATCGCACGAATCTTGTCGAGAACGGCGTCGGAGGCGAGCTTGAGAACCCGGATATGGTCACGGTTGACCATGGGGTCTCCGAGATCGTCGCGCTTGTAGTACCACTCGACCACCGGGAAGGCGAGTTCCTCTCCTTCCGGGATCCCGAGCCTCTTGGCCAGGGAGCCGGCCACGCGATTTCTCACGACGACTTCGAGGGGAACCATCTCGAGGCGGTCGATGATCATACGCCGGGGCGTCTCCAGGGAGCGAAAGTGCACGGGCACACCCCGGGCGGCGAGAAGCTCGAAAAGAACCGCCGAGATCTGGCAGTTGAGCGCCCCTTTTCCGAAAAAGGTTCCCTTCTTCTGAGCATTGAAGGCGGTGAGGTCGTCCTTGAACTCCTGGACAAGAATACGGGGGTCGATTGTGGCGTAAAGGATTTTTGCCTTGCCTTCATAAAGCTTGGCATCAGGTGGCTGGACCACGGTCTATCGCTCTCCTCGGGGAGCCCCGACAGAAGTCTCTCCGGGAAGGACATCCTCCCCCAGAACCCGCCGGTAGATCCCTGACACATTGTGGGTAAATCGGAGGGGATCAAAGGCCCGGCCGAGACGAACAGACCAGGCTTCCCCCTTGGGAAAGTCCGGATGGGCCAGCAGACGATCCCGGAAGAGACCTCCCTCCCGGAAGGTCAACATGGCGGCATCCTGGACAATCCGGTAGGCCTCCTCCCGGGGAAGGCCTGAATCCACGAGCTCGAGCAGAACGCTCTGTGAGAAGACCAGCCCTCCGGAGGCCTCGAGATTGCGTTTCATCTTCTCCGGATAGACGACGAGATCCCGAAGGATCGTTCCCATCCGGTCGAGCATGTAATCGGTGAGACAGAAGGCGTCGGGGAGGATCACGCGCTCCACCGAGGAGTGGCTGATATCCCGTTCGTGCCAGAGAGCCACATTTTCAAGGGCCGCACCGGCATAAGAACGAAGAAGCCTTGCCAGCCCTGTGATATTTTCAGAGCCAACGGGATTTCTCTTGTGAGGCATAGCCGATGACCCCTTCTGCCCGGCCCGGAAGGGCTCTTCGGCCTCGCCCACCTCGGTGCGCTGAAGGTGGCGGATTTCCACCGCCACCCGCTCGAGGGAGGAGCCGATCCCGGCCAGCACGGAAAAGAGCTCGGCATGGCGGTCCCGGGAGACGACCTGGGTCGCGACGGGTTCTGTCGCAAGCCCCAGACTTGCCAGGATCTCCTCTTCAAGGGCCGGATCGATGTTGACGGCTGTCCCCATCGCCCCCGACAGCTTGCCCACCGACATGGTGTCCCGGGCCCGGATAAGGCGCCCGGCGTGGCGGGAGAACTCGGCATACCAGGAAAGGAACTTGAGGCCGAAGACAATCGGCTCCCCGTGGATCCCGTGGGAGCGGCCAACCATCAGGGTTGAGCGGTGGAGGAGAGCCTTCTCCCGGAGGATCCCGATAAAGCGCTTGAGCTCGTCGGCCACGATGTGGAGGGCATCCCGAACAAGAAGGTTCTGGGCAGTATCCACAAGGTCGGTCGAGGTCATCCCGAAGTGAAGGACGGCCCGCCCTTTTTCCGGGAGCTGCTCCGAGATCATCGTCAGGAAGGCAATCACATCATGCCGGGTCTCGGCCTCGATCGCATCCATCCGGGGAATATCGATCCGGACGGGGCTCTCAGCGACCACCCGGGCACCTTCGGGGTCGACCTTTCCATGACGGGCCAGAGTCGTTACAACGGCCCGCTCCACGGTCAGCCAGGTTTTAAGACGGTGCTCTGTCTCGAAGAGACCCTTCATGGGGGCACGGCAATAACGGTCGATCACGAGGCGGACTCCATACGGGATGGCAACGACTCCATCGAGGCCGGATTCCTGGCAGGGTCGGAGACATAGAGCCGGATATCATGGCGGTCGAGAAGATTACGGGAGACTTCGGGCACAGGAACCTTCAGCTCTTCGGTGAGAGACTGGCTGTCGAGGACCGCCGGGGCCATCCCCAACCCCGCCACGGTATCAAAAAGACGCGCCGCCCATTCCAGGGATCGCCCCTCTTCAAAGGGAAGGATGACAAATCCTGAGGGAAAGGGCCCGTCGGCCGGAACAAAAAGAAAGGAGGGAGGGATGGTTTTTTTCTCCTTCCGCCAGAAGGGGGCCAGCGTCCGGGTCACAAGGCCCGAATACCAGAAGTCTGTCCACAGGAGTACCGGCGAGAGGGGAGCCCCGACCTTCTGGGAAAAGATCCTTAACGGTCGGGATTCCGCAAAGACCGGCTCATCCCAGAGAAGCACAAGCCCGGAAATACCGAAGTCGGGGCCATGGCCGGAAGAGGGAGAGCGGTGAGTCCGGTTCACGGATTTGCCTTTTTCTTGGAAGCAGCCCGGGAGGACGCCGCTCCTTTTTTCCGGGGCGGCGCGGGATCGTATGGCCCCTTCTCCGGGGCATGACGAACGCCCGCCTCGTGAAGAATCCCGTTGACAAACGAGACCGCCTCCGGATCGGAAAACCGGTGGACCAGGTCGAGAGCTTCGTGGACCGAGACCCGGAAGGGCATCCCGGGATCGAAGAGAATCTCGCAGATTCCGATGCGAAGAATATTCCGGTCGACCCGCGTCATGCGGGAGAGGCTCCAGCCCTGCGCAAGCTCCTCAATGACGGCATCGATCTCCGGTTTTCGAAAGAGAATCTCGGCATAGAGACGGTCAGCATAGGCGTTGGCCATCGGATCGTCGCCTTCCCAGCCGACAAGGTCCTTGACCAGGGGGTCGGTTGTGGAGCGGGATTCGAACTCTTCGGCAAAGAGCCGCTGAAGAACCTTTCCCCGGGTGGCGGACAGCGCCCGTCTCCGTGGGGCAGACAGGGTCTCCCGGCCGGAGGTCACGAAGAGGCTCCTCCCGAGGAGACCGGGAGGGCTCCCGCAAGACGGGCCATCTGATAGAGCGTGGCCGCCCCTTCCACTCCCTTGTGGCCGACCTTGCCCCCCACCCGGTCGAGTGCCTGGAGGAGCGTGTCCGTGGTCAGAATGCCAAAAATCACGGGAACGACTCCCCGGCTGTTGATCGCGGTGAGCCCCTGGGTCACCCCGTCCACGACCGCATCGTAATGCCCTGTCTCGCCCCGGATCACGCAGCCCAGGGCGAGCACCCCGTCATACCCGCCGGACTCGACGGCCCGGGAGGCGACAAAGGGGAGCTCCAGGGCTCCCGGGACCTTCACCACCGCAACGGTGGCGATCTCTTCCCCGTAGGAGCGAAAGGTATCCATGGCCCCGGCAAGGAGCCGGTCGGTCACCACACTGTTGTACTGGCTCACGACAACCAGGAAACGATACCCCCCCGTCCGGGGAGCGGCCCCGGTGATCTCTTGGGTTTTCAAGGCTGATTCCGTCCTTGTCTTCTATAGATGGTTAAGGATATGGCCAAGCTTGTCCCGCTTCGTCCGGAGGTAGTGCTTGTTACTCTCCCGGGCCGGGATCTCAATCGGGACCCGGGAGACGATCTCGAGTCCATACCCTTCAAGCCCCACAACCTTGCGGGGATTGTTGGTCATGAGAAGAAGCTTCGCGGCGCCGAGCTGGCAAAGGATCTGGGCGCCCAGACCATAGTCCCGGAGATCCTCCTTGAAGCCAAGCTTCAGGTTGGCCTCCACGGTATCGTAACCCTGCTCCTGAAGGCGGTAGGCCTTGATCTTGTTGGCCAGACCGATTCCCCGGCCTTCCTGGTTCATGTAGAGGAGGACGCCCCGTCCCTCCCGCTCAATCATGCGAAGGGCTTCGGAGAGCTGGGTTCCGCAATCGCAGCGCAGAGAGTGGAAGATGTCGCCGGTGACGCAGCTTGAATGGACCCGGACCAGCGTGGGGGTGGTGGGGTCGATCTCGCCCTTGACCAGGGCGATATGCGGTCCTGTGCCCACGACATCCTCGAAAACAACAGCCCGAAAATGACCGTATTCGGTGGGAAGATCCGCCGAGGCCACTTCGGTGACGAGCTTTTCTTCGCGCTTTCTGTAGGCAATCAGGTCCCGGACCGTGGCGATGGGGATATCATGCTCGCGCGAGACATCCAAAAGATCAGGAAATCGCGCCATTGTACCATCTTCGTTCAGGATTTCACAGATCACCCCCATCGGGATCAGGCCGGCGAGCCGGGACAGATCCACCGACCCTTCGGTCTGTCCGGCCCGCTTGAGCACACCGCCTGGCTTGGCCCGAATCGGAAATATATGGCCGGGACGGACCAGGTCGGAGGGAGAGGCCTCCGGACGCACCATGAGCTGGATGGTATGAGCCCGGTCGAAGGCAGAGATACCTGTGGAGATTCCCTCCCGGGCATCGACCGAAATCGTGAAGTCCGTCCCGAAGGAGGCCTCATTCACCGAGGTCATGGGGTCGAGATGAAGCGACTCCGCCTTCTCCTGGGTCAGGGTGATGCAGATCAGACCCCGTCCGAACTTGGCCATGAAATTGATCGCCTCGGGAGTTGCGAACTGGGCGGCAATGACAAAGTCTCCCTCGTTTTCACGATCCTCGTCGTCGGACAGAATGATCATCTTGCCACTTCTTATCCGCTCGATGGCCTCTTCAATCGAAATAGTCGACACGCGCGTGGAACTCCTGTTTTTTCCGGAGGAGGGCTAGACGCCCTTGAACCGGTTTGTCATGGGAAGGCGCCAGTCCTTGCCAAAGGCCCGCAGGGAAATCTTGACTCCCGGAGGGGACTGGCGGCGTTTGTACTCGCTCCGGTCGACGAGCCGGATGACCCGGGCCACATCGGCCGGATCAAAGCCGCGCCCCACGATCTCATCATATCCCAGATCCTCCTCCACATAGGCGGCCATGATCGGGTCGAGAATCTCGTAGGGAGGCAGGCTGTCTGTATCGCGCTGGTCGGGACGAAGCTCGGCCGTGGGCGCCTTTTCCAGGATCCGGGCCGGAATGGCTCCGGGCCCCCGGTCATTCCGCAGGCGGCAGAGGGCATAGACCTCCGTCTTGGGAACATCTTTCAGTACGGCAAATCCGCCGGCCATGTCTCCATAGAGAGTCATATATCCCACGCCCATCTCGGACTTGTTGCCCGTGGTGAGGACAAGGTGGCCGAACTTGTTGGAGAGGGCCATGAGGAGCATCCCCCGGATGCGGGGTTGCAGGTTCTCATCGGTGGTATCCTCCTCCGGGCGATCCGTGTGCCGATCGCCAAAAGAGGGGGCCAGTGCCGAGGTGAAGCTGTCGCACAGCTCCTTGATCGGGATCGTCTCCAGGGGAAATCCCAGGGCCACGGACAGGGCCGTGGCATCCTCCCGGCTCTCGGCGCTCGTGTAAACGGACGGCATGAAGACCCCGTGGACCCGGGAAGGGCCCAGGGCATCGCAGGCGAGGGTCGCCACCAATGCTGAATCCACCCCGCCGGAGATCCCGACGAGGACATCGCGCAGCCGGTTTTTGGTTACATAGTCCCGCACACCCATGACCAGAGCCTCATAGACCTCCTCCACGCTGGAGAGAGGGGTATTGAGCGGGCCCCGAAGAAGAGGGTGGGGCGTCTGGGAGGCGACGGTCGGGGTGCCCTTCAGGGCGTCGAGATCGATCCGCGTCATGGGAAAAGATCCCCAGTCGGCTCCGTAGACCCGGGAGAGCTTCTCCTTGCGGCGGCGGGGATCATGGAGTCGAACGCCGAACACGCGGTCCACATCGATTTCCGTGACAACAACATCTTCGGCGAAGGCTTTTCCCCGGCACTCAATCTCCCCTTCGGGGCTGATCACGAGACTCTGGCCGTCAAAGACCAGCTCGTCCTGTCCCCCCACGAGATTGGTGTAGACGATGTAGGTCCCGTTGTCGGCCGCCCGGGTCATAAGCATCGACTCCCGAACCTCACGCTTTCCGGCATGAAAGGGAGAGGCCGACAGGTTCACGATCACCTCGGCATCCCCGTCGAGGGCCTGGTGGTAAAGAGGTCCCTTGGGATACCAGATGTCCTCGCAGATATTCACCCCGATCGTCGTGTTCTTGTAGCGGACGATGGTGTTGGAGCTCCCCGACTGGAAATAGCGGTTTTCGTCAAAGACCCCATAGTTGGGGAGATACTGCTTGCGCTGGATCCCCACCACCCGTCCCTGGTAAAGGATGGCAGCCGCGTTGTAGATGTCGTCGGCCTGCTCCACAAAGCCCACAATGACAAGAACATCCGGCGCCACATCAAGCAGCGTCGAGAGAACCTGGCGATTCTTTTCCAGAAAGGTCGGCTTGAGGAGAAGATCCTCGGGAGGATAGCCGGTAATGGCAAGCTCCGGAAATGCGGCAATATCCAGAGAGCGGGCCACCGGGCTCTCAAGATGGTGCCGGATCATCGCGGCATTGCCCTCAAGATCACCAACCACGGCATTCATCTGGAACAGCCCGACCTTCAGACTCCTCACGGATTCCTCCTCCCGTCCTTCCCGACTGTTTTTGTCCCCTCTCCGGCCATCTTCCGGAAATACCCCACAAACTCAGGACTGCTCCATGCCCGGGGTCCCATAACCCTCCCAAGCAGTGTTCCATCGGCCCGGATGATGTAGGTTTGTGGAAGCCCCCATCCGAAATACCGGGAATCGACCTTTCCCTGGCGACCTTCGAGAACCGGGTAGATGATTCCGAACTTCCTGGCAAAGGGAGGGATATGGGCGATCCGGTGATCCATGGCCACGCTTACCACGGCGAAACGCTCCCCCTTCAGGCTCTTTGACAGGGAGATCAGGGCCGGAATCTCGTCACGGCAGGCATCGCACCATGTCGCCCAAAAGTTTAAAAGGACCACCTTGCCGTGAAAAGACGACAGGGTCCGGGTCCGGCCGGAAAGGTCCGGGGCGCTGATCTCGGGAGCCTCCTCGCGGCTGTCGAAGAGGGAGATGCCAAGCTTGTCCTCCTGATGGAAGGCCCATGCCCCCCCGGGAAAACCTCCCCACAAGAGCCCTCCAAGCAACATGACAACAAAGGCCCTTCCGATCCCGCTCCTCCCCCCGGCAACAGGACTGTCCGGTTGTTTTGCTTGCAAGACCGCGCCAACCCTTTCTTTAGTCTTTTGTCCGCCACGTTCAGAGCGCGGACAGCCAACACAAACAGGATCTCCCGATTCCCCCCGGAAGATCCCCCCGCGCGCCTGTGGGGATAAGGTTTTTATCCCCGCAAACCGATCATTTTTATCACATTCTAGCACAACTATCGGGACGTATGCGCACCCCGACCAAGGGGTTCAAGGGGGAGGTTGCATCCCATGGCGCCTTTCGATAGGCTTCAGGAAACGACTCCTCAGAAATAAGGACTCTCCCCCTCATTCCTCCAAGGAGGCCTTCCCTATGGATTGCTACGAAATCACCGCCCCTGGCACTCTGGTCCGAAAATCCCGTCCGGATCCCCGCCCCGGACCCGGCGAGGTGGTCCTCCGTATGGCCGCGGCCTCCCTGAACTATCGCGACATCATGATCAAGAATGGGAAATACGGCAATATGCGCCTTCCGGTGATCCCCCTCTCTGACGGCGCGGGTCAGGTGGTGGCGACCGGAGAGGGAGTGACCCGGATCCTCGTGGGAGACCGGGTGGCAGGGATCTTCAACCAGGCCTGGACCGGAGGGCCTCCGCCCATTCATGCCCGGGCCCTGGGCGGGGATATGGATGGCATGCTGGCCCAGACGGTGGTTCTCCCCGAAACGGGGGTTGTCAGACTTCCCGACTCCCTGAGCTTCGAGGAAGGCGCCACCCTGCCCTGCGCGGCCGTGACCGCATGGAATGCCCTCTTTGTGAGCTCCCGCCTGACACCGGGAGAAACCGTCCTCATCATCGGAACCGGCGGCGTGAGCCTCTTTGCCCTGCAGTTTGCCAAGATGGCAGGAGCCCGGGTCATCCTTCTCTCCCGCTCCCTGGAGAAGATCGAGCGGGTCCGTTCCCTCGGGGCCGACCACGCCATCGACACCACACTGCATCCCCAGTGGGAAGAAGAGGTTCTCGAATTGACCGGCGGCCGGGGCGTGGATCACGTCGTGGAGGTCGGAGGGGCTCAGACCCTGCCCCGCTCTCTTTCCATAACCCGTCACCAGGGCCATGTGGCTGTTATCGGGGTCCTCTCGGGAGGCGAGGTTCGCTTTCCCGTCTTCGCTCTTCTGGCCCGCCAGATCCGTCTCTCCGGGATCTACGTGGGAAGCCGCGACCATTTCGAGGCGATGAATGTCGCCATCGGGGAAAACGCCCTTCACCCGCATATCAGCCGGATCTTCCCCTTTGGAGAGGTCCCCCAGGCCTTCCGGACAATGGAGGCCGGAGACTTTGTCGGCAAACTGGTGATTTCTTTTGACCGCTGAAGACCTCACCCCATCCGGGACCCTTTCGGCGACGGCCCGGAAGGTCGTGACAACGCTTGGCCTTCTTCCCCACCCGGAAGGAGGGTACTACCGGGAGATCTTCCGGGACGGGGCCACCGTCCTTCGAACGGCCGCTCCCGGATCCTCCGGCGACCTCCGCCGCTCGGCGGTCACGCTCATCTACTTTCTCGTAGCCGGCCCCCGGCCCACCTCCTGGCACCGGGTCACCTCGACCGAGATCTGGCACCACGCCGGAGGGGCCCCTCTGTGGCTCGATATCGAGGAGGAGGCCTCCGGAGCGCACTCTGTTCTTCTTGGAGATCCCGGCACCCTCCCCCGCCCTGCCCTCGGAATTGTTCCCGCCGGCGGCTGGCAGCGGGCACGCTCGACCGGAGAGTTCAGCCTGGCCACCTGTACGGTGGCGCCCGGATTTGAGTTTGATGATTTTCACCTGAGACCGGCCTGACATCTCTGGGAGGAGCCTGCCGTGACCGATGAACGGGTTTTCCTGCTCGACGTCGACAATACCCTCTTCGATAACGATACCCTCCAACAGGCTCTGATCGCCCATCTCGAAGAAGAGCATGGAGAGGCGGCCCGCACCCGTTACTGGGAAATCTTCACCGACCGCTGGGCGAAGATCGGCTACGCCGACTATCTGGGAGCCCTCCAGCTCTACCGGGAGGAAGACCTCCACGATCCCCGCATCCTTCGCATGAGCTCCTGGATGGTCGACTACCCCTTCGGCAACCTTCTCCACCCGAAGGCTCTCGAGGTCGTCGCCTATCTGGGCCGCTTCGGGAAGGTGGTGATCCTCTCCGACGGCGACGCGGTCTTCCAGCCCCGCAAAATCACCCGGTCGGGGCTGTGGGAGGCGGCCGGCGGCCACGTCCTCATCTACATCCACAAAGAGGAGATGACCGCGGATATCGAGGCCCACTACCCGGCAAACCACTACATCGTCATCGACGACAAGCTCAAGATCCTCTCCGCCATGAAGGCCGTCTGGAAAGGACGGGTGACGACCGTCTTCCCCCGCCAGGGCCACTATGCCTCCGACCCGGCGATTCTCGCCGCCTATCCTCCGGCCGACCTCTCCGTGGCCCATATCGCGGACCTCCTCGGGATGGATCTCGAACAGGTACTTCCCCACCCTCTCAGAACAGGAGACCCCCATGCCGGTTAGCCCCCTCGCAGGCCATCCCCTCCCCCCGGAGATGACGGTCAACATCGGCCGGCTCCTTGGCGACTATACAGCCCTCAGGCCTGACCCGGAAGATCCGGCGCAACGGGTCTCCTTTGGAACCTCCGGCCACCGGGGATCCTCCCTCACCGCCTCTTTTAACGAAGCGCATATTCTGGCCGTCACCGAAGCCATCTGCCGCCTTCGCAAGGAGCACGGAGTCGACGGTCCCCTCTTCGTGGGATGCGATACCCATGCCCTCTCCCGTCCGGCCTTCGTCTCGGCCCTGTCTGTCCTGGCCGCCCACGGCGTCACCACCGTCATCTCCCAAGAGGACGAACCGGTGCCCACCCCGGTGATCAGCCATGCCATCCTGACCCACAACCGGCCCCCGGGAGGCTCGCCGGCGGCCCGGCAGGCCGACGGGATTGTCGTCACCCCCTCCCACAACCCTCCCGGAGACGGCGGCTTCAAATACAACCCCCCCTCCGGCGGCCCGGCCGACCCGGCCCTGACCCGGGCCATCGAGACCCTGGCCAACCGGCTCATCGCCGAGAATCTCACAGGGGTCCGCACACTCCCCTTTGAAAAGGCGCTCGCCGCCCCCTGCGTCACGCGACGGGACTTTCTCGCAGCCTACGTGGCGGATCTCCGCAACATGATCGATTTTGAAAAGATCGCCGCCTCCAGGATCCGGATCGGCATCGACCCGCTCGGCGGAGCATCCGTTCACTACTGGGCCCGCATCGCTGAAACCTACAGGCTGAACCTGACTGTCGTGCGAGAGACGCTCGACCCGGCCTTCGCCTTCATGCCGGTGGACCATGACGGCAAGGTCCGGATGGACCCCTCGTCCCCTTACGCCATGGCCGGCCTTTTGGAAATGGCCTCCCGCTTTGACATTGCGGCCGCCTGCGACCCTGACAGCGACCGCCACGGGATTGTCTCGCCTTCGGCGGGGCTCATGAATCCCAATCACTACCTCTCCGTTCTGATCTCCTACCTCTTTTCCCACCGGCCGGGATGGCCCGCGGCCGCCCGGGTGGGCAAGACCCTGGTTTCAAGCCGGATGATCGACCGCGTGGCCGAAGGCCTTGGGCGAAAGCTGGTGGAGGTTCCGGTCGGCTTCAAATGGTTCGTGGAAGGGTTGCTTGAGGGCTCGCTGGGATTCGGGGGAGAGGAGAGCGCGGGGGCCTCTTTCCTGAGACAAGATGGCACGGTCTGGACCACCGACAAGGACGGCATCGTTCCCGCCCTGTGCGCCGCCGAGATGACTGCGGTGACGGGAGTCGAGCCCGGGGTGGCCTACAAGGCTCTTGAAAAACGCTACGGCCCCTTCTTCTACAAAAGAGTCGATGCCCCGGCGAACCGGGCCCAAAAAGCGGCCGTGGGAGCGGTGGACCCCGGCGCCCTCGCCCTTGACCGGATCGGGGGGGACCCGGTGACCCGGATCCTCTCCTCGGCGCCGGGCAACGGAGCCCCCATCGGAGGCCTCAAGGTCGAAACAAAGTCCGGCTGGTTTGCCGTCCGCCCCTCGGGGACGGAGGAGATCGTCAAGGTCTACGCCGAAAGCCAGAAGAGCCCCGGCCACCTCGACCAGATCCTGGAGTCAGCCTCTTCCTTCATGGAAGAGGTCGCAAAAAAGGCCCGCCAGTCCTGAGGGACCAACGGGCCTTGATGATGCCTTGCCGTGCGGTGAGAGCTAGAACTCTTTCTTGATCCGGTCCAGCCAGCTCGACCCCTTCTTCCACTTGACCCGGGGAGATCCGCACCCGTCGGGCGGGGGCCAGTTGACCAGCATCGACACCATATGGTCCGGAGAAATATCCGCCTTGGCCTTCTCAAAGTACTGATCCCAAAACTTGACCATGGAACGGGTTCTCTCGATCGATGGCGACCGGGTTCCGACAACATAGACGCAGACATTCTTGAGATCGGGGAAGCCGTAGGCCTTGCCCACCCGGTCGAGATCCTTCTTCCCGAAGGTCATGTTCTTATAGCGGAACCGCCCCCGGTCCTCCTCCATATCGGAGAGAAAGACCACCACCGGTCGCCGCCGGTCGGCAGAAAAGAGCTGAGAGGTCATCCGGGATGCCCCGAACAGATCGGTATATTTAGACCGCCCCGGCTTGGCCAGCTTCTTCTTCAGGGTATCGAGAAGCTGCTGCCGTACCTCTTCGTTCTTCGCGTTGAGGGCCTTCACTTTGGTCTTGTAGTCGATCTCATTGTCGGAGAGACTGTCGAAAGGCGGCTGAGGAGCCAGGGAGCCCTCGGCCATAAAGTTGGAGATCAGGGAGTTATCGTCGGTGATGGGAAGAACCCGCAGCCGGTCTCCCGCCCGAAGGCCCGGGACAATCCGGTCGAGCAAGGCCCGGCGGTAGACGTCAAACTGCCGGTCGGTGCTTCCTGTCTCATCGACAAAAACCAGAATATCGAATCCCGGGGACGGTGCCTCGTCACCCCAGGCGACTTCTGAAGCTCCCCATACCCCCCCCGAAAGGGCCGGAAGAACCGGGGTGCCCAGAGCCACACACACCCCCAGGCCCAGACCCAGCAATACCTTCCCTCCCCATCTCATCGAACTCATCTTGCGCTGCGGGAGTCCCCGGAATCTTCCCGGGGCGGATAGCGCCCTCTCCCGCCTCTCCTTTCTCTGCTATCGGTGATTGATCGCAAATCCTTCATAGATCAATGCTGCCCCGGGGACGGGCAGCACGTCCCCTCCCCGGCCATGAGACCTAAACCCGCCCTGTAGAAGAATAGGTGATCCGTCCACGAGACTCAAGCCGGTCCGGCCCGTCCCCCGACTTCTGGTCGGTCACAGACTCTGCGGCATCAGGCAGCTTGAAGTCCGGCCACCAGCGCTTGAGTGTCGCCGATTCGGGGTTCCTCGAAAAAGAAGCCGGTGCGACGGTTCCACCCCGGGAGGCCATATTGGCCTGGCGATAGAGGGAGATCTTCGAGGTGACCTCCGAGAGGACCCGCTCTGCCTCTCCGCGACCGGCACGGATGACCGCATTGGTCCGGGAAATGGCCACCGAGAGACGCTCCCGGAGTTTGCTCCGCTTCTTGTCGAGACGAACCGTTGCCACATGGAGGGCATCGAGCTCGGCGTCCTGGTCATGGGCAAAGAAGGAGACCATGTAGGCTCCCATGAAAATCAGGAGGTTGATGGCGAACATGGCGTAGACCATGTTGCCGGCGCCAGCTCCCAGCTTGTGTTCGGCATGGAGCGTCACATACATGTTACGGATAAAGGAAAGGGCCGTCAGGGCCCCAAGAACGGTGGAGGGCGCCAGGGCAATCATGATCCCGGTGGCAATCTTGGGGGGCACAAGGGTACGGATCTGAAGCCCCAGGAAGACACCGATGATCGGCAGGGTAAGCGAAAGCGTCATGCTCATGACGTACGTCATCAGCTCAGGCTCGCCGAACATCCGGAACACAACCACGTTCAGGGGGAACTCGCCGATCGCCAGAAGCAGGACGACGATCCAGTGCACCGTGTAGGGAACCGGAATCACCACGTCGCGCCCCACCGCATCCTTCCGGTTACGGTAACGGATCAGGACGTCCTTGAGACGATACTGGTTGGACTCGTAGGCGTTGGCCAGATTGCTGGTCTTACCTTCAAGAGTCGAGAGCTCCGACGCTGTCTGGGCATAGATCTCGCTGATCTTGGACTCGCCCGCCGCAATAATGGAACGCTCAAAAGGACCGGCGTCGTAGCTGCTTCCGGACGGGAGGCCGGCCAGTCCATCCTCATGCCCCGCCTTCCGGATTGTGTCATCGTCGGGAAAGTCCGCCCGCGACTGGATTTTATGCTTCATCTTATCTCTCCTTTATAGCGGGAAGGGTCCTTCCCGAATGTGGGACGGCTAGTTGATGACACCACTCCCCTCGACCGAGTTCCGGCGGTGGTGGCTCACGATGGTATTGAGTTCGTCGACCATGAACTGGAGCTTGGTGTGGAGGTCGGCCACCGAGTTCACCCATTGCGATTCCCGGGCATGAAAATTCTGGTAATCCTCTTTGAACTGTGCGATGAAGCGATTCATGCGCTCGGACTCCGCCCGAAGAGCATCCCGGTCGGTCAGAAGAATGTCCCACTGCTTCTTTGTCTCGGCGAGACGGTCCATGACAACGGAGGATTTCTCCAGAAGGTCGTTGTATTCCTTGACGGCATTAATAATCTTGTTGATGTCTTTATCACCTAACATGGTCGGGTCCTTTCCCTGATGAATTGAGTGATGAGTGGCTCTCGTCCGGGCCGCCGGCCTGGACGTCCCCCGTTAGTGGCTCCGGGTGGGGAGGTCTTCCTCCCCGTTGGGCGTTCGGGACCTCCGGGGAGAGTCCTTCCCGAAGAAGGTCTCGAGAACGACGAGGATCTCCGCGTGGATCGAACGGTGCTCCCGGGTAGCCCGGTCCTTGATGATCTGGTATAGCGCTTCATTCATGCGCAGCGTCATCCGTTTCATGATGTCATTTTAACACTATTTTGGTGTCTGTCAAACATACATATAAATCATTATTAATAAAATAAAATATATTATTTGATATTATTTTTT
>JAJZCZ010000082.1 GCA_021828805.1 Nitrospirota bacterium | reverse complement strand
GCACCAGACGACGGTAGGAGTTCGTCGTGGGGGCGATGAAGGCCAGGAGGGCCGGAGCGTGGTGAATGAGTCCGCCGATATAGTGGCGGGCCATCTCGGAGATGTCTCCGTATCCGCCCTTCTGGTAGAAGAGGTTCTTGCCGGCCTTCCAGAGGCTCTGGTGGACGTGCATCCCGGAACCGTTGTCCTGGAAAAGGGGCTTGGGCATGAAGGTCGCCGTCTTTCCGTACTTGACCGCGGTATTCTTCACCACGTACTTGTACTTCATGACGTTGTCGGCCATCTTGGTCAGGGTGTCGAAGCGCATATCGATTTCGCACTGTCCGGCGGTGGCCACCTCATGGTGGTGCACTTCGCAGCGGATCCCGATCTGCTCCATGGTCAGGATCATCTCGCTTCTGAGATCCTGGAGTGTGTCGGTGGGAGGCACAGGGAAGTAGCCTTCCTTGTGGCGGATCTTGTAGCCCAGGTTGGGATCCTCTTCCCGGCCGGTGTTCCAGGCGCCCTCGATGGAGTCCACCGAGTAGTGGGAGAAGTTTGAGCCTGTGCCATAGCGGACATCGTCAAAGACGAAGAACTCACATTCAGGTCCCCAGTAGGAGATATCCGCCAGCTTCTTCACATAGTTCTCAGCCTTCTGGGCGATATAACGGGGATCCTTGCTATAGGACTCGCCAGTGATGGGGTCCTTGATATTGCAGATGAGTGACAGGGTCGGAACCTGGGTGAAGGGGTCGAGAAAGGCCGTCTTCGGATCGGGAATCAGGAGCATGTCGGATTCGTTGATGCTCTGGAAGCCGCGGATACTGGAACCATCAAAACCCAGGCCCTCTTCGAAGGTCTCTTCGGTGAGCTGATGGGGGGTGATGGAAAAGTGCTGCCAGGTTCCAAACAGGTCCGTAAACTTGACATCGATGATCTGAACGTTGTTTTTCTTGGCGTACTCAAGTACTTCTTTCGGGGTCATGCGATCTGGCTCCTGGTAGGAAGGTCGAAGGATGGTCAATCATCCGGAAAGACAGCGAATTTCCCGGTCGTCTTAACAAAAAGTACGGGGGACGAAACACAAAAAAAGGGAGCCTCCATGATGATTCTCATGAAGACTCCCTTGTCTTCGTCCCTTATTCTCGCTCCCGATCCCGGGCCCTGTCCCTGCGGGCGGAAGGTCGTGATGCTCTTCCGTCCGTCGACGCAGCGTCGATCCGGCAGGGGACTCCCGGGGATCCACTTCCGGAGGCTGACGGCGGCCCGGAAGGAACGGTTGCGTTTTTGCGATACCGTAAAAAAAAGAGTACACGCTGGGATCGGAAAAGGCAAGATCTTTTCCACAAAAGACACCCGATGTCCCATTTTTCACATAAAACACAAAAATCCTTTCAGGATGACTTCCGGGGAAGACTTTCAGTATGATCGGAGTGTGTGACATCGTCCTTCTTCTTTCCCCCGTCTCCCGAGGTAAGCGTGAGCAAAAGAAAAATTCTCGTCATTGGAGCCGGATCGGCCGGCCGGTATGCGGCGCGTCAGGCAGCCCGTCTGGGGGGTGAGGTCGTCCTGGCCTCTCCTCCTCCCTTCGGCGGCCTCTGTATCCTGTCAGGCTGCATGCCCTCGAAGGCCCTGCTCCGGCCGGCTCATGTCTACCACTTCATCAGGACCGGGCTGTCCGATCTGGGTCTCTCTGTCGATACCGCCTCCCTCCAGGCCGATATCCCAGCCATGGTCGCAATGAAGGACGCGATGATCCGGGAGATGGCCGAATCAGCCCAGGAGAGCATCACGGGCAACCCGGCCATCCGTTTTCTTCCTGACTCCGCCCGCTTTCTCTCGAGAGATTCGGCCAAAATAGGCGACGAGGTTCTTCCATTCGACCGGGCCGTGATCGCCACCGGCTCGACACCTCGGATTCCCCCGATCCCCGGAATCTCTCAGAAGTGGCTCTGGACCTCCGACGATGTTCTCGTCTGCCGGGAGCTCCCCCGGTCGGTCGTCGTCATGGGAGCCGGCCCGATCGGTCTCGAACTGGGACAATATCTTTCCATGCTCGGCGTGAAGGTCGAGGTCGTCGAGATCCTCAATCCCTGGAACCGCCATATCGACAAACGCATCGGAGAGGGCTATATCGAAGCCCTGAGGAAAAGCGGACTCCCCATCCACCTGGGGCTTGCGACCCAAAAATTTGAAACACTTCAGGATGGCCGGGCTATCCTCCACGCTACAACACGCGAAGGAGAGTCCCTCCAGTTCGAGGCCGACCGGATTCTCTTCGCTACCGGACGCCGGGCGGCCATCGACGGACTCGACCTCAAGGCCGCCGAGGTCTCTCTGACCCACGCCGGAGCCGTCTCCGTCGATCCCTTCCTCCGCACCTCAAATCCCCACATCTTTGCCGCCGGCGATGTGACGGGCCACCTGCCTCTCCTTAACCTCGCCACCTACCACGGAGAGATGGCCGGAACAAATGCGGCACTCGACCACCCGCTGGTCGTGGAGGAGCGCCCGGTTCCCCAGTCGATCTTTACCGAACCCGAGTTCGCACGTGTAGGACTTAGTGAGTCGGAGGCCAAGTCCCGGGCGATTCCTGTCATCACCGGATACCTCCCCTTCTCCGATCTTGGACGGGCGATCGTAAACCGGCAGACCGACGGCGCGATGAAGATCATCGCCTCCGCAAAAACCCGGGAGATCCTGGGGGCAGAAATGTTTGGAGCCGGAGCCGCCGATCTTATTCATCTCATGGGGGTGGCCCTCTCGCTCCGCGCCACCATCGACAGCTACCAGCGCATCCTCCACATCCATCCGACCATGGCCGAAATTGTCCGGTATGTCATCGACGAAATGACCGGGGCTCTCTAGCCTCTCCCCCCCGGACACCGGCCGGATCCGGACGTCTTCCGCCCACATTCTCCCAACCTTTGTGTGGTAGGATGATCAGAGAGTGTCCATAAGCCTAATATTGGTATAACAGCAACTTTGCCACTACCACAAGAAAAGGTCCCATGACCTCCTTTCCCGCTCCGGGTCCTTGCCGTCTGCTTTTGGTCCGCCCCCGACATCTCTCCTCTTCACGATGGGAGCTGATCGTCCAGACCCTTATGCAGATCTCCGACCCGACAGTGGTGCTCTCGGCGGTCGCGGACCCGAACCCCTCCCCCAATCTGCAGATCGTCGCCTCCATGGACGGACTCCCCATCGTCGCCCAACCCTCTGATCTGCCAGAAGGAACCTTTACCCATGTCGTTCTTCCGGAGGGGGCCCTTGATATCCCTGCTCCAAACGGAAAACCCTGGCCCCGGATCTCCTTTTCCGTGATCGCACTCCTCGCCGAGCAGGTGGCGGCCAGAAATGGACTCAGTACCATCTTTAACCGCTACCGCTCCTTCGCCCAGAGCCTCACAAACCTGATCCCTCTCGACGAGTCCTTCTCCTACGAATCCCTCATCTGCCAGTCCCTGCGACATCTTCTCTCCGCCAATGCCGCGGCCTACTGCGAGGCGAACCTGTCCGAGAGAACGGTCACCGTTCTCTCGAGCGACCCCGAGAGCCTCTTTGCCCAGTCGGCCTCCTTTCCCCTGACGGAAGCGGTCCGGGAGATCCTCCTGCTCCGGGACCGCTACTTCGACGATCTCGACCCCGAAAAGACCGGAATTCTCCATCTTCCCCACACCGGATCCCGGAGAGTAGTCATCTTCAAACTCCAGCAGGAGTCCGGAAACAGGCTTGCCTTTCTTCTGATCTTTCCCCCTCCCTTCCCCGAGGAAAACCCGCTTCCTGAGTCGGAGTTCCAGAACGCCCTTGAGCTTTCCGCCCCGGTTCTCGAAACAAGCCATGCCCTCTTTGCCCATAGAAATCTTCTCAAGCGGAAGTCCGAACATGACCCCCTGACAAAGATTCTGAACAGAGACTCTCTCGACACTTTTATTCATCAAGCCTGGAAGGACGCGCTGGCGCTGAAGTCTCCCTTGACGCTTCTCATGGTCGACATCGACCACTTCAAACGCGTCAATGACACACTCGGCCATCAGGTAGGAGATGAGGTCATTATTGCGGTGACGGAAAAGATTTCAGGGACATTGCGGTCCCGGGACGGATTCGGCCGGTATGGCGGGGAGGAGTTCGTCATTGTCCTGCCGGAGATCGACAAGGACACAGGAATGAAAATTGCCGAGCGGATTCTTGGCTCCATCCGCTCTCTTGCACACCCCAAGGCTGGAGAAGTGACGGTCAGTATCGGCATCGCGAACTACCCGGTCGATGTCAGACGGGAGGACGAGCTCATCCCCCTGGCCGACCGGATGCTCTACGAAGCCAAGCGGGGCGGAAGAAATCGGGCGATCATCGCCAACCCCTGAGAAAAGGGACGGTCACCGGCAACGAAGCCCCTGCCGGCTGAGTGTATCCAGAAAGCCCATCCCCTTTGCCAGAACCCCTTCGACATACCGTCTGTGCGCCTCTCCCGACCTCCCGGAAAACCGGCCCAGCATCCCCACGGGATCTCCCCCGGAAAGTCGAAGATCATAGGCGAGAATCAGCGCGGCCGCCCGAACATTCACGTCAATCCCCAGAAGATCGCTTCGCCGCAGCGCCCTGAGTCCTCCGGGAGAGCGCTTTGACAGACGCGTTCGCCAGAACTCGTAGTGAACCTGAAAGAGTCCGTAATCCCCCGATGCCGGGTTAATAGCCCCGGGGTCAAAGGCAGACTCCTGCTGGGCAACGGCCAGCAGAAGATAAAGAGGCAGGGAGGTTCTCCGGGAGGCAGCCTCGAGAGAAGCGGCAATCTGGAGTGAGACCGGGAGTGGTTGGGGAGGGCGGCTGTGGGCGGCGATATACCGGGCGACCGGTGGAAGAGGGCAGGAATCCGCCCGCGCGGTCTCCGGATGAAGGGCAAGGAAGCTGATACAGAAAAAGGCACAAAAAAAGAGGGTCTGCCGTGCCACAGACCCTCCCTGACCTTCCGGCAGTTGTCCCGGAAGTCTCAGACTGAGAAGGAGCTTCCGCATCCGCAAGAACTCTTTGCGTTCGGGTTCTTGATGGCAAATCCCGAACCATAAAGATTCTCGACATAGTCGACAGTGGCTCCGGAAAGAAGGGGATAGCTCTGCGAATCGATAAAGAGCTTCACACCCGCCTCTTCGATCACCTGATCCATATCTCCGGGGGCTTCCTCGAAGGACATGCCGTACTGAAACCCATGGCAGCCACCGCCGGAAACGTAGACACGAAGACCGTAGCCGGGCTTGTTTTCCGTCTTGAGATACTCGTTAACCTTTTCCACTGCCTTTTCGCTCATTGTAATCATCGTCTGGCTCCTGTGTTTTTCGGTGAATCTTGCATATTGATATGATGGGCGGGGATTATCTCTCCCCGATGAGAGCATCCGGTCCGGAAGAAGGTCTGCAACCCACTCCCGGAACCGGCCGGTGCCGGCTGGTAAAGGCCGGACTTAGTGATAGGCCATGATCTTCCGGTTACGGCTCACGATGGGAGAAGGCCTGTGGCTTCGATTCGACAGGATGACCGCGTCCACAATCTCTCCGCAAAGAAGACATCGCCACCCACGAAAATTCAGCGAACCCGAGTCATCCTTGAGGTCGCTGAATTCCTCCTCCACCATCTTCCCATGACAACGCTGACAGTCCATTGCACTCCTCCTTCGTGGAACGGGAACACGTCCAAGAACTTTCCCCGCTGTCACATAAGAGATGCAATAAGAATGCCAGAAAAAGAACATTCCCGTGTAAATACATTGTCATTATACACTTAAAAAATAAAACCCCTCAATCCAACCAGGAGAATGCGAGAAGGAAGGACCAAATTCGTTCCGAACTGAAACACATCTGAAAAAGACTTCTGAAATTGAAACACTACCCCTGCGTCAACAAGCGGGAGAGCTGGGGTCCAAAGAAATAAATCCCAAAAACGACCAGAGCCGGAATCGCTACCGTCAGAACAAAGAGAACGATCGTCAGGGCCTTTTTCATGTCGGTTCCCCTTTCCGGGAGAGACTCATTCCTCGTAGTCGATTCGGCAGACTTCGTACTCGATCTCTCCGGCGGGAACACGGATCAGCACACTCTCCCCCACACGGTGACCCACGAGAGCCTTCCCCACCGGAGAGGCCACAGAAAGACGTCCCCGCTTGAGGTCAACCTCCTCCTGCCCCACGAGAGTATAGACCTTCTCCTCGCCTGTGGAGGTATTCTTCAGGGTGACGGTGGCCCCGAAGGTGACGCGATCACGATCCTGATGAGCCGAAGAGACGACGATGGCCGTGGACAGTTTCGCTTCAAGCTCCTTGATTCTCCCTTCGATGAAGGACTGCCTCTCCTTGGCGGCATGGTATTCGGCGTTTTCGGAGAGATCTCCGTGGGCCCGGGCCTCGG
>JAJZCZ010000010.1 GCA_021828805.1 Nitrospirota bacterium | reverse complement strand
TCTTTTACTGAGATTAAACGGAACCTTCCTCTTGCAGTATTTCTTTTTCCGTCGGGGCGTAGCGCAGCTTGGTAGCGCACCTGCTTTGGGAGCAGGGGGTCGCAGGTTCAAATCCTGTCGCCCCGACCATCTCCCTCCCTCTCTCGGTGTTACTTGTGAAAACAAGCATAACTTGGCCATTTGGTCATATTATGCCTGTTTTTTGGCGCCGGACAATTCTAGCCTGTTTCAACATGACTCTTGACAACATCATGACGGTTCAAGGATCTCATCCTCGTCTTCCTCCCCAGGAGGGAGTCCCATATCCATCTCAGAAATACTGCCTTCGGGGTTGATCTGAAGAAGATGGGCTCTTGTTGCGCTCTTCTCGATATGGCGGGTCAATTTATCCAGAAAGGTTCTCTCGGATTCCGAGATGGAAAGACCTTCGATCTCCTTCTTAACGGAAGGGATCTCTTTTTGCACGTTCCCGATGACGGTCCCGATCGTTCGGAACACGAGGGAACTCTTGATCTCCATTTCTTCGGAAAATCTCTTCCAGTGACGATTCATCAGCCAGTCCGGCCGGTTTTCCCCTCCTATTTTGAAGGCCATTTTCCGGCTCAGTTCCGGATAGACATTTGTCGACATGAGGTCATAAAAAGGAGCCAAGCGAATCTTTCCATCCCTATTGGTGAGAATGGACAGGTTTTTGGCGTGTCCGTCCATGTTTCCGACGGCTCCGTTGAAGGCAAGCCACCCGATGAGACGGATCGTGTCCGGACCTGGTCGTGTCGAATGCTTCCGGACCAGGCCGAAGCATTGTGAAAGAGTGAGACCCCCTTCGGCCTCGTACTTCTTTTTCGAGAGGACATCCGAGAGCTGGCAGAGATCCTCCTGCTTGAGCCTCCCGATTGGGCCGTTCAAATCCTCCGGCCAGGTCCTGTCATACCTCTTAACGAGGACCGATCGTATTTCGGGAAGGTATTCCGTCTGAGGAACGTCCATGCCGGACTTCTCCGCAAGTTTCATGACGAATGCCTCGTTGAGGGAGGAGTGAAGCACACTCTCCCGGGACCGGATGTCCGGTTTTAGAATATGAGTGGAGGGGGCATCGCCGACCGGAAGATAGAATTCGCCGACGGAGTCAAGATAGAGGGAGATCTTGTCCTGGGCACCTGAGATCGACAGGCGGGAATCCTTGGCTTGGAGGAGCAGGGGTTTTCCGGAATGGTTCTCGCTCCATTCCAGAATCAGGGATCTGGGAATTTTGAGGTACCGTCTTTGGCCGGGCTGTTCTCCGGGAAGGAGAACGGAAAGGTTTCCGGCCATGTCTCCGCCGAAATGCTCGAGAAAGCCGAAGACGTTTTCTTGGGAAACCTGGATGGCCTTGGAGATGAGATCCCTCAGATCCCCTTCAGGAAGAAGATTCTCGAAGTAGTTCCGGACATGCGTCCCCACCGTCTCCTCTTCCCCGAGCGGGATCCAGGAAGACAGGGGGATCGCGGAGGGATCCTTTCGGTACGAATCCTCGTACCGGAACCGGAGGGATCCGTTCACTTCGTCAAGAGTCCCGATCTTACGGGTATCGATGTAGACAAAAAGCTCCTTAGTCAACTTTCTTCTCCCGGATGGTGACCTCGAGACCAAGCCACTCAATGAGTTTGAGTGCCGGAGCGATCTGCGCTGTTTGTTTTCCTTTCTCCAGATCCACGATGTAACGGACACCCGTCCCGGCGAGGGCGGCCAGGTCCGATTGCGTCATCTTCTGCTTTTTTCTTCTGACCTTCAGAACGGCCCCAAGATCCTCGGTCGAACGAATCCTGATCGGCTCATAATCTATATTCCCGAGCGGTAAATTTTTTGGCTTCATGGCTTTTTTCTCCATAAATTTTTACCGATAGGGAAATTTTAGCTATTAATCTTAAAATTGTCAATAGATTTTTACCTAACGGGAAAAATTAACAGGTGGATTGAGTCTCAATTAATGTGCATCCGGTCTCGGATAATGTGTTCCATTCCCATTTAATTTTAGTCTTCTTTTCATCAGAATAGATGTCTCCATAATTGATGATGCTTTCCGTGAAGAACTTGATTCAGGGACTGCGTGAATCGGGTTTTCCCGCGCATGAACGGGTGAAAATGCGAAAACAAGCATAAATTGGCCGTTTGGACATTTTATGCCTGTATTTACCAAATAGAAATTCGAGAAAAGAGTTTAGTTTATAGGGGCATCTTCTGCCTGTTTTTTGAATGCGTCATTCGGCACATTCAATCAGCCGACCTCATCCCCGGAGACATGCCGGTTTCTTGTACTTCGGTCGGGAGATAAGTGTTGACAGCCTTCTCCATGCTGCCGACTTCTTCATCCGTAAGCATAGGGAAGAAGTTTTTCCGCTTCGAGTCGCTCAGGATCCCTTTGTTCTGTCGGCACGCCTGTATAAACAGGTCGATCTTGTTGTCAGGCATATCGACGATCATCTGAATCTCTTTTTTCGCTTTTTCGTGCAGGAGAAGAAAGTCTAACTCGGTCGGGATGTCTATCTCGACCGTCTTCTCGATGACATTAAACAGATATTCGGACATCGCCGTCGCATCGAAGTACCGGTAGAGAAAATTGGTATCGTTCTTTTTTGTCAGAATCCCCTCTGAATCGATATCGTAAAGGCTGATTTCCATGACCTTCCGGGAAAAGGACTCCAGACACCGGTTGTAGTCGTCCATATTGTTCAAAATATGGGCGGATACGGGAAAGATTGCATCGTCAGGGGTAAAATCCCCTTTCCCGAGAATGTCGTGAATGAGAAAGCGATGGATCCTTCCATTGCCGTCATCGAAGGGGTGGATAAAAACAAATCCGAATGAAAGGCAGGCAGCCTGAATGACGGGATGAACTCCCTGGCCGATCCGGTTCATTGTGTCGATAAGCCCGTTCATCATGGAATCAACGGAGTCGGGAGAGGGAGGGATATAGTGGACGATCTCCGTCCCGTTCCCAAGCCTTTCTCCGACATAATTCTGATCTGTCCGGTAGTCCTTCGACGCGAATCTGGGATCGACAATCATGTTCTGAATTCTGACAAAATCTTCCTTCTTCATGCCGGGAAAAGCGTTTCGCCGATGAAGGAGCTGGACAAACCTCCGGATCCTGTCTCCCTTCGGCTCCTCCCTTTCAATGAGAAATGAGGACTTTGTCTCTTTGAGATAGAGGTACTGATTGGCCTTCAGGATGACACTCGACGGGTAGGTGGACATGAGATACTGAACCTTCTTGTCAAGGTTCTTGGCGATAAATTCATTGAGTACAGATGTTTTTCTGACGACAGGACAGAATGCCGAAGTCCCAAGAAGGTTGTTGTTGATCCTCCATTTTTTGCTTTTGTCCACAAGAGCCGTGAAATATTTGTCTGGATCAAGGAGTGCGATATAGTTTCCCGTCGTCATCTTGGGGACGTTCAGGGTCTGACCGGTCAGAAATTCATAGTAAAATCCGATTTTACGTTCGTATATTCCAAGATGCTCATGAAGATGGTTCTCGATCGCTTTCTTGTCCAGCTTCTTGAGAGACCTTTCAATGATCGACAGGTCGACCGGTTCATGCTTCAGGGCAAACGCCAGATGGGAGACCGGATCGTCGGGAACCTGATACTCCTTCCGAAAAATTTTTATTTTATCCTTCGGATAAGCGTCCGCCTTGTTCGGCTCTCCAATCAACGAAATCTGCAACGGAGGCGGTACCTCAAGGTCGAGATTTTGAACGAGCCATTGATAGCCGATCGGGGTTGCCATGAACGCCCTCTCTAAAATTAAGACTGCAGAATGTATTACTTTGATGCAGAATTAATTATATATCAACTTTTGATTGCGTATTTTATTATTGTAAGTTTTGGGGAAGGCAACCTGAGATTCTAACAGTTTTCAGGGGGCTGCGGACACATTAACTTGTACTGACAATTATTCTTGAAACAAGCATAAATTGGCCGTTTTGACACTTTGTGGCTGTTTTGGCCCCGGACATTTTTTGCGTCTCTCTTTGATCCGTTTTTATAGGAAACACCGGGGCATTCAGAAAATAAATTGATCCGGAAAACTGTTTTCAGGTCAGGATCTCTTCAAGGATTCCGATCATCCGGTCGATCTCCTCTTCCGAGACAGTCAGTGCCGGCATGAAGCGAAGGGTGTCGGGACGCGGAGAGTTCAGGAGAAGTCCTCGCTCAAAGGCTTTCTCGACGATCCTTGTCCCTTCGTCTGATCCCAGGCCCATGGCCAGAAGAAGCCCTTTGCCGCGAACCCTGTTCTGGCCCGTTCGGGAAGAGATCTCCTCGAGGCGAGCTCTGAGGTATTCTCCCTTTTTCTGCACCCCTTCGAGGAATTCTCTCTGGCTCACGATTTCGAAGACCGCCAGCCCCGCGGCCATGGCCAGGGCATTCCCGTTGAAGGTCCCTCCCTGGTCGCCCTTTTCGAAGCAGCAAACTGCCTCCCGGGCGGTCAGCGCTCCCAGAGGAAACCCTCCTCCGATCCCTTTCCCGAGAGTCATGATATCGGGCTCAATTCCGGCCTCTTCATAGGCGAAAAGGGTCCCCGTGCGACCCATGCCCGTCTGGATTTCGTCCAGAATCAGCAGGATTTGTTCCCGGCGCGTGAGCTCTCGAAGGGCGACCAGATACTCCCGGGTCGCCGGAATGACTCCGGCCTCTCCCTGGATGGGTTCGAGCATGACCGCGACCGTCCTCTCCGTCAATGCGGCCCTGAGCGCAGCGATGTCGTTGAGGGGAACCTTGATGAAGTCCGGAACCTTGGGTTCAAAAAGAGTTGTCCATTGAGGCTTCCCCGAGGCCGACATTGTGGCGAGGGTGCGTCCGTGGAAGGAGTGGTGCATCGTGATAATCTCGCGGGCCCCGGAGCGGTGGATCTGTCCCCATTTTCTCGCCAGCTTGATTGCCCCTTCGTTCGCTTCGGCACCGCTATTTGTGAAGAACACCTTATCCATCGCGGAATGGCTGACGATCTTTCCGGCAAGCTTCAGGAGTCCGTCCGTGAAGAAGGCCGGACTGGCGTTGATGAGTCTTCCGGCCTGCTCCGAGATGGCCTTGACCATTGCCGGGTGGGAATGGCCAAGACAGTTGACCGCCCACCCCTGGATGAAGTCGAGATAGTTCTTTCCCTCCCTGTCGGTGAGCCACGACCCCTGCCCCTGAACAAAAACGGCAGGAGGACGGTCTGCAATCCACATCAGGGGGGAGTCTGACAGGCCATCCACTTCAGATGGCCGCATGATTTCCGACCTTCATCTCCGGTTCCTTTTCTGAAAGACGTTTGAATGTTTGCGCCGGTTAAATCACCATCGGCGGGAAAAGGAAACAGCGACCACCCGGTCCTCGAGGGCCCGACCGCCATGGTCCGAGTCCGACGGGATGAGAAAGAGCTCTCCCGGTCCGAGCGTTCGTGTTTCGCACCCCCCCGTCATCTCCATCCGGCCTTCAAGGATCAGGGTTACAACATCCTCCGGAGGACGATGGACAGGAATGGGTGTCCCCGGATCAAAGACCATCCGTCTCACCTGGTGGTCTCCTACAGACAAGGACTGGGTCCGGATCCCTTTCTCGATTTCCTCGGATTCCTTTTCCCCGAAGGAGCGAAAAAATGAATGGCACTCCATCACGCCTCCTTGAAAGTTTGGGGTCTTGTATTCAGGGTCGCCGGGTCCCATATCTTTGAGCTCCGGAGCCGGAGGGCGCTACTGAATATACCCTGCCCTGTCTGGATCTGGAGGTAGTGAGGAAATCAACGGATCCACGCTCTGATCGTGAGGTGAAGAGGAAAAGTAAGGGTGAAAAGCTTAGACGGCATCATGTGCATAGGCTCGTGTGACCTTAGGGTCCGGCCCGAAGCGGAACACCTCCGCGGCCATCCGGCCTTGCGTTCCCTTGCAGGTGAGAGTGAGACTGTTGACGCCGATCAACAGTGAAATAAGCTCGAACCTGAGGTCGGGCACAAGAGAGAGTGCCTTTGCCCAGTAGTTACCAGTCGCCTTCTTGCCCCTGAGCGTCCCGGACGGCTCTCCGGCAATCTGGATGATTTGGGGGGGAAGACATTTCGAACTGATCCGAATAATGGGAAAGACCGCGGTCCAGGTCATGGCTGTCCCATGCCTCGATCCGCTCCCTTGCAAATTCTTCCGCAAAATCCTTCTCGATCATGGCCGCTCTCCCCCTCACAAGGGTTCGATGGATACGCTCCCTGGCACACTCATGCCGGATTCTAAGCAGCGATTTTCTCACTCCTGAGTTTTCTTGACAACTGGGAGTGCCCCTGAGACTTTTCTCGTGGCTCTTGGAGAGGTCTCAGGACTTTACTGGAGGAGCAGCACCTCGCTGAACTGGATGACCGGTTCAATATCCGTATAGTTTTGGACGTCGCCCTGCAGGAGGCTTGCATGGGGAGAAAAGGCGTCCATGAAGTCTTCCAGCGAGGTGAAGAGAAACTGGCATATGACGACATAAGTCGCGTCAATTCCGGGAGCCGCTCCGTCAATACCATACTCGACTGAAACCTCCTTGAATCCGGGGTGGCTGCCCAGTTTCTCGATCGCCATTGGTATGTGGGTTGCCAGGTAGTAATCCATATCGAACCGGCTGCCCCGGGGATAGAAGATGCTGACTTTGGTCATGTGAGGATCCTTTCATGTCAGGAGAGCTTTGTTTCATGCTCCATGTTGAGCGTCGTCACCCGGATGTACCACCGGGGCTTCATCCGGCCGAAATCGGTTCTGCGGTGTGTCCGAAGGCTTTTCTTTGAGTCAAGAACGAAAGCCTGGCCTTTTTCCCGGACGAACACAACCCAGTGCCAGAAGGGGCGGCCCTTGACCTGATGCCATTTAACGGACAAGAGGGCAAGGTCAGGAAGACTCTCCCATGAATGGAAAGGCAGTTCTCCGGGCGCCGCCTTCAGTCCAACACGCTCAAGCAGTTTCCGGATATAGGCGGGTTCCGACCATAACAAATCGTCTGTGACAGAGATGCCAAGGGTGTCTGCGATCGCTTTCATTTCCCGGTAGGACCGGTCACTAAGAGCGGCACAGGCTGCGATTCCGCATCCCGTACGGTCCATTTGAACCACCGGGTTTTTCATCTCACCTCCATAAGCCTGTTCCATGTCCGATGGGATGGTGGTCGCGCCAGGCGTTTTCCTGCCGGTTCCGCTTTTTCAACATGCGACTCCCCCGTCAATGTGTCAAGCAGTGCAAGGGCGACTTTCTCCTGAAATCCACTCTGTTCCGGCTCCCGGAGAGTGTGACGTTGAAAAAAATCTAGAGCCCAAGGTCGCCGAGTCCCGGATGATCGTCCGGTCGTCGATCTTGAATCCATCGAAATTTCCGGTCTTCTTCCCGGATCGGAAGATCGTTGATGCTGGCCAGGCGCCGGGACATCAGGCCGTTCGGGGCGAACTCCCAGTTCTCGTTTCCGCAGGAGCGGAACCAGTTTCCCGAATCGTCGTGCCATTCGTAGGCGAAGCGCACCGATATACGATTCTCTTCAAAGGCCCACAGCTCCTTGATCAGACGATAGTCGAGTTCTTTTGTCCACTTCCGGACCAGAAACCGGACAATCTCGGAGCGACCGGACAGAAATTCAGAGCGATTCCGCCATTGGCTGTCGGCCGTATAGGCGAGGGCTATCTTGTCCGGATTTCTGGAGTTCCAGGCGTCTTCGGCAAGACGCACTTTCCGGAGCGCCGCTTCCTTTGAAAACGGCGGGAAGGGGGGACGGGCTTCCTTAAGACTTCTTCCTCCGGTGCCCTTCAAATCCTCCAGGGAGAGCCTCCCTTCATCGTAGTCGATCAGGTCGAAGGAGTTCGCGCAACCCAATGACTGCAACCCAAGAATATCTCCAAGTCCGGGAAATACCCGGGTACGGAAAGCGATTCTCTCCGGGGTGGGCTCCGAAAAGCTTTTCGACAGTGATTCGGCCCATCTTTCCTTTTCTTCGGGGGTATGTGGTGCAGCGACCCGATCCACCCACTGGATCACCGACCGATCGTCCGGGGACTCAAGAATCGTCTTCCGGAGTTCTTCCGGATCAATCCCGGAAAACGCAAGAAACCGGCCGTCAAAGGGAAAAACTCCTGTCTCCGGATCGAACCCTTTAAGAAGGTTGGGAATATAGTCGTCCGGAAGAAGTTTTTTCTCGTGAAGCCTCACTTTGTCGATGAGACGCGGCAAAATGACGTATCCTCCCAGCTTTTCCCGGGGAGACCTCAACATGGTCAGGGGATGGAACGGTTTCATGCTCTTGGTTCTCCTGCACTATTCAGGATTTTTGGAGACAGAAACGGAAAAGCTCCCGGAAAACTTCTCTGTGTCCGCCGCGGATACCCCATGGCTGGCATAAAAGGTCCGCCAGTTCCTCACCCCTTCGGAGACGGCCGTGAAAATTTTCTCGGCCTCCAGATGAGAGAGGCCGAATCTCGCGGCCTCGGAAAGAGCATTGTCCCTCGTTGCCTTCCGTCCCATTTTTCCGACCCCGATCGAAAGGTCGAAAAATGTGTTGACGCCTGGAATGGCAGGAGTCGGCATCAGATCGTAGGCCGGGGAAATCCTCCACCCGGTCCCCTCCCGGATGAACCCATGATTTCTGAGATGATCATCGGAGTTCCGAACGGCGATATTGAACACCATACGCCGATAAAGCTCTGACCCGCAATCGATTCCGGCCTTGCGGGCTTCATCGGCGATGGCAGGATAGGAACCAAGAGGATTTTCCATTTCGTCGAGGCCGAGAAGAGTCAGTGCGCTCATGAATCCTTTTCGAAAAAAGGATCCGGGCTTTCCGGGAACAGGCTCCCGGTCGAAGCGTTCCGAGAGAAAGACGCCTCTCCCGTCCGGCAGCAAAATCAACTGCGTGTTCGGCGTCTCTATCCCGACGGACCTGGCCAGGTCGGAGAGTGCCATTTCAACGCGGGCATTGTCATAGCGGTCGTTTCTTGCGGGGAACTTCGCCAGGAACAGTTTTCCTTCATGAAGAACCGTGGCTTTCGGTCTTGCTCCTCCAAGACTTGTCCCCTGAAGGAGAAGGCGGTGTTCTTCGCGGTCCAGTCCGCCCTCGTTTCCGTCGAGGATCTCCTGGGCGGCCGCAACGAGCCTCGCCATATCGTGGACTGCCGAAATTGCCCTGGGTTCAGAAATCCGGTTCTCGCTCGAAAAATCGAGGGCCCCGATCCGGAGAGGATCGGAGTTTCTCATCAGCATGATATTGGTTACGGTTAAAGAGGGGACGGAGTTGTTCGATGCATAGACGAGCCTTCCCCAAAAATCGGGGAGCGCGTCCCGGAAGGCCCCGAACACACCTTCGTTCCTGTCGCCGGCCTGAAAGACGTCCGGTCGAAGCATGGGCAAGTCCACCGGGGAAATGGGAAGCGAGTCGTCCCTGTCGAGGTAGCTTCTGACGTACCGGAACTTTCCCGGACCGCCTGAGATATCGTCCTGGAATAGACCGGCGAGAACGGGGTTTTCCTGTTTGGGAAGCGCATGAAAAACATAAATGATCTCGCTCACAAGGATTCCGCAAGAGCGTTGATGTCGGGAGCGCTTCCTTTTTTACGATCCTTTAGTTCTGCCCGATCCTCTTCCGGAGACTCAAGAAGAAGCGTCAAGTTGCGATCGACTCCCAAGACGTGAACCACTTGAGCCCACGCTCCGATCGACACCCCGGGGTCACCGGACTCCATCCGGACCAGAGTGTTTCTTCCGATGAAGGTCAGAGACGCCAGCCGGTCCCGGCTGTACCCCCGGCTCTTTCTGAGCCGCCGAAGCCGCCGTCCCAGTTCCTCAATATATAATTTCGTGCTGGGAGGAAGCCCGTTCTTTGTCACAAGAGTTTTCATATTTTGCTCCATATATGGGTTAATATAATTACTTTTAGCCCATATATGATACATAGTCAATTGTCTTTCTGAATTCCCCTCTGTCGGGCAAGCTGGCAACGTTTAAATTCTGCTTCTCTTCGTCTCCTCCACTGTCTGGATGGAGGAGACGAAGAGATCCTGGCTGGGGAGATTCATGTCGGGTGTCCGGGCAGCCATGGAGCCGTCTTTGACGAGAAGAACCTTCTTTTCAAAGGCCTCTTTCCCAAATGAAATGAGGATTGCCGAGACGGGGCGACGCCGGACCCGGGATCGTTAGCGGCGGGTCTTGGGGGCGATCAGTTCGATTTCGTACCCTTCAGGGGCGTCGATAAAGGCAAAGACGCTGCCGGAAGTTTCCGTGGGGCCGTCGGTGACGGGGACACCCAGCCGCTTCAGTCGTTCGAGGGTCTCGTTCATGTCGGGTACCGCAAAGGCCAGATGCACGAGGTCGGGAGGAACGGAGACCGGCCCCGATTCATGAAACTCGGTGACTTCGATCTGCGTGTCGGATCCGGGGATGGTGAGATAGACGATTTTCGAGCCCCGGGGAGAGACGATGCGCCGCCCTTCGGAGAGCCCCAGGACTTCTTTATAAAAAGAGACGGTGCGCTCGATGTCGTTGACCCGCATCCGGACATGAAGCAGCGTCGTCACTGAAAGTGGCAGAGTCTTGTCCATGGGCTAGTCCTCCAGCGTCGAGAGGTCGCCCTCGGGCAGACCCATTTCCCGGGCCTTGAGGACCCGTCGCATGATTTTGCCGCTGCGGGTTTTGGGGAGCGAGACGACGATATCGATTTCATGGGGCTCAGCGATGGCTCCGAGCTCGGCCCGGACATGTTTTTTGATCTCGTCGTGGCTGGGAGGATTCTTTTCGCCTTGAGGGCGAAGGACCACAAAGACCTTGATGACCTCTCCCTTCAGATCGTGAGGTTTGCCGATCGCGGCCGCCTCAGCGATGTGCGGGTGGGTGATGAGGGCGCTCTCGATTTCGGCGGTGCCGAGCCGGTGGCCGGCCACCTTGATCACATCATCCACCCGTCCCAGGAAGAAAAAGAAGCCGTCTTCGTCACGACGGGCTGAATCTCCCGAGAAAAACGCTCCCGGAATCTCCGTCCAGTATTTGCGGTAACGTTCCGGGTCCCGGAAGACGGTGCGGAACATGGAGGGCCAGGGAGTGCGAAGAACGACGGTTCCGCTCTCTCCGGGGGGGACCTGTTTGCCTGTGGCGGGGTCGACTACCTCGGCCACCACTCCGGGGAAGGGCCGTCCGGCCGATCCCGGTTTTTCAGGAGTGGAGACAAAGGGGGTGATCATGATCATTCCGGTCTCGGTTTGCCACCAGGTGTCGAGGATGGGAAGGTGGCCTCCGGTGACCCGGTGGAACCAGGACCAGGCTTCGGGGTTTAACGGCTCTCCCACCGAGCCGAGGATCCTGAGGCTCTTGAGGTCGAACCTGGCGGGCCACGCATCGCCCTGGCGCATGAGGAGACGGATTGTTGTAGGGGTGGAGTAGTAGATGGAGACGCGGTGTCGTTCGATCAGGGACCAGTGGCGGCCGGCATCGGGGTAATCCGGGGTTCCCTCGGATAAGAGGACGGTGGCCCGGTTCAGGAGAGGACCATAGACGACGTAGCTGTGTCCCGTGATCCAGCCCGGATCGGCCACGCAGAAATAGACATCGGAATCGCGGATATCAAAAATCTCGCGGGTGGAGGCGAAGGTCCCCAGCATGTATCCGAGGTGCATGTGGACAATGCCCTTCGGCTTTCCGGTTGTCCCTGAAGTATAGAGGACGAAGAGGGGATCATCGGCCCCGACCGGCTCGGGAGGGGGAGGTGTCTCGCGGGCGACTTTACTGAGGAGATCTCCCAGCCTGTGCTCTCCGGAAAGAAGGGGGCCGGAGAACTCTCCATCGCGGCCGACAATAATCAAAGACTTCACCGATCTCGCCTCTTCCCTGGCTTTCCTGGCGGTTTCGAGAAGAGGAATGCGCTTGCCTCTGCGGTAGGCCAGGTCGGCTGTGATGAGAACACGGGGCTCGAAGTCCTCCAGACGGCTCCGGAGGGCCGCCTGGGAAAATCCCGAGAAGACGACCGCATGGATGGCCCCGATGCGTGCGCAGGCCAGCATGGCCACCACCTGTTCCGGCGTCGGAGGGAGAAAAATGGCGACCCGGTCGCCCTTGCCCACGCCCTGGTTCCGGAGGGCCTGGGAAAACCGGATCGTCTTCTCAAGAAGCTCCGCATAGGTGAAGACTCTTTCCTCACCGCCGTCTCCGACCCAGATCAGTGCGGCCTTGGTGCCGTGCCCCTCCGCGACGTGCCGGTCCAGGGCGTTATGGGCAAGATTTCCTTTGGCTCCGACAAGCCATCGTCCCTCAAAGGTCTCGGGGTTCCAGTCGAGGAGTTTTTCGTGGGGATGGACAAAGGATAAAAGCTTCACCCGCTCTTCCCAGAAGGAGAGGGGGTCCGCCACGGCCCGGGAGTAAAGTCCTTCGTAATCAGGAACACGGCTGTGGCGGGCGATATCGGGAGAGGGGACAAAAATGCCGGACGGGGACTTGGGGGAGTGGTCAGCCATAGGGGCTCCGCAGTTTGAGTATGGGGACAGGGGTGGGAGACAGGTCTGTCGAAACTGTTGGTGCGGGAGGACACCCTCCGTCTTCGAATTATAATCCATGACCCCTGTCGTGAAAAGCGCCACACTCTTCTCCGGGCTTCGGACAGGCCCCCTGGTTTTATACGGCCCTGCTAGGGGGTGATCGAGCGAAGGAGGGCGACGATGTGTTCCCGCATGGCTCCGTGTGGTGCGAGACTTCTGGCTTTGAGAAGATCCCGGTGGGCGATCATTGTTTCGCCCAGGCGCTCGCTGAGAAGGCCCATGTTGGCGAGAACCAGGGGATCGTCGGGGTGGTGGCGAAGAGCCTCGTGAAGAAAGAGGGAGGCCTCATGAAGGTGTCCCGTTTCAATGTCAACACGTCCCATCAGAAGCCGGAACCCCCGGGGCCAGGTCTTTAGTGACAGGAGGGGAAGGAGTGTCCCCCGTGCGGTGGCCATCTCTCCCCGGCTTACTTCCAGTTTTGCGAGGTTCATGGTGATCGGAGCCGACCGGGGATACAGGGAGTGGGCATGGAGAAGAATCCGTCTGGCCGCCCCGGGATTCCCTGCCCGGGATCTGATGACCGCCATCTGGTTGAGGGAAGAGGGGGTGGGACCCCTTCGGGCGATCAGGATTTCTGTCAGACGAAGGGATCGGTTGATCTCTCCGGCGTGCAGGGCAGCCCGACTCCGGGCCTCGAGAGCGACAGGGTCCTCTGAGGTAACTGTCTGACAGGCGGAAAGGG
This sequence comes from Nitrospirota bacterium, assembly GCA_021828805.1. GTDB lineage: Bacteria > Nitrospirota > Leptospirillia > Leptospirillales > Leptospirillaceae > UBA4572. The sequence goes on along the minus strand of JAJZCZ010000010.1, from coordinate 25,173 downwards.
CCAGGGCCGCCCCGAGGGCGCTAAGAAGCGATGCCCCGGCTTTGTGGACTGCTTTGTTCATGATGTCTCCTTGAATCGTCTGAAGAGTGCGCGTGGTTCTATTCTCCGCGATATCCGAAAGGCCCATTGTAGTAAACGGTAACACTTCCCATCGGGGTGTACGTGGCCGGGTAGTTTGACTGGTAGACGGGAAAGCCCATGGCCACTCCCCAGGTTACTGAAACGCGCTTTGTATCCGGCCAGGTCACCTCGATTCCCGGATCGGCCCAGAGGAAGGTCCAGGGAGGGGCGTTGGCCGCCCCGAAAAGAAGGCTCTGGCCGGTCTGGCTTTCGCCGAAGAACTCCAGAAAATATCCCGTCCCCCATTTGTCGCTCAATACATGCTCGAAGGCCCCCGAGAACCAGAGAAGGTTTCCGTCGATGACAGTCTGGGGAGAGGAGGTTGTCTGCAGGGAGTTGTTGAAGGTATACCCCGTTCCCACCTGGGTGGGGTTCTCTATGATGTCTCCCGCTTCCAGGTAAAGCATGAAAGGCTTGAAGTGCTTGCGCGCGATGAGATAGACGCCTTCGCCAAAGGTGCCGTTTCCGGTCTGGTCCTCGCCGTAAAGCTGGGGGTTGAGGTTCAGGAAATGGCCGGAGGGAAGGGTGAACTGGTATTCGATGGTGAGAGCGGGACGGGCGAGAAAGTGATAGGGATCCGCATCGCTTGTGAGCTGGTTTTTGAACCAGACGAGGGTGTCTCCCATGCCAAAGGTATTGACGATATTCCCGGGGGTCGTGGGGGCTCCTGCCTGATTGGCAACAAAAGGAAGGGCGATGTCGAACTCCCAGTTTTTGATGAGGCCGATCGAGAGACGTTGTGTCATGGAGAGAGAGGCCGTGCCGAGGCTGGGATTTAGATAGTCAAACCAGTAAGGCTCGTAAAAAAATGATCCCACCGGGTCGACCTCGGCCGTTCCCGTAAACATGGGCCCGCTGGTGTTGGGGCCCCAGGAGAGATAGCTGGGGGCCATTTCATCGAGGTCGGGGACGAGGTCTCCATCCACATCCTGCGGGGGAGGGGAGGCTTCCTCGGCCCATGCCGTGCGGGTGGAGACCCCATGATGAGGCGCGGTGGCAAAAAGAAGGCAAATCAGGCAAAAGAGTCGGAAAAAACAAGAGAAAAGCCGACGGTGTTTTGAGCCGATTATCCGGTATGCGATGAGGGGGCGGTCCATGGCTCTCCCGGGCAGGTCCAGGTTTTGATATAATGTATCACATGATCTCTTGTATCATATTCCGGGGGTTTCTGGAAATCAATGCTTCGTTGTGATAATGAGAATAATTATCATTATTAAAATATCCCGTGTCAATCTTTTTGTGTTTGGACGTCATGGTGTCTGTCATCTTCCCTGTTTTCTTCAGTGCTCCGCCGGAGTGCGTGAAGTCATCGTGGAAGTTTGCTCAAAAGGGGACTCCCGTCTTAGAATGGAGACATATTCTTTTGCCATCGACTGATTCTTTTCTGGAGGTTTCCCATGAGCTCGACCGCTGCTCCTTCGCTTGTTTCCGAGACCCTTTCCGATGATCCTCTGGTGATCGGGGACATTTCTTTCCGTTCCCGGCTCTGGATCGGGACGGGCAAATATCCCTCCTTCGAGATGACCCGGAAGGTGATCCTCGAGTCGGGGGCTGACGTGGTGACGGTCGCCGTGCGCCGGGTCAATATTCTCCGGAAGGACGAGCCCAATCTTCTCGACTTTCTTCCGCCGTCGGAGTTCAAGATCCTGCCGAATACCGCTGGCTGCTATACGGTGGAGGAGGCCCTGCGGTACGCCCGTCTGGCTCGGGAGTCCGGGATCTCTCCTCTCGTCAAGCTCGAGGTGATCGGGGATCCCAAGACTCTCTATCCCGATGTTACGGGTCTTGTGGAAGCAGCCCGGATCCTCGTCTCCGAAGGGTCGGTCGTTTTTCCCTACACCAGTGACGATCCTGTTATCGCCAAAAAGCTCGTTGATGTGGGATGCGTGGCCGTGATGCCGCTGGCGGCCCCCATCGGCTCCGGTCTCGGGATCCGGAATCCCGCGAGCCTTCGTATCATCATGGAGACGGTCTCCGTTCCGGTGATTGTCGATGCCGGGGTAGGATGCGCCTCCGATGCGGCTATTGCCATGGAGATGGGTGTGGCCGGGATCCTCATGAACACCGCCGTGGCTGAGGCAAAGAACCCTCTCCTGATGGCCCGGGCCATGAAAAATGCTGTGGCGGCCGGTCGGGACTCTTTCCTGGCGGGTCGTATGCCCCGTCGCCTTTATGCCAGCGCCTCCAGCCCGCTCGACGGCATGCTGGGAAGCTGATGAATCCCCTGCGTCCGGAGGCTCTGGGGCCTCTTCTTTATGTCACGCCGGAAGAGGTGCCGATACGGGATCTTGTCCGGCGGGCGATCGAGTCGACCCGGGGAGGAGTGAGCGCGGTGATTCTTCGACGAAAAACCTCCACGTCATGGGAGTTCTCCGAGCTTGTCAGACACTTCCGCGACAATGTGCCCCGGGGCCTTCCCTGGCTTGTGAACCGCCGGATGGACTTTGCTCTGGAGGGAGGGGCTACCGGACTGCACCTTCCGGAATCCCATCCCCCTCTTTCCCGGATCCGCCAATGGGTGTCCGGGGGGGGGCTTGTGGGGGTCTCGGTCCACAGTCCCGCCGCGGCAGAGGAGGCGGTGAAAGAAGGAGCGGACTACCTGATTGCCGGCCCCGTTTTTGAGACCCCCTCCAAGCGGCCATTCGGCCCTCCCCTGGGTCTTTCTCGCCTGGGGGAGATTATCCGGTCCGTCAGCGTTCCGGTCTTTGCCATCGGAGGGATCGGCCCTGATGAGGCGTCGATGGTGCGCTCTGCAGGCGCCGCCGGCATGGTCGTGATGGGGGCTCTTTCCTATGCTCCCGATCCGGTGGCGGCGGCCTTTGCCCTCCGGAAGGCCTGGGCCCGTGGCTAGCCGCGCGAGGGGGCTCCGGATCCTGGTTTCCGGACTGTTCTTATCATTTCTTGCTCCCGCTCTTGCCGGGGCCGCAGGGTTTCCCTCTCCGGCGGTAACCCTTCCCCAGGGGGGGCTTGCCCTCCTTCTCTTTCCTCCGGCGGCTCCGGTAAAAGAGATCGCTGTCGGCTCCTCCCGGGGCCGGGTTCACCCCTGGGAGCGTCAGACGGCCGGGGGGAAAGAAAGATCCTTCCGGGCCGTTTTAGTCGGCGTTGACTTTGCCGCGCCGCCCGGGAGCCTTCCCCTGACGCTTTCCGGTCCGGATGGCCATCACGCTCTCTCCCTGTCCGTCACCTCCCGCCCATTTCAGGTGTCGCGGCTGTCTGTCTCCCGCTCTTTTGTCACCCCTCCCGCCTCCTTTCTCAGGCGGCTGGCCCGGGAGAGGAAGGTGATTCGGGCAGCGCTCACTCCTCCGGACCGGCCCTTCTTTTTTCACCGGACCTTTGTGGCGCCCCTTTCAGGGCGGGTGACCCATGATTTTGGCGCCTACCGCTACCTGAACGGGCGGGCGATGGCCCGTCATTCCGGAGAGGATATTGACGCGCCCCAGGGAACCCCCGTTCATGCGGCCAACGACGGGATCGTGCGGCTTGCCGGCTCCTTCTACTACGATGGAAACATGGTCATCATTGACCATGGGGGAGGGCTCTTGACCGAATATCTGCACATGTCGGACATGGCTGTCCGGACGGGAGACAGGGTTGTCCGGGGGCAGGTGGTCGGCCATGTAGGGCATACCGGAAGGGTGACAGGACCGGTTCTTCATTACGGGGCGGTGTTAAGGGGGGCCCATGTAAACCCCATGATGCTGACAGGTCTGTTGGGGAAGGCGGTCCACCTGAACGAGGATGGTCCGTGACGGGCTATGCCCTCTCGGTGGCGGGCCTTGACCCTTCGGGGGGGGCCGGTCTTTATCAGGATCTTCGGGTTTTCTCGGCGCTGGGTGTCCGGGGGCAGGGGGTTCCTTCCGTCCTGACCATCCAGAATCTCCGGGGGGTGAAGGGGACCGAAGCCCTTTCCCCGGTGCTGTTTTCTGCCATGCTCGAGGCGGTTATCCAGGAGGGGGCTCCCCGGGCCCTCAAAATCGGACTTCTGGACGCCTCCCTTGTTCCTGTCCTGTCTGACTTTCTTGATGCGCTTCCCGCAGAGGTCGTGCGTATTCTGGACCCTGTCTACCTCTTCGGAACGGGAGGGTCCCTTCTGAGCTCCACGGCGTACCGGGAGCTGGCCCGGGTCCTTTTCCCCAGGGTGGATCTCGTCACTCCCAACCTTCCGGAGGCCATGGAGCTTACCGGAGAAAATCCCGCTCCATGCCACGAGGATCTTGTCTTGATGGCCCGTCGTCTTCACGACCAGTTTGGACTCCGGGCACTCCTTCTCAAGGGAGGCCACCGCGCCGGAGAGGAGCCCCGGACCGACCTTTTCTGGACGCCTTCCGGAGAGCGTTTTTTTACCCATCCCTTCCGGCGACTGCCGGGGGTTCATGGTGGAGGATGCACTCTTTCCTCTCTTGTGACGGCCCTTCTTGTCCGGGAAGCCCTCTCCCTGCAGGACGCCGTTGTCCGGGCCCTCGCTCTTTATCAGACCCTCCTTGCCCGGGTGGCGGGGGAGGGCCGGGCGGTCCTGGACCCTGATCTTTTGCGCCCCCTGTTTTCCCCCTCGCGCTGAGGCGTTCTTAATCTCCTCTCACTCGTACGTTCAGTCGCGGGATTCGGGGGCCTCACTCCTCCTCGGCATTCCTCTCTGCTATAATGGGCGGGTTAGTTCCGGAGACGACGTTCCGGACGGTTCCATTTTTGAAGAGGACATGATGGGTTTTTCTGTTTCTGCCCGGAGGAGTTTTGCCGCCTCCCACATCATTGAAGGCTACCCCGGGTTGTGCGCGAGGCTTCACGGCCATAACTGGACCGTTGAGGCGACCTTTCGTACCTCCAGTCTGGATTCTTTGGGGATGGCGGTCGATTTTCACGAAATCGAACGCTTTCTTGATCCCCTTGTGGTCGAACTTGACCATACCCACCTCAACGACCATCCCTTTTTCTCCGACCGGACGACAACCGCCGAAAACATCGCCGTTTATTTTTACCGGGGTCTTGTCCGGGGCCTTTCTGATGTATCCCGTCCGGGACTTTCGGTCGCCCGGGTCTCGGTGTGCGAAATGGACGGATATGTCGCGACCTACGAGGAACCCTGATGGCCGAAGCGACGCTGCTCCAGGTGGCGAACCTGACCCTTTCTCTCAAGACGCGCGAAGGGGAGATCGTTCCGGTGCGGGATGTTTCGTTTTCGCTGGGCCGGGGAGAAGCGGTGGGGCTGGTGGGCGAATCCGGTTCGGGGAAGACCCTGACGGGGCTCTCCCTCCTGGGGCTCTTTCCGCCGGGATCCAAAGTTGACGGAGGAAGGATCTCTTTTGACGGAGAGGACCTCCTGACTCTTCCGGAAAGCCGTCTGCGCGCAATCCGGGGACAGAAGATCTCCATGATCTTCCAGGAGCCTCAGAGCGCCCTGAATCCCGTTCTGACAGTCGAGACCCAGATACGGGAGATCTATCGGAGCCATACTTCTCTCTCCTCCACGGAGATCGGAGAGCGGATTCTCGAGGGGCTTCGGGCGGCGGGTCTGCCTGATCCCCTGACGGTAAGCCGCTCCTATCCCCATCAGCTTTCGGGCGGAATGCGCCAGAGAGTGATGATCGCCATGGCCCTGTCCCTCGACCCTCTTCTGGTGATTGCCGATGAGCCGACGACGGCGCTCGATCCGACGGTGGCTCTCCAGATCCTGGCGCTCCTCGCCCGGATCCGGAAGCGTTCAGGGCAGAGCCTGCTCTTCATCTCCCATGATCTCTCCCATGTGAGGCGGGTGTCGGACCGGGTGCTGCTCATGTATGCCGGGAGGATTGTCGAGGAGGCTCCCTCCGGCCGCTTCTTCTCTCGTGGACCCCGGCACCCTTACGGGCGGGCCCTTCTGGCCTCGCGGCCGGAAGGAGGCATTCTCACACGGAAGGAGGCTCCACTGGCCGCCATCGGAGGACAGGTTCCTCCCCTGTGGGATCTGCCGACGGGCTGTTCCTTTGCTCCCCGGTGCGGGCGGGCTGACACTCTCTGCACAACGACCCTGCCTCTCTGGAGTGGAGGAGAGGGGGAGAGGGTCTTTTGCCATCACCCCGACGAATCCCCTCTGGGAGCCCCTGTCCATGCTGCCTGACGCCCCCACCCTCCCTCTTCTCGCCGCCGAAGGCCTTTCCCGGGAGTTCGATCTTCCGGGAGGGGGCCTTTTTTCCCGCAAGCGTCGTCTTGAGGCGGTCTCCGAGGTCTCTTTTTCTATCGGCCGGCGGGAGGTTCTGGGGCTGGTGGGGGAGTCCGGGTCGGGAAAGACGACGATCGGCCGGATGGTGATGCGTCTTCTCCCCCCTACACGCGGCCGGATCCTCTTTGACGGGGTCGATCTCACAGCTCTGTCCGGCCGCGCCCTTCGCGCCCAGCGCCGGCGCTTCCAGATGGTTTTTCAGGACCCGTATGCCTCCCTGAACCCCCGTATGAGGGTGCGGGAGATTGTCGAGGAGCCGTTGCTGGTCCACGGGATCGACCCCGACCCCTCCTCCCGTCGTGAACGGGTGGCCCGCCTTCTCGAGCGGGTGGGGCTCTCTTCCCGGGACATGGAGCGCCTTCCCCGTGAGTTTTCCGGCGGGGGGCGTCAGAGGGTCGGGATTGCCCGGGCGATTGCCTGCGGCCCCGAACTTCTCGTGGCCGATGAACCCATCGCCTCTCTCGATCTCTCCATGGGGGCCCAGATCATCAATCTCTTTTCCTCCCTTGTTGAGACCGAGGCCATGAGCCTGCTCTTCATTTCCCACGATATTCCCATGGTGCGCTATCTCTCCGACCGGGTCGCGGTCCTCTACCGGGGAAGGATCGTTGAAAGTGGCCCTGCGGCAGCCGTCCTGGATGCTCCCCGACACCCTTACACCCGCCTCCTTGCCGACGGAACGCTGCCGGAGGCGGAGAGTCCTCTCTCACCGGCCTCTTCTCCGGAGCCTGGAACGGCGGGGCTTTGTGCCTTTCTTCCCCGGTGCGACCGGGCTCTTTCTGCGTGTCGCCTGACCCCGCCTCCCCGCCTCTCTGAAGGGGGCACCCGGGAGGTTCTCTGCCATCTGCCCCAGGGGGAGAGCTCCTGGTCTCCCCTTCACCCTTTCTCCCAAGGATTGCCGACCCATGTCCCAGCCACTCCATCCCGTTGAGCGGGCGCTTCTCCGGCCGTTTCTCACCCGGGAGGACCCCGGAGCCTTTCTTTCGTCGGAGGAGGTCGGGCCCCTGTCCGGTCTTTCGCCGGCACAGGTCCAGATGGGGCTGGAAATGGTCAAGTCGCGGGGCTTTCTGGAGGAGCGCCTCGACCGGGAGGAAACGCTTCTGAAGCCCACCGATCAGGGTCTGCAGGCCCTCGAGGAAGGGCTTACCGAAGAAATCATCATGGAGGCACTGGCCGGGGGCCCCCGGCCGATGAGCGACCTGCGGGCGCTTTTTCCGGATCCGTCTGTCGCCTCGAAGGCGCTGGGCGCCTTGAAGGATGCGGGATCCCTCAAGATCGTGGAGGGGGGGCAGGCGGTCCGCTCGGGAGATCTTCCCCCGGGGGTGATCCTTCTCCGGAAGCTTTTAAAGATGTCGGCAGAGGCCCCTGTTGTCCTGGAGTCTCTTCCGAAGGAGGAGCAAGAGCTCCTCTCCCAGTACCAGCGGCGCCGGGGTAAGGAAAAGGGGTTGATTCGCCTTGATGTGCGGAGCTTCCGTTCCTACCGTCTGGCAGCGGACACAGGACTGTCCCTGGCTGACCTTGACAGCGGCGACGAGCTTCTGGGCAATGTGACCCCCGAGATGCTTCAGACCCGGAGCTGGGAAGGGAAAACCTTTCGTCCTTTTTCGGTTGGCGCTGACGCGCCGCCACCTCCCCAGGGCTCTCTCCATCCCTACCGGGAGTTTCTTGAGGAGGTGCGGGGGCATCTGGTCCGACTGGGCTTTACAGAGATGACCGGGAGTCTGGTGGAGCCTGAGTTCTGGAACATGGATGCGCTCTTTATCCCCCAGACCCATCCCGCCCGGAATATTCACGACATCTATCTGATCTCGGAGCCCCGGACGGCGACGGATTTTCCCGAATGGCCCATGGAGGCCGTGGCGAGAACCCATGAGGGGAAGGAGCCCCCGGTTTCCACCCGGGGCTGGCGGCAGGGATTTGACCCGGAGCAGGCCAAGCGGCTGCTTATGAGGAGTCAGGGAACGGCCCTTTCCTCCCGCACTCTCTCCCGGAGCCCCTCCGTTCCAGGGAAATATTTTGCCATCGCGCGCTGTTTCCGCCACGACCAGGTGGACGCTACCCACGCCGTGGACTTTTTTCAGGCGGAGGGGATTGTTCTCGAAGAGGATGCGAGCTTCGTCACCCTTCTTGGGCTTCTGGCCCTTCTGGCCAAAGAGATCGCCGGGGTGGACCAGGTGCACTACAAGCCGGCCTACTTCCCCTTTACGGAACCCTCCGTGGAGCTTCACGCGCACCACCCCGAACTCGGCTGGATGGAGCTGGGTGGGGCCGGCCTCTTTCGTCCGGAGGTGACCCGTCCTCTGGGCGTCGATGTCCCGGTCATCGCCTGGGGCATGGGGATCGACCGCATGGCCATGTTCCGCCTGGGACTCTCGGACATCCGCGATCTCTTCACCGGCGATCTCTCGGTTCTTTCCGGGATGGTCCGGGCGGAAGAGAAGTCGTGGAGCCGCTCTCCCCAACCCTCCTCTCCTGCCGACTCTCCCCGATAACGCGAAAGGATCCCCTTGCCGACCCTTGAAGGACATCTCGACGATCTTAACAGCCTCCTGCCCCGCCCCCTTGCCCCTGAAGAGATGGATCGGGTGCTCGACCGGGTCAAGGGGGAGTGGAAGCACTTTGATCCGGCCACCCGGCGCTTCAAGATCGAACTTAACGATACCAACCGTCCCGATCTCTGGAGCGTGGAGGGCATCGCCCGCCAGCTTCGGGGAGGAGGTCCGCTTCCGGGCCATCCCTACGCCTTTCTCGAGCAGGCCGACCGCCGTGAGGCGGGGAAGGCTCCCGAGATCGTGGTTGACCCGGCGACGTCGTCGGTCCGCCCCTTTCTCGGAGGCTTCAAGGCAACGGGAGGGACTCTCGGTGAGGAGGGGCTGGACGGCCTTATCGGGACCCAGGAGCGTCTCTCCGAACTCTTCGGCCGGAAGAGGGCGGATCTGGCGATCGGGGTCTACCCCCTGAAAGGCATGACGGAGATCTCCTTTCCCCTCTCGTTCCGGCTGGCGGATCCTGACGCGACCCGATTCGTTCCTCTGGGAGAGGAGTCTCCCCGGTCTCTCCGGGAGGTGGTCGGGAGCCATCCCAAGGGGATGGCCTATGGCCATCTCGTCTCGTCCCATCCGTCCTGGCCGGTGATCAGCGACTCCCGGGGCGAGATTCTCTCCCTGCCGCCGATCGTCAACAGCCAGACGTCGGGGGCGGTGGCCCCCGGGGACAGGGACCTCTTTGTTGAAGCCACCGGAAATGATCCTCAGAGGGTCCTTCTGGCACTCAACATTCTGGCGGCGAATCTCACCGACCGGGGCTTTGTGGTCGAGCCCCTTCTGGCGAAGGGAGGAGGGTGCAACCTGCTCACCCCGGCTTCTCCTGGGATCACGGTCTTTGTTCCCGCCGGCCTTCCTGCCCGGGTTTTGGGAAGTAGCGAGGATCCCCGGGACTTCATCGAGGTCCTTCTGGGGTTCGGGTATCCGGCCATCTCCCGGCGGGAGCGAGGGACAAAAGAGGAAGGACGGCCCTTCGAAGAGGGGTATGAGGTCCTGCAGCCCTTCTACCGGGACGACCTTCTGGCGGCGGTTGATGCGGTGGAGGACTATCTGGTGGCCCGGGGGTTTGACTCTTTTTCTCCGGTCATGCCCCGCGCCTTCACCGCCGGACTCGCCGCGCCGCGAATCAAGGTGGAAAATCGGATCCGGACAGCTTTTCTTGGGATGGGATTCACCGAGCTCCTCTCCAATATTCTCACCGGGGAGCCCGCGGTCACGACCCGACTTGGCCGAAACGGAGATTCCCTGGTGAGAATCGACAATCCGGCCTCCCTGCAGTATGCGGTGGTTCGTCCCACCCTTCTCTCCGGCCTTCTTTCCGCTGAATCCCGCTCGGCTCGCCACCCCTATCCCCACAGGCTCTTTGAGGTAGGAGAGGCCATGGAGCTTCGTACGCTTCCTTCCGGAGAGCGCCGGCTCAAGGACCTGCATCTCGCCGCGGCCCTGATTTCTCATCCGCAGGCAGGAATTTCCGAGGTGCAGGGGGTTCTCGAAGCTCTGCTCGCCCGTTTTTCCAAACGCCTTGTGCTTGAGGCGGAAGACCGCTCCCCCTATATTCCGGGCCGGTGCGGTATCCTGAAAAGTACCCGGGGGGAGTGGATCGCGACGGTGGGAGAGATCCATCCTGCGACCCTCGACCTTTGGGGAATCCGCATGCCTGCGTCGGCCCTGGAGGTCGATATAGAGGCACTTCTGGCCGGGGGAGACGGCTCGGGTTTCGCACGCTAAAAGGAGGCTCCCGTGTTTTTTCCGGAGACCGATCAGCCCTTGGATGGGGGAGGAGAAGGGCCGCGTCCTGACGCCCATTCCAAAGGGAACGTACCGCATCCCTCAGGAATGACGCGGACCATACAACCCCTGCTCTCGCGATGGGTGGACCTTCTCGTTGTCGGAATTCTCATTTTTGCGGGGAGCTCCGTCGTCATCTTCGAGGTCTCGAAGTATGGAGAGGCTCAGGAAGGTGTCTACTCGGATGCACGACAGCTGGCCCTGACCGCGGGGGGGACGTTTGCCGGGAACCTCTCCGCCCGTTTTATCGATCTGGGGTTTATCGCGTCGACCTTTGCCGGACAGAAGGCCCCGCGTGCCAGCCGGGATTTTCAACGAACGGTCCGGATCTTTCTGGCGCTCCATCCCGCCATGGTCGACTTTGAGTTAAAACAGGGAGAACTGGGGCCCGTTCTCTGGTCGACACGGGTTGGAGGGGGCTCCCCCCTGGAATCCGCTAGAAGAAAGTTTCTCTCCCCCCTTTCGGGGAATCCCTCTCTTTCGATCGGTTCCCCCTATTTCTCCTCCTCCATCGGGACCCGCCTGCTGCCTCTCGGGACCCTTGTCCCCGGCTCCGCTCTCTATGTCCGGACCCATGTCCGGATGGATGCGCTTTTATCGCGTCCGATCCCGGTGGGATCCTGGCCCTTTCGGGTCGGGATCGAGGCGGCCAGTCAGCCTCAAGCCGCTCATTCTTCCCGGACAGTCCTGCTTCCTGTAGCCGCCTACCCCTTTGTCGTCAAAGTCTCCTGGCCCAGAGAGACCGTCTTCCTTCGCTATGAACATGCCGGGAAACTTCGTTGGAGCCTCGAAGCCGGAGGCCTTCTTCTGCTGTCAGGAATGGGTGTCGGGATTGCCCTTTTTTCCCGTCGTCAGGAAAAGCTTCTGCGTACTCTTGGAGAGCTCTCCGAGCTCGACGCCGCCATTTTTGAGGGGGCGGGAGCGATAGGTCTTGTGATTGGCGAAGATGGCCGGATTCTTCGGATGAACCGGGCGGCCCGGGAGTTCATGGAGATTCCTGAGGGGCTTGTTCCGGAGGAACCCTATGCCTGGGAGAGGTTTCTTCCGGAAGAGGAACACCACGCGGTTCACGATCTCTTTGAACGGATGAAGTCCCGGACGATCGCCCGGGAGTACGAAAACCACTGGGTTCGTCCATCGGGAGAGCGGCGGTTTTTCCGGTGGACCAATACGGTGGTCGATGAAAAAGATGGCCGCTATCTCGTGACGCTGGGGCTCGACATTACCGAGCGCGAACGCCTCGCCACTCTTCTTCGGGAGAAGAACGACCGTCTCATGGAGCTTCTCTCCTACAACACCCTCCGGGGCAAGGTTCTGGATGCCATGGCCGAAGCCGATGACGAGGCGAGTCTTCTGGGACTCTTCTGCCGCCTTTCGCTTGAGGTGTCAGGGGTGGTTCTGGCCTGGGTGGGGCGTCCCGACCTGGCCACGGGGGAGATTGTGATTCTTGCCTCTTTCGGGGCGACGGACTACCTTGAGGGAATTCCTCTTTCGGTCCGGGAGGATCTCCCGTCCGGGCGCGGTGTTACCGGGCAATCCTGGCGCACAGGAGGATCGACGTACAACAGCTCCTTCGAGAAAAATCCCGTCATGGGGCCCTGGCGGGAGCGGGCCGCCCGTTTTGGCATCCGGGCCAGTGCCACCGTTCCCGTCAGAAAATACCATGCGAAGTATGCCCTTCTCACCGTCTATCTTGATCACGAAGAATCTTTTTCTCCAGAGCTTCGGGAGATCCTGGAGGCCATCGGGGCGAGTCTTTCCCTGGGAATGGACCGTCTCGACTTAAAACACCGGGAAGAAGAGTCCCGGGCTCTCTCGGAGGCGCTTCTTTCCAATGCTGCCGCCGGGATCGACCTGGTTCGCTATCCGGAGCGGGTGGTGGTGGCTGTCAACAAAGCGTTTCTCAGGATCTTTGGATTCTCGGACCGGGAAGAGATCGTGGGTCAGTCGGTTCGGGCCATTTATTTCGACGAGGAGGGTCTTACCAAGGTTGGATATATTGCCAACCAGGCTCTTTCGGAGGGGGTGGCCTTTGCCCGGGATGTCTCCTTTCGCCGGCGTTCCGATGGAAAACGCGTCTGGTCTGATATCGTTGCTCACTGCGTTGGAGGCTCCGCCCCCAACATGCTCGTGTGGACCGTGGTGGATGTGACGGAACGGCATGAGCTTGAAGTAGCCCTTGTGCGACTGTCGCGATTCCGGAATCTCCTGGCCGGTGTTACGAGGCTTCTGGCAGAGAGGGGAGAGGAAGAGGGGCTTTATCAGGAGATTTGCCAGAGGATTGCGGAGGTGGGAGAGGTCTCCCTGGCCTGGATTGGTCTCCCCGAGCACGGCGGACGGCTCCGCTTCCTGGGATCTGCGGGAGACATTGGCTACATGGAGGGCCTTTCGATCACGGTCGACCAGAACTCCCCTGACGGCCACGGGCCGGCAGGAAGGGTCTGGCAGTCGGGAGAGCCCCTCTTTAATGTGGATCTTTCCCTGGAGTTTGCCGGACGTCCCCAGGCGCTTTGGGCGGCCCGGCACGGCTTTAAAAACCTTGGCATTCTGCCCCTTTTCCGGAGAGGTCAGCCTTGGGGATTCCTGACCCTTTACCTGAGGGAAGGCTTGTTCGATGACTCCCTTCAGGAGCTTCTCCGGGAGATGTCGATAATGATCTCCGAAGGACTCGACCGCCTCGACGAAAAGAGACGGGAACGAATTCTCTCTTCGGCCGTGGCGGCGGTGGGCGAGGGGGTTTCGATATCCAACGAGGAGGGTGCGGTTCTCTTCGTCAATGAGGCCTTTTCTGTCATTACCGGCTATTCCCCGGAGGATGTTCAGGGAAAGAATCTTCGTCTCCTCCAGGGAGAGGGAACCGATCCGAAGACGGTGGAATCCATCCGAAAGGCGATCCTGGAGGGGGGCATTTTTCAGGGACAGATTCTGAACTACAAAAAGGATGGAACCCCCTTCTGGAATCTTCTTACCATCTCTCCGGTGAGAGATGATGGCGGACGTCTGGTGGAGTTCGTCGGGATCCAGAGAGATGTGACGGAAATTGTCGAGGTTTCCCGGAGACTCGAACACGAGTCCCTCCATGACCGCCTGACAGGACTTCCCAACCGGCGTGCCCTCGACAAGACCTTCGCCATGGCTTTCGAGCGTTCGATACGGTACCGGGTGAACCTGGCCGTTGTCATGATTGATCTGGATGATTTCAAACCGGTCAACGACATGTTGGGCCACGATGCAGGAGACCATCTTCTCATGGACATCGGGGAACGTGTGGGGAATGTTCTCCGGAAGACCGACTTTCTCGCCCGGCTTGGCGGCGACGAGTTTGTGCTCCTGGTGGAAAACTATGCCGGCCCGGAAGAGCTTGTCGATGTCCTTCACCGGGTGGCGGAGACTATCGGACGGGAGATTCTCCTCCCCGGGGAAGCGCATGTCCATGTCGGGGTGTCCATGGGTGTGGCGACTACTTCGGGGAGAGACGGAGTAGAAAGTCCTGATGCCCTGCTCCGTCTGGCCGACCACGCGCTCTATGAGAGCAAGGCTCACAAGTCGGACCGGGAAGTGCCCTGGGTGATTTCCGGGGAAGGAGTAACTGTCCGGAAAAGTTCGGCGCAGAGGTTGCTGGCGGCCGGACAGATCGAGGTCCACTATCAGCCGATTCTTGATCTTAAGCGGGGGACGGTGGCCGGGGTGGAGGCCCTGGCCCGCCTGAAGGGGGACGACGGGGTTCTTTTGTATCCGGGAAGTTTTCTGGGAAAACTGACAGGCCAGGACCTTTTTGAACTCTCCCGGAAGGTCCTGCAACAGGTTCTTCTGGATATGCCCCGTCTCTCCCGGTGCTTTCCCGATCTCTGGATTTCGGTTAATGTCGACCCCCGCTCAGTCTCCGAGGAGTGCGTTGTCTGTCTGAGGTCGATGCTGGAAGGGGCCTCGGTCTCTCCCTCCCGTCTCTTCCTCGAAATTCTTGAAGCCCAGGATTTCTCGGAAACAGTTGGTGTTCTGGAGACCCTTCACCATCTGAAGGATTTGGGAGTGAGGCTCGCCATGGACGATGTGGGCTCGGCCTATTCCTCCCTCCTGCGTCTCAAGGAGCTTCCCGTGGACAAGGTGAAACTCGATCAGGGTTTCATTCGCACCATCGATAAAAGTCCCCGGGATCTCCATTTCGTGGGGGCTGTCCAGGAACTCGTCAGCCGCATGGGACTGGTTCTCGTCGTAGAGGGGGTCGAGTCGGAGGGTGTTCTTGATGCGATGAGGGCGATGGGGATTGATATGCTGCAGGGATTCGCCATCTCCCGCCCCCTTCCTCTTGATCAGATGGCCGTTTTTCTTGAAAGCTTTTCCCCGGATACACGCTCTTACCCGACAACGTTTTTTGGACTTTATGCCTTGACCCTCTCCATCCATGGACGTTTGGGCCGGAGCGTGCAGCAGAGCCCCTCTTTCTTTGATACACAGCGCCTGGTGGAGGTTGATAACTGTCCGGTCTATGAGGCCTTTGCTCGCATGAAAATCGGTCAGGAAGATCCCATCGCAATCCTGCACAAGAATTATCACCACCAGCTGGGGGATTGTGTCCGATCCCTTGCAGACTCCGGAACGGTGACGGAAGAGATGGAAGGAGAACTTCTGCATTCTGCAGACAATCTGCTGGAGGCCATCCTGGCAGCCTACCGGATCGAGCAGACACAGAAACGGGTATAGAAAGAGGGGAGGAAGGTCTAGATCTGAAAGTAGGCGGTTGTCCGGTTCTTTCCGTCTTTCTTTGACTGGTACATTGCCTTGTCAGCCCGTTCAATCGTTTTCTGCCAGGGCTGTCCAGGCTTGTGGACGTCGATGCCGATGGAGACGGTCACAGATCCAATGGTTTTGTTTTCCCTGGCAGAAAGCAGGGTGATCCTCTCGACGTTCTGCCGGATATTTTCTGCCACGATGTGGGCCTTGTCGATGGGGGTGGAGGGAAGGACGACGACAAACTCCTCACCTCCAAACCGGGAGACGATATCGTCTCCCCGGGTCTTTCCTTTGAGAACCTGGGCGACGGCCAGAAGGATGCGGTCTCCCACCGAATGGCCATGCTCGTCATTGATTTTCTTGAAGTTGTCGATGTCGATGAAGAGGACGGAGCATTCTCCCTGGCGCGATTCCTGGGCTCTGAGGCACGCCGTAATTCTCTGATCAAATCCCCGACGGTTGATCACTCCGGTCAGAGGGTCGACGGAAGAGGCCTGAGCTACCGCACTCAGCTCATTCTTCAGGCTTTCTATTTCCTTCTGGCTGCTCTTGAGCTGATTTTCCAGGGCATCGCTGGTCTCAATAAGCTTTTTCGTCTCTCCGGCAAGGCGGGCAATGACGGTCTGGAGAAGGGAGGTGTCCACAACCTCCGCCGTCTTAAGGGCGTTGTGCTGGGAGAGGATTCCGAAGCGGACTTTTTGTGTGGTCTCCGATGTCGTCGCTGCTGACTGGGACATCTGTTCAAGAATGGCCAGGGTCTCATCGGTGAGGCGGCGACGCGACTCAATGGCAGGAAGAGCTTCTTCGGGGACAATAAAGCTGTAATAGATCTGTTCGGCCCGCTCATCGGTGAGGGGAGAGGATGCGAGGAGTTCATCAATGGCCCGCTTGAGGGAGGCGTTCAGGCCGGAGACGTATTCATAGACGACGGTGTAGTGGACGGGCGTAAAAGAAAGATTCCACTCTGTCATCTTCCGGAGGACAAGCCGCAGAATCTCGGCACTTTCTTCCTTTGTTTCGGAATAGCGGCCCATCTTCCGTCGGACTCCTGTCGGGGGGACCCGTTGACCTGCGGCTGTTGTCGGAAAATTCTTGCCTGTTATTGTGGTGCAAGGAGGATCAGGATGTCAAAAGCTGGAGTTCCGGAGTAAAAAAAGGGCGCCGGGGCGCCCTCATTGATGTGATGCGTGTAGAAGCTTTTCTTGAGTCGGGCTCAGACGGCAGCTTTGACCTTTTCGAGCAGGTCCGAGAAGGCGGAAGGCTGGTTGAGCGCCAGGTCGGCCAGAATCTTCCGGTCGAGCCCGATGCCCAGCTTTTTCAGCCCGGCAATGAGACGGCTGTAGCTGATTCCCTGAGGCCGGCAAGCCGCATTGATTCTCTGGATCCAGAGGCGGCGGAACTGACGCTTGTTGGCTTTTCTGTCGCGATAGGCGTAGGTGAGTCCCTTTTCAACGGTATGGCGAGCCGAGCGGTAGAGGCGAGAGCGTCCGCCCCAGTATCCTTTGGCCAGATCAAGTATCTTTTTTCTGCGGGCCCGGGTCTGCGGGCCGCCTTTAACGCGTGGCATCTTCTTTCCTCCTTGTGGTGCGGTATCGTCTTACTGTGATGGCATGTGAAGCCTTTGAGCGGGAGAGTCTAGCCGTTCAGATTGATAAGAACCTTCTTGGCCTGTCCCTTTTCAAGGATTCCTGTCGAAAGGGAGCGGGTCCGCTTCGACGATTTTCCGGTCATCAGGTGACGCTTTCCCGACTGATGGAACTTGACCTTTCCTGTTCCTGTGAGGGAAAAGCGCTTCTTGGCTGCGCGCTTTGTCTTCAAAACTCGTCCTGTGGCCACCGGTCACTCCTGTTTAGTGATTCTGTTCGCTTTGTATGATTGTGCCGAAAATCGCAATTTATCTATTGTATCGAAAAAAATATCTCGCGGCAATCCTTTTGAAGGGAGTGCCTCCGGAGGGGGCTAGTCCGTGTTTTCCGGAGACTCTTCTTCATCTTCCTTGGCGCCCGGCCGAGTCGGCGCGTTGGCCGGAGCCAGGACCATGGTCATGTTCGAGCCCTCAAGCTTGGGAGGGGACTCCACGATGGCCTTTGCCCCCAGGGCAGAGATCATTTTTTTCAGGAGCTCGGCTCCGACCTCGTAGCGGACCATCTCGCGTCCCCGGAAGACCAGGGCGATCTTCGCCTTGTTTCCTTCTTCAAGAAAACGCTCCACATAGTGAATCTTGATGCCCAGATCATGCTCGTTGATATGGGGTCGGAACTTGAGCTCCTTGACCTGTCCTGTTCTCTGGTGTTGTTTCATGGAGTGGAGCTTCTTGCTCTGCTCATACTGGAACTTTCCAAAATCCATGAGCTTACAGACGGGAGGTTTGGCGTTCGGGGAGACTTCCACGAGGTCATATCCCGACTCTTCGGCTTTCTTGATAGCAATATTAGTCGGAACGATGCCGACCTGTTCGCCGTCGGCCCCGATCAGCCGGACTTCTTTCGTTTTGATTTCGTAGTTGACCCGTGTTTTCTGGTTAATCAGAACCCTCCTTGAAAATGTTTTTAACGAACTGTCTGAAGTTTTGTATCTTGAGTGTTTTCCTAAGACTCTGTTTTTTGATCGAGTGAAAGGCCGGCCCGATTTTCCTCGATGACAGCCTTGAATGCTTCCCGCCAGGGGAGTGTGCCTCCTTCTTGCCCGTCACGATGGCGCACGGAGACTGTCTCTTCCTGCGCCTCCCTGTCCCCCACAACCCACATCTGGGGAATCTTCATCATTTGGGCTTCCCGGATCTTGGCCCCGATCTTTTCGTTTCTGAAGTCGGTCGTGACCCGGATTCCTTCCTTTGCAAGAGAGTCAGCCACTTTCTGCGCATAAGGAATGTGGCGGTCGGCAATGGTGAGAAGGGTCACCTGCTCTGGGGCGAGCCATAGGGGAAAGGCCCCCTTGAAATGCTCGACGAGGATCCCGAAGAAGCGTTCCACGGACCCCAGAAGGGCACGGTGGATCATGATGGGGCGGACATCGTTTCCAGAGCTGTCTCTGTAGGTAATGTCAAACTTTTCAGGAAGATTGAAGTCAACCTGGATTGTCGAGAGCTGCCAGGTGCGTCCGAGAACATCATGAAACTTCATATCGATCTTGGGTCCATAGAAAACTCCCTCTCCGGGATCGATTTCGTAGGGGATCCCTGCGTTTCTGAGGGCCTCTTCCAGGGCCCCTGTAGCCAGAGCCCAGTTCTCGTCACTTCCCACCGACCCTTCGGGTCTGGTGGAGAGGTAGACCGAGCGGTTTGTAAAGCCGAAGGGGAGCAGCATTTCGTCGACTAAGGTCAGAACCTTGCCGATTTCGGAGGCAATGTCTTCCGGACGGCAGAAAATGTGGGCATCGTCCTGGGTAAATCCGCGGACCCGCAGGAGCCCGTGGAGCGTTCCAGAGCGTTCATAACGATAGACTGTACCCAGTTCGGCAAGTCGGACGGGAAGATCGCGATAGCTCTTGACGGCTTCCTTGAAAATGAGGATATGGAAGGGGCAGTTCATGGGTTTGAGCTCGAACTCCGAGCCCTCGATTTCCATGGGGGAGAACATGCTCTCCCGATAGAAGTCCCAGTGGCCTGACTGCTTCCAGAGGTCCAGGCGGGCGATGTGGGGCGTGTAGACATACTGGTAGCCATGGCGGTCGTGGCGGGTCTTCCAGATTTCTTCGATGACCCGACGGATTCGGGCTCCGCGAGGAAGCCAGAGGACCATGCCGGCACCATTTTCATCGAGCGTTCGGAAGAAGCCCTGTTCCCGGCCGATCTTGCGGTGATCCCGCTGGCGAATTTCTTCAAGACGGGCGAGATAGGCGTCGAGTTCTTTCTGGGTGGAGAAGGCCGTTCCGTAGATCCGCTGGAGCGAGGGGTTGGTCTCGATCCCTTTCCAGTAGGCGCCGGATGAAGAGAGAAGCTTGATGGCTCCGATGTCGCCTGTTCCGGGAAGGTGGGGTCCCCGGCAGAGGTCGGTAAAGTCCCCCTGGTCGTAGACGGTGATCTCCGCTTCGGCAGGAATGGAATGAAGAATTTCCAGCTTGAACGGTTCCCCCGTTTTTTCAAAGAGCTCCCTGGCCGCCTCCCGGGAGAGGGGGCGCCGGACAATGGGAGAATCGGTGGCGATGATCCTTTTCATCTCCTCTTCGATTTTTTCGAGATCTTCGGGAGAGAAAGGACGTTCGAAGCGAAAGTCGTAGTAAAAACCTTCTTCGGTGGCGGGTCCAATACCGACTTGGGCAGAGGGAAAAAGACGCTTTACGGCCTGGGCCAGAACATGGGCAGCACTGTGCCGGAGAGCCATGATGTCAACGGCGGAACCGTTTGGCTCCCGCTTTGCGTGGTTCAAGGTATCCTTTCCTGTTACGGGTTGTCTGGTGGTGTCTGGAGTCATTATGGGAAATCCCTTTTTCTAGATGATAGATGAGAAGGAACAGGAAGACAACGGTCGGAGATCACAGATCGGAGGAAGTCAGGGGGGTGGGAGGGGGCGGGACAAAAGGTTCAGGCATTCTCGAGCTTGCATGCAAGAGATGTTTGATGGGTATGAAATGGCAGGAGAGGGGACTTAACAGCTGAAGTGCGTGGTGCGGTGGTCAGGAAACAGTCAGGGCAGGGGGTATGAAAACGGCGGAGGAGTCCGGGGAGAGACAAGCCTCAGGGAGAGCCTCTTCCAAAGGCTTTACAAAAATTTCAAAAAAAACTATAAATTGTCTTCAAGCATCCCTTCAGTTTTCCCTAATAAGGTCTTTTCGTTCCTCAATGCTCCATGAGCATCGTGCGTCCGACTCTCCTCCGGTCGGAGGGGGACCGCTCTCCCTGTGACTTTCTCCCCTTTGGAAGAAAGACCGGAGAGTTCCTGTCGCATGTCGCTGGTGGTGTCTGTGAGGCCGATCGAGTATCGATGGAGAGAGAAAAAGCGGATTCTTCGCTCAACAGGAAAGGACTGTCTTGAAGCGATATGGTCAAGGAACTTCCCGTATGCCACGGACTTTTTCCGCACTTCTTTCCTGTGTCCTGACTCTCTCCGGAATCCTTTTTTCCTTCTCGTTCTCTCTTTCTCACGCCGATGCCGATCCTTTCCGGGATTTTATCATCTATCCCTATGAAACCCCTGAGCAGGGCGAGATCAGTATCGGAACATGGCAGACTGTTCTCCTTCCCAACAAGACGGCTGAATCAGTTTATGGCGCGAATATCCGCAATGCCGACCTTCTCTTTTCCACCTACGTACTTGAGTTCGGGGTTACCGACTGGTGGACGCTGGGAACCTATGTCGACTTTGTTGCTGGCGGAGGACAGACCTATTCATACTTGCAGACCCGCGCCATTACGACCCGCCTTCGTCTTCCCCGCATCCCCGACTTCATTGATCCGGCTGTCCAGATAGAATATTGGGCTCCGGGAGGGGGGACCGGCATGCAGTCTTTCCTCGATATCATCCTGATCGGAGAGAAGAAGATCGACCGCTTCATCCTGGACATCAATGGCAGCTTCCTGTTTGCGACCGACGGATCCGAGCCGAGTTATCCGCCGGCGTTCTCCTATTCGGCCGGTCTCTACTATCTTCTGGCCGATAACGTGAATGCCGGAATTGAGGCCTTTGGAGAAGAAGGAATGATCAGTAATATGGATCCTCTGGGGGGGCCCCCCTCCCAGTACGCGGCGATGCAGCAGCAGTTTATTTTTCAGAGCTGGAACGTCGCCATTGGCGACCATATAGACTGGAATATCGGTGTGGGGACAGGATTGACTCCCGTGAGCTCTCCCTTTGCCATCAAGACGATCTTCGAGTACCACTTTAAACCCTTCAATTTTGAGGAGAAGGAAGGGGAGCAGTACAAGGAAGAGCAGAACGTCCACTAGGGAAGGACCCGGGGCTCTTGCGGAGCCCCGGGACTTGGGTTATCCTGAGCTCATGAATTTTTTCGTATACCTCTACCGACCAGAGTCCTTGCCCTTTTTCCGCCGTCACTTTCCGGAAGATCGCCAGAGTTTTTTGGGAAGACACCCCCATCCAGGTTCCTCTTTTTTTTCTTATTTTTTCTTCTGGAAATCCCTTCCTCTCTTTTTCTGTCTTTCGGGCATAGTCTTTCTTTCCGGGTGTGAAAAACCCCCAACGGCAAATATTCCTACCGTTTCTCTTCCACCCGGGACCCATTTTCGTGTTGAGCAGCCTCCTCTTCCCCCTCCGACAAAAAAAGGAGAGCCTTACGTGGGCGTTCTGTCCGGGATTCTCTCCCGGCAGGATCTTCTTTTGGTGACCGGCTACCAGGGAACACTTCTTCGGAAGGAAGGAAAAGGGGGGTGGATTCGAATTCCTGTCCCCGGAAACCAGGATCTTTACGGAGTAGTTTCCTCTCCCGGCGGAGACCTCTGGGCTTATGGCGCCGTGGGAACACTCCTGCGCTCCTCGGACAGTGGAGTCCACTGGACACCGGTTACCCTCACTCCGTCGCCCCGCTTTCTCTCGAAAGTCTTCTTTGTCGATGGCGGAACGGGGTATGCGGCGGGGGCTCAAGGGGCGCTCTATCGAACCACCGATGGGGGCACCCATTGGACTCCTGTACCTCTTCCCACCAGAGAAAATCTTTATACTGTGGCATTTTCTGATGTCTCTCACGGCCTTGTGGCCGGCTGGCACAGGACCCTTTTCCGAACCTCCGATGGCGGTGCTTCCTGGCAGCCGGTCAAGGTGCCCATGCAACGCGTCACGCGCCAGAAGCCATCTTTTAACGCCCTTTTTGAAGAGGGTGGACGGTTTTTTCTTGCCGGAGACCATGGCCTCCTCTATGTGTCAACGGATGAAGGGGCTTCTTTTTCTCCCATTCAGACAGGCAACCTTCACGACCTCTACGGGGTTTGCCGCACAGGTGATGGAACCCTGGCGGTGGCGGGGGAAGAGGGGACGCTCCTCTTTTTCTCTCCGGTTAAAGGCGGTGGATGGAATGTCCGCTCTCCTCTCGGATCCTTTCACGGCTCGGACTTCCTCGGACTCTCCTGCGGGTCCTCCCGTGTAAGACTGTCTGGCTCCCGAAACGTTCTTCTTCTCCCCTCATCCTGATCGCGTTAATCACTCTTTCCTGAGACCTGCATCCTGCCAACGGGAAGGTCGAGTACCATGAGGTCAGGGAAAGGCTGTTCCACCGTATTTCCGGAGGAATCATGGCCCTGTTCAAGATCTACCACCACACCCGGACGGGAATCGCCCGTTTCAACACAACTGTGCTGCGCAAGGTTGTGGGTCTCGGGGCTCTTTATTCCACGGGATATGGGGATGTTGGTTCCTCCATCTACTATGCCCTGGGCATTACGACGATCTACGCCGGGGGTGCCGCATTCCTGGCGATCGGAGCCGCCGGCCTCTTCTTTGTCGCCACAGTTCTTTCCTATGCAGAGCTGTCGAGCGCAATTCCAGAGGGAGGAGGATCCTCCCTCTTTGCTCAGAGAGCCTTTGGTGACGGATGGGCCTTTTTTACCGGGTGGGCCCTCCTCCTCGACTACATTCTGACGCTGGCGATCAGTGCCTTTTCTGTCGGTCCCTATTTAGGGTACTTTTTCCCGATCTTCAAGACGAACCCCCAGGTAAATGTCACTTTTACGGGACTCTTGATCCTTGTCCTCGTTCTCATGAACATCGTGGGCCTCAAGGAGTCTTCCTGGTTCAGTCTCATGCTGGCGGGATTTGACGTGATCACCCAGGTCTCCCTCATGGCGATGGGGGCCTTTTTCCTTCTGAACTTCCATACGATCTGGAGCCAGTTCACCCTGGGAAGCGCTCCCACCTGGCACAACTTCCTCTATGGAATCTCGATTGCGATGGTCGCCTATACCGGAATTGAGGCCATCAGCCAGATGGCAGGAGAGGCGAAGAATGCCGAGAAGCTGGTTCCCCGTGCCATGTTCATGACCATGGGGACCACCATTCTTCTCTACTCCGGGATCTCTCTCGTGGCTCTCTCGGCCATGAAGCCGGAGGTTCTTTCCACGACATGGGTGAACGACCCTATTGCGGGGATCGCCAACGCGATGCCTGCGGTCAGCCACTTTATGGCGCCCTGGGTGGCCATTCTCGGGGCGACGATCCTGACTGTGGCGGCCAATGCCGGACTCATCGGCGTCTCCCGGCTGGCCTATTCCATGTCGAACAATCTCCTGATCTCGCCAATTTTTCACAAGACCAGCGTCAAGTACAAGACGCCGATGGTCTCCATCGCCATTTTCGGGACGCTTTCCGCCCTGATCGTGGCCTTCTTTCCCTATCTCGATGTTCTTGCCGACCTCTACAACTATGGGGCGATGCTGTCGTTTTCGATGACGCATCTGGCGCTTATCCATCTTCGGAAAAAAGAGCCGAACCTCAAGCGCCCCTTTCGGGTCCCTCTGGCGATCCGGGTTTCAGGATGGGAAGTCCCCCTGCCGACACTGTTCGGGTTTGCCGGGACCTTTGGCGTCTTTCTTATGGTTCTCCTGTTTCATAAGTATGGGAGAATTTTTGGAACTGTCTGGATGGCGGGAGGGATCACCTATTATCTCTGGTTTCGCAGGAAAGAATCCCTTCCGGTCATGGAGCGGGTCAAGATCACTGAAGTCGCCAATGACATGCCGGAACCCAAGCCGCACAAACACATTCTGGTGGCGACCTCTCCCACCCGCCCGTCACCCATGCTTCGCGATGTCCTCAAGGTGGCCAAGTCTGACAATGCGAAAGTCACTGTGATTTCCGTTCTGGAGATTCCGCTGGCGCTTCCCCTTGACGCTCCTCTGGTGGATGAGGAGCGTGTCGCCCGCCACACACTGGATCTTTGTCAGGCGATCGGGATGGAAGAGGATGTTCTGGTGGATACGATTCTGGCGCGGGGACGGGCTATCGGACCGGTTCTCAATATGCAGATCCGGAGGCTCAAGGCGGACACCGTGGTTTTAAACGATACCGGGAGTTCTCTGGCGGCAGGCGTTCTTGCGGCGATTCGACGGTCCGCCAACACGGTAATGATCTGGACCTTTCAGATCTACTCAGGGGCAGGTCTTACACCGACACCGCGCTCAAGGCTTTCAGGAGAAATGCCGATTATTCAGACTATGCCTGCGGGCGGGAGTCTTCCTGAGGAAGCGGGAGAGAACCCGGTTTCAGGGAAGGTTTGATCCGGGCGACCCAGGTGAGATGTCAGTGCTGTAGGGACTTTTTTCCGCGAAGTTTCTGGCAGGATTCACAGATCCCGTAGATTTCGAGGCGATGGGAGACGATGGTGAAATGGTTTTCTCTGGCCGCGGACTCCTGAAGCTGTTCGATGACTGGCTGCCCGAACTCCACGACCTTTCCGCACTCAAGGCAGATAAGATGATCGTGGTGCTTGGCAGGAGTGGCTTCGTAGCGGCTGAACTCATCGTTGAACCGGTGTTCTTCGACGAGGCCTTTTTCCTTGAGGGCGTGGAGAGTCCGGTAGATTGTCGCCAGGCCAATCCGCGGTGCCTTGGAGCGGACGAGCGCGTGGATTTCCTCGGCGCTCAGATGTCCCTTGGATTCGGTGAGGGTCTGGAAGACACGCAGGCGTTGTTGCGTCGGGTGAATTCCTGAAGACCGGAGATCTTCTAAGAGTTGCTGGGTCATCCCTTTAGAGGGAGAGGTCTCCCCCTGCCGTTTCCGTGAGGTGGTTCCGGACCGTGTGCGGGAGAGTGTTGCGCCTTCTCCGGGTTCAGAATTCATGCTTTTTGAGGAGGGAGATCGTCTGCCAGAGGCCATGGCTAGGGTCCTGTTTGTGAACGCTCAAGTAGGA
>JAJZCZ010000081.1 GCA_021828805.1 Nitrospirota bacterium | reverse complement strand
CTATTGATAAAAATCTCTTAGTTGGAACATTGGGTCTTTCCCATACCCCCCATGCGACTCTTGGATCTTCGCAACCAAGAAAGTGATAATCTCGAAGATAGCCTGTAAGCACCACCTTATTTCCGAACTCATAAAAATGCTCTAGCATGGATTCGAGATAGGATGGAGAAAGAATCAGGTCAGGATCAAGAAAAACTAAATATTCTCCATTAGAGATCTTGGCTCCCAAGTTTCGAGACCTCGATATTCCATATCCAAATTTATTTCGCCATAAATATATTACATCCGGAGGAAGTATTTGGGCTACACTTGTATTATTAGAGCCATCGTCAATTAATATAATTTCATACTTAGCCGATACTTTTTGATTCTTAATTGATTCAATAGACTTTAAAACAGTATCCTTTTTATCATAATAAGGATATATGAATGAAACTTTAATATCAGAATTTAATATATATGCAAAAAAATGTTTTTTGAGCAAAGCACGACCACTTTTTTTCCTTAAAAATGAAGGACGAATTTTATTGTAAACCTTTCGTACTAATTGCCAAGCTTCTTGCTTATTCTTGAGGGAAAACAACATTTTTATAAATTTTTTAATATTCCGCATTAGATTCCTATCTAGAAATAACGGTTCTTCTGGAACACTCATGAGGAAAAAAGGACTTACTTATTTTACTATAACAGTATGAGGAGGGTCGGGCGAATTTGACACGGACATAATCATACAGCTTACTCGACTTCATCGATATCCTTTAAGATTTAGTTCATAGAACTCAGGATATTTTAAAGATATAATTCTCCAAGTAGAATCATAATCATTATGTGCTAATCCGATTGGGTGTGGTATATGAGTGACAGTCATTCCAGTGCTATAAACAACATGTGTCTCAGATCTTTGACTTAATAGGTGTCCAAATAAAAGATCTTCCACACCTCCATAAATCAAATCTTCATCGAAGCCTCCAACTTCAAAAAATAAATTTCGATGAATGGCCATATTCCCACCTGCTATTGATAAAAATCTCTTAGTTGGAACATTGGGTCTTTCCCATACCCCCCATGCGACTCTTGGATCTTCGCAACCAAGAAAGTGATAATCTCGAAGATAGCCTGTAAGCACCACCTTATTTCCGAATTCATAAAAATGCTCTAGCATGGATTCGAGATAAGATGGAGAAAGAATCAGGTCAGGATCAATAAAAACTAAATATTCTCCATTAGAGATCTTAGCTCCCAAATTTCGAGACCTTGATATTCCATATCCAAATTTATTTCGCCATAAATATATTACATCTGGAGGAAGTATTTGGGCTACACTTGTATTATTAGAGCCATCGTCAATTAATATAATTTCATACTTAGCCAATACTTTTTGATTCTTAATTGATTCAATAGACTTTAAAACAGTATCCTTTTTATCATAATAAGGATATATGAAAGAAACTTTAATGTCAGAATTTAATACATATGCAAAAAAATGTTTTTTGAGCAAATCACGACCACTTTTTTTCCTTAAAAATGAATGGAAAATTTTATTGCAAACCTTTCGTGCTAATTGACAGGCTTCTTTCTTATTCTTGAGAGAAAACAATGTTTTTATAAATTTTTTAATATTCTTCACTGGCTTCCTATCATCCCACATTTGTCATTTCTAGTGTTTAATTGCATAAGTTAATGATTGTATTTTGAAGGTGGGCACCCTTGACCTCCCGTTTCCTCCAGACGAACGGAGCCGCATTCTGATTGTAGGCCGACTTAAAGCCCTCCAGCGCCTTGATCAGGTTTTCCTTGCTCGGGAAGCTGGCACCCGTCAAGGCTTTCCGGATCAGGATTCCAAACCAGATCTCCACCTGGTTGAGCCAGGAGGCAGAGGTCGGCGTAAAATGAAAGGTCACGTTCGGATGTCGACTTAACCAGTCCTCATTTTTCTTGTGGGTCGACAGATTATCCAGAATCACATGAATTTCCTGATCGGCAGGATAATCTCGCACGATCTCTTCCATGAAGTCCTGGAAGTCTTCCCGCTTCTTGGTCTGCGTCGTCTTGCCCCGAATGATGCCGGTGGCCACTTCAAGGGCCGCGAAGAGATTCACGGTCCCATGACGCTTGTAGGTGCTTTTCAGACCACGAACGACCTTTCCGCTCGAGGTCTTGACGTATCCGAGAAATAGTCAAAAGTGGTGTTTGAGAGCATCAAGCCGCGTCCTGCGTTGAGTTGCCCTCTAGAATTCCGTCTTTAAATATCTTCCCTTCCAGAATCAGAGCCAGGTGGGTGAACCCCTTGATCTTTCTCCACCGTTTCTCGGCACAAAGTCCCAACTGAAACATCATGGTCAGGATCGTCTCTTTGCTGAAGCATCCTCGGGCCTGATTGGTCCGATGTCGAATCGTGGCAAAGCTCGATTCAATCGGGTTGGTCGTCCGGATGTGAATCCAATGCTCCGCCGGAAAGTCGTAGAAGGCCAAGAGTGGTTCCCGATCTTTCAGGAGACATTCCGTGGCTTTCGGGTATTTGGCTTCGTAGGTTTTTAGAAACGTGTCGAACGCTTTCTGAGCCGGTTCTCGGCCTTCCGACATCCAGATCTCATGGAGTCCTTTCTTGGCCTTCTCCTGAAGGGCATCCGGAAGGTAGTTGAGAGCATTGGCTGTCTTATGAACCCAACACCGCTGCTGATGCGTCGTTTGGGGAAAGACCGCCTCCATGGCTCCCCAGAACCCCATGGCTCCCTCCCCAATGGCCAGATTGGGAGAAGAAAGGCCCCGTTCCTTCAGATCCAGAAGGACATCCTTCCAGCTCTGGATCGATTCCCTCATCCCATCCTCGATCGCCAAGAAGTGCTTTTCTCCCCGAT
Source organism: Nitrospirota bacterium (assembly GCA_021828805.1). Lineage (GTDB taxonomy): Bacteria > Nitrospirota > Leptospirillia > Leptospirillales > Leptospirillaceae > UBA4572. Next base: position 3,800 of record JAJZCZ010000081.1, on the reverse strand, counting down.
CATTCACTCCAACAATCACGAGAGCGCATAAACATTCCGAACTGGCCCGAATTCCGCTGTAGATTCCGTCCGCCCAGAGATACACCCAGCGGTCTTTGTCCAGAAGACGTTTCTTCCACTCGGAGTATTCCTGGAGCCAGCTTTCCTTCAGTCGTCGAATCACGCCCGGGGAGAGTCCTTTGGCTTCGGGTCCCACCAGAACGGAGAGAGCCTCCTGCATCTCACCTGTCGAAATCCCCTTGAGGTAGAGCCAGGGAAGCGCCGCTTCCAAAGATCTTGTTTTCCGAACATACGGAGGAACCAGGGCAGATCGAAAGGTTACGGCGTCTCCTGTCCGGCTCCGGACCTTCGGAATCCGAACGGAAACTGCTCCGATCCCCGTCAGAATCTCCCGTTCCGGTTGATACCCGTTTCGGATCACTCCTCTTTTCCCCTCGGAGGTCTTCCGTTGCTCGAACTGCCCAAGGAATTCAGACAATTCCGCCTGAATGGCTGCTTCGATCAGTTTCCGGGCTCCCATCCTCAAAAGTTCGGTCAACGGGTCTGAAATCGTCCCTGGCTTCACTAACCCGATCAGTGTATTCTCTTCCATGTGGCGTGCTCCCTTGGCTGAATTGTTGTGGTTGGGCAACCACATTTCAGCAGGACACGCCTTTTCTTTTCAATCCCTCCAAACATATATGGTCCCTCCCCCGGCGGCAAGAGGGTTGACTCTCCGATAAGGTAAGGTCGTAGCGTACATATATCCGGCCTCTATGTGGAAGGTGATTTGCCTTCCTGGCCTTGATGAAACATTCGAGCACTCTCTCCTTATCACTTTCGCGACTTCAAGAGTCTTTGTGTTTGTCAGGGTCTGAGAGTGCCGGTTCGACCGGTCCGTCATCGTGGGATTGCCCCTCTACGCCTTCTGGTGGTGGGAGAACTTGGATCCTTTCATTCGAACGGTGACAATTCTCTTGAACTCTCTCCCGCTGGAGATTTCTTCTTTCATGGCCGGGATCGAATGTCTTTCATGCGGCCTTTCTCGCCGAACGACCCGAGGGATCGTAGACCGCCTCGTTCTTGGCGAGCAGGGCCCAGATCACCCGGGCATTCTTGTTGGCCACGGCGACCGCTGTCCGGTTGTATCCCCGTCGAAGAAGGAGGTCGGCGATCCAGGCATTTCGTCCCCGGAGTTCCTGTCCTCCTGCCGCCAGTCTCTGCACTAACCGAACCACAGATCGGCCTCCATGGATCAGAAGCGTTCGGAGATAGGTATCACCCTGTTTCGAGATCCCCAAAAGGACGTTTTTCCCCCGCTGGAATGTTGTCGGGGCACGAGTCCGATATAGGCGGCGAAGTGTTGGCCATTTTTGAACCGGAATGGATCGCCCACCACCGCGATAAGAATCGTGGCCGTGAGGACCCCGACCCCGGGGATGGTCATCAGTCGATTGCAGACAGGGTTCTTTTTGGCGAAGGAAGCCATCTGACGGTCAAACTCCTCCAGCTTTTCGCCAAGCCCCGAGAGCTCTTTGAGGATGGCGCGGAGAGTTTCTTTCAGGAACGGAGAGATCCGCGTGTCCTCCGGGTCGTTCACGAGTCGGCTCAGCTCCTCTTTCACCTTGGAGGCTGACACTTTCAAAACAACTCCATACTCGGCCAGGATCCCCCGAACGTGATTGATAGTGGCCGTCCGGAACTCGATCAAGATCTGCCGGGCCCGGTGAAAACTTTGAAGGTCCTGGGCCTCTTCCGTCTTGATCGGAACGGTCGGTATCGACGGCCGAAGAGAGGCTTCGGCGATGGCATGTGCATCATGCCAATCGTTCTTGTTGGTCCGAACGAACGGTTTGACATATTGGGGAGGAATCAGGATCACCGTATGTCCCATCCCCTGAAATTTACGCCCCCAGAAGCTCGCCGATCCGCAGGCTTCCATCGCAATCCGGCAGGGGAGAATATTCTGGATCGTGGCGGCCAGATTGTTTCGGAAAACCTTCTTTTTCATGACCTCATGTCCTTTTTCATCGAGCCCCACCAGATGAAAAACCGTTTTTGCCAGGTCAAGACCGAGTGTTGTAACCTTCATGGTGTCCCTCCTTCGTTATTCCGTGAATGAGTGAGTCTTACCACCACCCATTTTGGCCCGATTGAGGCCGTCAGTGAAGAGGAGGGAGGGACCATTTCATTACTTTCCATCATAACTCGACGTATCCGGTCGGGCGTTCGATCGCCTGGATCATGGGTTTCTCGTCCACCGACAGGACCAGAGCATGATGCGGAGGATCCAGGTACAGTCCGATAATATCGGCAGTCTTCTTCGTAAACTCCGGATCGGTGCTGACACACCACGACCGGCGACGGGCGAGCTGAATCCCCTCCTTTCGGAGAACCCTCCAGACGATGTCGTCCGAAACCCCCAGAAGCTGGGCCAGCGTTCCTCCATCCCATCGCGCCAAGCCATCCGGAGGAGACTGTTCCAGCTGTGACAGGATCCAGCTTTTTAGTTCCGGTCCGTAGGTCGCCGGCTTTCCGGAGCCGGGCTGATCCCGAAGACCCGAGATCCCTTGTTCGGAAAACCGCTTTCTCCATACGCCGACGGTGTTGGGGCGAATCGACAGTTTCTGTGCCACCTCATCGTTTCGCATTCCGTGTCAATCATTGGCGAAACCGTCGTCTGAAGGATCCTTACCCCTTCCTTCTGCTGGATTCCCTGGTGATCCATGTGAGAAAGAACGACAGCGTGGTTCCAATGGCCATCCTGATCGCGACGGGAATCTCGGAAGAAGGGCAACGGGAGATCCTGGACTCACGTTGGGAGCCAGTGAAAACGGGGCTTCTTGGGACGACATGCTGCGGGATCTCAAAGGCCGGGGACTGTGTGGTGTGAACCTGGTGGTCTCCGATGACCACAAAGGGCTCAAAAAAGCGGTTCAGAGACATTTTCAGGGAGTCCGCTGGCAACGATGCCAAGTGCATTTTCTTCGAAATATTCTGGGTCATGCGCCGGTCTCCCAACGAGGGCCCATGGCATTGGCCCTGGGACGCCTCTTCCGGGCCGATACCTAAAGAAGAAGCCCGAGCCCTCAAGAACGAGATCCTGGGACTTTTAAGAAGAAAGCTCCCAAGTCGATGGAGTGTCTCGACGAAGGATTTGAGGAATCGCTCACGATTTTGTCCTTTCCTCGGAAGTATCGTGCCAGACTCAGAAGCACGAACTCCCAGGAACGATTGAATGAAGAGGTCCGAAGACGGGAACGCGTGATCCGGATCTTCTCCAATGAGGACTCGGCGATCCGACTCATTAGAGCCCTTCTCTCGGAGTTCCACGAACAATGGAGCACGGGGAAAAAGTATTCCGACATGGCCGAATACTGGGAGTGGAAGAAACAGGAACCTCTCAACCACCTTCACTCCTTTCGGTCGTCGAATGATCCAGAAATTCCATTTCTCGGGAAGAAAATTTACAGTAACTTTTGGACTTGGCCACGCTCCGAGAAGCGGATCGACAAAGAACGCCGGTCTCTGGCATCAGCCCTTGACGAGCTCTCCTCCCGTCACTTTTCCTGTCCGGAGGATGCTCGGAAAACTCTGCAGACCCTCTTCAAGACGGCCAAGTACCACACCGCCGGAGAGGCGATCCTGACAGAGGTCCGGGGCTACGCCTCAAAGGGGCGACCCAAGAAGGGAGCCGAACCCCCGCTTCAGGGGGTTCAGATCTCGGCGCCTCTCATGGAAGACCCGAAGAAGATCGCGACGGCCCTCAGCAAAAAGGGCCTCTTCGTGCTGGCCACCAACAATGTCGACGACGCCTCGCT
>JAJZCZ010000080.1 GCA_021828805.1 Nitrospirota bacterium | reverse complement strand
CCGGTACAGGACCGTTTTTCAAGGGGGGTCTCAAGACGGGAGAGGGTCACAGGCCGGAGGAGGGAGGCGATCCATGTGCCCCGGGTCAGCACCGGTCTCCGGGTGACCGGCCGGCCTGGAGCCTGACCTTTCTCAAGGATGGTGACGCCGCCTCGCAGGACCAGCGAGAGCTCGATGCCGATCCGTCCTCCCACGGCGCGAGGGAGGGGAACGCCGGTTGAGAAGAGGCCAGCCGTGTAGGCGAAGAGACGATCCTTGAGAATCTGTTGGTGGTGCGCCGTCCCGGAGTCCGGGGTGGAAGCGAAAAGGCTCTCCTCATCGAGCCCCGAAGCCCGGAGCTCGGCAAGGGGAACATAGAGACGGCCTTTCTCTCTGTCGACCGAGATGTCCTGCCAGAAGTTGGCGAGCTGGAGGGCGGTGCACACCGCATCCGACATGGCAAAGAGACCTTCGTTGCGGTAGCCGTTGATCCAGAGAAGCAGACGTCCCACAGGGTTGGCCGAAAGGGTGGAGTAGAAGATGAGATCCTCGAAGTTCTCGTGGCGAACCACGGTCCTGTCCCGCTCAAAGGCCTGGATCAGCTGATCCAGCCAGAGAACAGGGAGATCAAACCTCTGGATCACGTCCGCAAGGGCCCGGAAAACAGGGTGGTCAACCGGTCCTTGTCCGGCCTTCTGCAGGAGCTCCCTCCATCCGGCAAGGAGGGCGAGCGATGTGGCCGTGTCGGGAACCTCGTCCGACATGTCGTCAGCGGCCCGGGCAAAGGCATAGAGGGCGGCGATGGCCGGTCGGGTCCTGGCTGGCATGAGACGGGAGGCTACAGGGAAGTTTTCGTAGTGGCCTGCCACGACCTCCTGGCAGTGACGATAGGATTCTTCAAGGGAAATCATGCGGAGATTGCGCTCCCGGCTGGGGAGATGCGAGAAGAGCCGGCCAGGGTATCGGAGAGGATGGCTTCGGCGGCGGCGACACCTGCCCTGACCGCGCTCTCCATGGTGGCAGGAAGTCCGGTGTCGGCGGTGTCTCCCGCCATGAAGAGGTTTTCAAAGGAGGTACGCGCTTCCGGACGAAGGGAGCTCTGCCCAGTGCCGAGAACGGGGGTGGCAAAGCGGTCGCGGACGGCGACAATTCCCTTGGGGGAGGCAGTATTGCCCGGATCCAGAAGCCGCAGGTGAGCTCCGACAAGGTCGGCGAGCTCGTCATCGGGTGTCTCAAGAAGCGTGTTGGCCCCGGAGACCGTGGCGCTGACCATCTGGGTGGGCAGGAGGTCGTCCTCCCGGTCCCTTGACCAGTCAAACCAGGGGCGGGTTTCAGGAATGAGACGCTGCTCCATGGCATCCTTGTTGAAGACCCAGTGGATGGGGGACTGGTGGAAGCCGGCGATCAGGGGGATCCTGACCGGTCTGTCGTAGTGTATGTGGATCGACAGGATGGGGGAGGCATAGGAGAGCCGGTTGATCCGGTCGACCAGGGGGGTTTCCTGCCAGGAGAGGGGGACGATTTTCTCAAATGACCACGGAGGAAGGGCGGTAATGACCCGGTCCTCGGAGGAAAGACTGATCTCTCCGCCCGAGGTGGACAGTGAGACAATACGTCCGCCTGTTTCGGAGATTGCTGTGATGCGGGTTTTTGTTCGTACCGAAACGCTTCGCGCCCGGAAGAGACGCAGGGCCGGAAGGACGAAAAGCTCGGTGAGGGGGACCGCATTGTACCCGGGTCTGGCGGCATGGCCTCCGGCCAGAAGGGACTCCTTCAGGATTCTCACCAGAATGGCCGCACTGACTGACCGGGATGGCAGGTTGGTGGCAGAGAGGATGACCAGCTCCCAAAACCGGTCGATGACCATATCGGGTTGGCCGGCCCGTCGGAGGAACTCGTGGGCGGTGAGGTGGTCGACGTCGGAGTCTGTCTTGGGTAATGCCCGGGCTATCGAGAGAAAGGCGAGCCGCTGGGAGAAGGGGAGTCCTTCGTACTGGAGAAGACCTCCGGCGGCCGAAAGCTGGCTTTTGTTTCCCGGGACGTCGAGGGGATGGAGGCCCCGTTCCGGATCCCAGAGAGGGATGTAGAGGCGGTCGAAGAAGACAAGGCCTGCTCTTGTTCCCAGACGATCCAGAAGGTCAAGTGTCCCGGTGTAACAGGAAAGAAAAAGGTGCTGGCCGGTATCAATTTCCCGGCGGGCCCGGGTGTCGAAATAGGATCCGGTGCGGCCCCCCAGATGGGGACGGGCTTCGAGGAGAACCACGTCGAAAGGGGATTCCGGATCCCGTGAGAGTCGTTCTGCGGCGGCGATTCCTGAAAGACCGCCTCCCAGGATGTAGATACGGGGCCGTGCATTCACAGCCCTACCGCCTTCCGGTCCCGCCAGAGCCGCAGCAGGACGCTGGCCTTCTCCAGGGGGCCGAGTCTGATCCGTTGCCGATAGACGTCAAATCCTGTTCTCCGGATCTTTTTGTGGATGGCGTGGTAGACCGTCTCCATGGCCCGGGCGGCGACCATGGTCCGCCGGTCGGCCGGGTCGGAAAGAAGGTGTCGCGCTTTTTCGTAGTCATCCTCTGAGCGAGTCCAGATCTCGGTAAGAAGTGCGCGCATCCCGTCGTGGAGACGTCCTGTCAGGACGTCCTCGTCGGAGACGCCGAAGTGTCTCATGCGGTCAGCCGGGAGGTAGATCCGGTCCCGGGCGGCATCCTGGGCGATGTCCCGCAGGATGTTTGTCAGCTGGAATGCCTCTCCCAAGAGGTCGGCATAGGGGCCGAGGCGGTCAAGGTCGCCGCCGAAGATGGGAACGCAGATTCTGCCAACGGCCCCGGCGGCCCGGTAGCAGTAACGAAGCAGTGCAGGAATGTCAGGGATCCTCACCTGGGAGAGATCATCCTGCATTCCCCGGACAATGTCCCCGTACAGGGAAGCTGGAATCTGCCGCTTTTTCGCGATCTCAACGGTCCGGAGGAAGAAGGGCGCCTTCTCCCATCCCGGAGGGGTGGCAAAGTCATGGGCAAAGCTCCAGGACCAGCAGTTGAGATGGGACCGGACGTCGATATCGGTTCGAGGCTCGTCGGCCAGGTCGTCCACCACACGGCAAAAAACGTAGAAGTCGTAGAGGTCGGACCGGCTTTCGGGCTCGAGAAGTGAGAAGGATCGATAGAAGGAGCTGTCCCTGACGCCGGCCCGGGCCCGCTCGAGACCTTCGGTGTCAAAGGAGAGGGGGGAGGGTGTGGAAAAGGTGGGCTCTGTCAAGAAGAGACTCCCGCGGGAAGGTTTGACATCTTGTCCGGAGGGGGGATCATCATGGACAAATGATACCCTGTCAGACAGAAGAGGGCAAACGCTCCCCGGGGAGTGAAAAGGTCAGGACTTCTTTCTTGGATCGGCGGGGCGGGGTTGGGAGTCCACGTAGGCCGCCACGTCCCAGGCCTCTTGGTTTGTCAGGGTGTCGCCCTTGGAGAGTGGCATGTTCATCTTGATGAATCCGGCGAGTTTGGAGACCTTTGCCAGCCCGGCTCCCCTGTTGAAGGAGCGGGGACCCCAGACAGGCGGAAAGGCGACCTCTCCTCCGGATGAGGTTCCCAGACCGTCCGCCCCATGACAGAGAGCGCAACGGGCTTCGTAGACCTTTTTTCCGTGAAAGGGATTGGGGTGGCGGGTGGCTGCGGGCATATGGTACATGCCGGTCCCGGCCAGAGGGGTTCCCACGGGAGCCCCCTTGGCCATCCAGAAGCTGTAAGCCACGATGGAGCGGATGGTGTCTCCTTCAAGGGGAGGAGCGGTCCCGTTCATGGAGAAGCGGAAGCATCCCTGGATCCTCTCTCCCAGCCGGCTCACCTTCATGTTCTTGGTCCGGAACTTCGGGTAGGTGACATAGGCCCCCCAGAGGGGAGCGGCATAGGCCTTGCGGCCGCGGTCAAGGTGGCAGGATTCGCAGGTCAGGTCATTACCCACGTACTTCCCTGCGTATTTGCCCGTCTGGGTAAAGATTCTCTCCCCTTTTCTGACAAGGTCCCCGAAGGGGCCGGAGGGAATCTCCCGGTCGGCGGGAGGGGTGAAGATAACAGGCAGGGCCCCCCCCTCCTGGGCGGAGGCAGCCATGGGAGCCATGGGAAGGAGGGCTCCCAGGAGAGAGGCGAGAGCAACGGAGAGAGAGTGTCTCATCGGGGATCCTTTCCGGAGGAAGGTCTGTCGGGTTGTCCATCGGCTGGAGGCGGGGTAAGGCTTGCGAAGTATTCCGCTACGGCCTTGCGTTCTGTTGGAGAGAGTCTTCGGGCGATTCCCCTCATGAGTCCCTGGGGATCGTCGGATCGTTTCAGGAAGGCGAAGGAAATAAGCTGGCGAAGAATATAGCCCTTATTCTGCCCTTTGATATAGGGAAAATGGGGGGGGATTCCCCGTCCCTGGGGACCGTGGCAAAGGACACAGGCGGGAACATTCTTTTTCCATTGACCCTTCAAAGCGATTCGCTTGCCCAGTTTGACCAGATCGGGATCGTAGGGGGAAACATCCCGAAGCTTGGGGGTGCGAACAGAGGCGTACCAGGCGGCTACCGCCTGAATATCTTTTTCGCTCAGGTTGTTGACGATGCCGGCCATGATGGGGGCATAGCGTGTTCCCGCCTTGACCCCCAGAATCTCATGTTCGATATATTGCCGGGGTTGTCCGGCAATGCGAGGGCTCCCGATGGAGGGCATCCCGCCGCCATGGAGGCGATGGCATTCCATGCAGGCGGTGCTTCCCGGAAGGTCATTTCCTTCCTGGGCGATCTTTCTTCCTTTATCGATCAGGCTCCCCGCCTGGGCCGGGGAAAGGGGCGCCAGGGAAAAAAAGAGAAGGATCGGGAAAGCCAGAGCGGGGAGGGTGCGGAATGAACGGTTCATGGAGTATCTCCTTCCTGGTGAATGAAACCTATCTTAACGGAAAAACACCAGACCGCTCCAATGAGGAAAACTTTTCTCAGGAATAAGGGGAGATGACGGAGGAGGGGAGGGGCTGCATGGCTATGGTTTTAGGTCTGGATTATCCCGTCGTCCTGGGCCACACTGATGTTGTCATCCGGGCAGACACCGATGAAGGAGAAGACGATGATTGAAATCCGTAAGGGAAAGGAGCGGGGCCACGCCAACCACGGATGGCTTGACAGCTACCACACATTTTCCTTTGCCGACTATTATGATCCGAATTATATAAGCTTCGGGGATCTTCGGGTCATTAATGAGGATCGGGTTCAGCCTGGTCAGGGGTTTGGAACTCATGGCCACCGGGACATGGAAATCATCAGCTATGTTCTCGAAGGGGCATTGAGGCACCAGGACAGCATGGGGGAGGAGTCCATCATCCGTCCTGGTGATGTGCAGAGGATGAGTGCCGGGACAGGGGTAACCCATAGCGAGGCGAATGCTTCAGCGACAGAGCCTGTGCATTTTTTGCAAATATGGATCCTGCCCAGAGCCAGAGGGCTCACTCCGGGGTATGAGCAAAAATATTTTTCCCTTGAAGACAAAAGGAACCGGTTATGTCTTGTCGCTTCTCCGGACGGGAGGGAGGGGTCGATTACGCTCCAGCAGGAGACGCTTCTTTACGCAGGTGTCCTGGAAGAGGAGGGAGAGGTGAGACATTCCCCGAAGGGGCATCATGTCTATATTCATGTGGCCTCCGGGACACTGGAGATGAATGGACAGCATCTCACGGGAGGAGATGGAGCTCGTGTCACCGGTGAATCCGTGATTGTGCTGCGTGGAAGGCCCGAGGCCGAGGTGCTCATTTTTGACATGGTGTGATGAAAGTATGATCCGGTTTTCCCGGCAGGCGCTTGACCTCGGAAGGCCGCCTCTTTAGAATGAGGAAACTTGATGAAATTTTGAGGACCTTCTGAAGGGCCCATATGCGCACCCTGAAAATCCCTTGAAGAAGGGGATTTTTTGTGGATTTCTCAAAAAAGAACCGTTCCCCACGGGGAATGTGAGGGGTGTGCGGCCGGAAAATAAGGAAATTTCTGACCTGAAACAGGAGAGGCGTTAGCCTCCCGGCCTCGTCGCCGGAAACGAAGGGATTGCTCGTGTCAAACTATCGCGTCAAGCCAGGCCCGGAAGCTTTTCTTCCCCCCGCAGCAGCCATGATGGGAATCTCTCTTCCCGATCCGGGCCAGGGACATATTGAAGGGACCCTCGTTCCCCAGGACCAGGCGATCGAAGAGAGCGCCCGTATTCTTTCCCGGGCCAAGGTTCCGACCTTTTTCCCCGGGCCACTGGTCCTTTGGAAGTGGAATGAGAAATCCGCAAAGATGGCGTCGGCCATCAAGAACGCCGCGGTGGAGGGGGGCATCAAGATCATTCCCATGTCCGACTACCGTCCGAAGTATCCGAAGATTGATCCGGAAACCGAGATCAACCCGAACCATCCAAACCTCACGATCTGGCACAACAAGATTGACGCCTGTCTGTTTGTCGGTGTTCATTGCCACCAGGCCAATCTCGCCCTCAAGATCATCCGGGGGGGAACCGATTGCTACACGATGGCCTTCTGTTCGATGTCCGGACATGAAGATGCGAATCTCTCCGTGAGGGATACGTCCCCGGAAACCTTCGTCAAGCTGACGGAGGCTCTCAAGAAGATGAAGACGAACTCCCGCGGATTCTAGCGGGAGGCTCTCATTCGTCAGGAAAAGGTGCGCCGGAGATCCCGGTCTGGGCAG
>JAJZCZ010000079.1 GCA_021828805.1 Nitrospirota bacterium | reverse complement strand
TTTTCATCCCCGCCTGTCCAATGGTATGATCAACACAACACTTCGATTCAGATCAGGGATCTCGCCTCCCTTCCCGGGAGCCAGGATCGCCCTTCCGGGAGACATTCTGACACCTGAAGGCAAAAAATCGCCCGACGGTCGATCGGTTTGTTCACCCAACCAACCCAGAAAGGGATCAGGAAAGCCTCCATGAACAATGAAGAGACCCTCGACAAATACCTCGCCGACCTCTCCTTCGACAAGGATCCCCTCACGGGAGAGATTGCCCTTCTGACAACCCAGCACAACCGTTTTCATCCCGGACGACCGGGAGGACTCCTCCTGGCGATCCTCGCCTCCGTGACACGGATGGAGCATGTCTTTGAATGGACGGCGGCCTATGGTTCCACCACCCTGTGGCTGGTCAAGGCCCTCCCCGAAAAGGCCCATCACACGATCGGGGTGGTCAGTGACGAAAACCTCCGCCTCATCTCAAACTATATGAAGCGGGCAGGGCTGTCAGCCCGGGTTCAGATCTCAAAATCCTCCGGCCCGGAACACCTTCTCTCTCTTGACTCTCCCCAGGATCTGATCGTCCTTGACCTCCAGCAGGAGCGCACCAAGCTTGTCGACTGGTATGCCGCCATCGAAAAGAAGCTGGCCCCGGGAGGCGTTCTTGTCTCCCTGGGAATGACTCCCCCCGAAGGAGCGGGAGCCCGCTCTCTCCTTCACTCCTCAATAGAATCTTTCAACCACAAGATTCTCAGCAATTCCAACTTCCTGACCACCATTATCCCCGTCTCCCAGGGCATGATGGTCGCCAGCCGATTGTCCTGACGAGTTTCCCGTGGGTATGACCGCAACCCTCGTCATCGCCGCGGGAGAGCAAAACCCCGACCTGTACTACCGGACGGGGTTTCTCACGCCTGATCCCTACATCTACGCAGAAATCGGGGGAGAGAGCTTCATGCTCCTCTCCGATCTCGAGCGGGACCGGGGGCGAAAAGAAGGGCGGGCCACCCATGTCCTGTCGACCACAGAGTGGGAAGACGCTGCGAGAAAAGCGGGAAAACGGGGACTTTCGTCTGTCGCCTCCTTTTTTCTGAAGAGCCGGGATGTCACCGACCTGCGTGTTCCCTTCGACTTCCCTCTGGGTCTCGCGAGAAAACTTGCCGATGAAGGATTCTCGGTCACCCCTGTTGAAGGCGACTTCACCCCCGAACGCGCCCTCAAGTCCCGGGAGGAGGCCCTCCTGATCCGGAAGGTCCAGGAAGGGGTCGAAGCGGCTCTCCACGAGGTAGCCGCCATCCTCCGAAGATCGGAGATCAAGAAGGATCTGATCCATTATGAGGGGACCCCCCTCACCTCGGAAAAGGTCAAGGCGGTCCTGAAACAAGCCCTTCTCGCCAAAAATCTCATCGGACAGCACACCATCGTTGCCGGTGGAATCCAGGCCTGCGACCCTCACAACGAGGGTTCTGGACCCCTTCCCGCCCATCGGCCAATTGTCTTCGACATTTTTCCCTTCTCTGAAGAGAACCGGTACTATGCGGACATGACCCGAACCCTTTTCAAGGGACCGGTTCCTCCTGCCTTCCGGGATCTCTATGAAACCGTTCTCCGGGCCCAGGAGGATGCCATCGTCCTCGCGGCACCGGGCGTGGATTCCTCCCGTCTTCACCAGGCGGTCGAAGCCCGCTTCGAGGCTGCAGGATATAAAACGGCCGAAGTGGAAGGACGGATGGAGGGATTCTTTCATGGAACGGGGCATGGCGTCGGCCTCGAGATCCACGAGGCCCCCCGTGTGGGAAAAACCGGAGTTCCCCTTGAGCCGGGACACGTCATCACCGTCGAACCGGGGCTCTATTATCCCCGGCTGGGAGGGGGGGTCCGGATCGAAGACATGCTCTATATCACCCCCCAGGGCTATGAAAATCTCACGACCTTCCCCAAGGACTGGGCGACGGTCGCCATCCCCTGACGCCCCTGTGACCGCCCTCCACCTCCTTGTCGGTACGGGCGGAGCGGTTGGAGAGGCTCTCGCCCAGCGTCTTTCCGGTCCCCACGACATCGTCTTTGCCACCTCCCACCGCACTCCCCTGCCTTCTCTTGCCCATGCCACCCCTCTTTTCTGGGACCTCGATCCTGCCTCATCTCCTGCCGACAATGGCCCGGAGCTTCACGAAATCGACAGCGTCCTTGAGTCCGCATCCCTTCGGAGCCTTTCCATCTTTTCCCACCCCTCCTTCAACCGCACCGACTCTCCCCCGGACAATGCCCTGGAGATCCTCCCCTCCCTCTCCCGCATCACCCGGCTCATCGACCGGTTGCGTCCTCATCTCGCTCCCGGAGGCAGCCTCCTTGTCTTCTTTCCTTCCCTTTCCCAGCACCGTGCAGGAGGCTACCTCGCGGCCCGTGCCTGGGTCGGCGCCCTTGAGGGAATCTTTGAAGAATGGAGCCGAAACACCACCGGCCCGGCGGTCACCGGCCTCGAAATGATCGTGGCCCCCGGTCTCCGCCGTCCCCACCTCTCCCTCGAGATGGAGGCCCGGATCGCCTCCCGCACGTCCCGCGGCCGACTTGCCAGTGCCGAAGAAATCGCGGATTTTGCGGCCTGGCTGATTCACTCGGGCTCCTCCCTGTTTCACGGACAGATTCTCAGAACCGAGGGGGGCCCCTACTACTGACGGAACCTCGTCGCCCCCCTGCCTCCTCCCTTGACCTCCTCCCTCCTTCCCCAAAACCCGAGCTTTTGACACTGTCGCCCCGGGGAACCGGCAACACCACACCAAGACAATCCCTTCCGAGAAGAGCCGGTTTCGATTAAAAAAGCGCGCCCGGCATGATCGTTCCAGACGCGCTTCATAGAGGGGGATGTCAGACAAAGGACGAGACCAGAAGCTAGCCCGGGTGAGTCCTTCCGGAAGGACGAAGAACAGACGAACGGGAGCGCCGGCGCCGGGAAGGCCCAGGAGAAATGCGAGAGGATTCTTCACTCTCCCGGTGATCGATGAGGCGGCGATCGGGATGTCGGGAAGGCCCCTTTTGTTGGGAACCGGGAGGACGAAGAGCCAGCCAGAAGAAACCATAGGGGCTAACTGTAAAGTGAAACCGGGATTTCCGGATAGGCGGAAAAGGGTTCCCGTCGAAGAGCTCAACCGGAATAAAGTTTTTGAATCGGGAGAGATCAAGCGTCACCGACTCGGTCCGGTCGGAGAGGTTATTGATCACAAGGACCACATCCTGGCCCATCTCCCGAAGATAGGCCAGGATACTGCGGTTACGCGTATTTAAAATGGTCATCTTCCCCCGTCCGAAAAGGCGGGCCGACTGCCGGACCGACAGCATCTGCCGGAAGGTATTCAGGGGGCTGGTGGGGTACCGGGCCTGATTTTCCACATTGACGACCTGATAGCCATAAATGGGATTCTGGATCACCGGGGCATAGAGCTCGGAGGGGTTGGCCCGGGAAAACCCTCCATTCCGGTCGGAGGACCACTGCATCGGGGTACGGACTCCATTGCGGTCTCCCAGGTGAATATTGTCTCCCATGCCGATCTCATCTCCGTAATAGAGAATAGGCGTTCCCGGAAGGGTGAGCAGAAGGCTGTGCATGAGATCGATCTTTCGCCGGTCGTTCTGCATGAGGGGAGCGAGCCGCCGCCGGATTCCGATATTGAGACGCATCCGGGGATCCGCGGCGTAGGTCGACCAGAGATAATCCCTCTCCTGGTCGCTCACCATTTCAAGGGTCAGCTCGTCGTGGTTTCTGAGAAAGATCGCCCACTGGCAACTCTCCGGAATCGGAGGTGTCTGCTCGAGAATATCGATGACGGGCTTTCGGTCCCCCCGGGCAATGGCAATGAAAAGCCGGGGCATCAGGGGAAAATGATAGGCCATATGAAACTCGTCCCCGCGGCCGAAATAGGAAAGAACATCCTGAGGCCACTGGTTGGCCTCGGCTAAGAGCATCCGGCCGGGGAATTCCCGATCCACCTCGGCTCTCAGACGCTTCATGAAGGCGTGGGTCTCCGGAAGATTTTCACAGTTGGTTCCCTCCCGCTCGTAGAGGTAGGGGACGGCATCGCACCGGAGACCATCGACACCCAGGGAAAACCAGAACTTGACCACCTTCAGAAGCTCTTCCTGGACATTGGGGTTGTCGAAGTTCAGATCCGGCTGGTGGTGGAAGAAGCGATGCCAGTAGTACTGGCGGGTTCGCGGCTCCCAGGTCCAGTTCGACTTTTCAGTATCGCTGAAGATGATCCGGGTCTCCTTGTAGCGATCGGGGGTGTCACTCCAGACATAGTAGTCCCGGAAGGGCGAGGAGCGGGAGGAGGCGGCGGAGACAAACCAGGGATGGGTATTCGAGGTATGGTTGAGCACGAGCTCCGTGATCACCCGGATTCCCCGGTCATGGGCCGCAGAAAGGAAGCGCTGGAAGTCCTCCATCGTCCCGTAAGGCGGGTAGAGCGCATAATAATTCCGGATGTCGTAGCCGTCATCGCGAAGCGGGGAGTCCGTAAAGGGAAGCAGCCACAGGGCTGTCACGCCGAGATTCTGGAGATAGTCGAGCCTCTCCAGAAGTCCAACAAAATCCCCGATCCCGTCGCCATTCGAATCAAAGAAGGATTTGACCGGAATCTCGTAAATGATCACGTCCTTGTACCAGTCGGACGCCCCGCCAAGAGCTGTCACAGGGCCACCCCCTCTGCTTTTTTCCGGGCCTTCTTCCCCGCCGGCCGAAGCTCAAACCAGATAAACGAGTAGGGAGTCATCGTCAGAAGATACGGATGACGGGGAATTTTAGGAAAGAGGGCCCCTCCAAAGAGTTCGCGCGGCACAAGGGAGGCATAACGGCTCAGATCAAGTTCCCCGGAAACCGAGAACTTAGAAAGGTTGTGGATCAGCAGACAGGTCTCCTCCCCCGTTCTCCGGACAAAGGCAAAGATCGCCGGATGGGTCGTCTCCACCACACAACACTCCCCCTGCCCCCAAAGGGCGGGCTGGCGATTGCGCACCTCGATCATCCTCCGGACATTCCAGAGGTGAGAGTCGACAAACCGCTCCTGGCTCTCCACATTCACCATCGTATAACTGTAAAGAGGGTCATCGATCACCGGGTTGTAGAGCTCTTCAGGATCGGCCTTGGAAAAGCCCGCATTCCGATCCGATGACCACTGCATGGGAGTCCGGACGGGATTTCTTCCGGGAAGATGGGGATGGTCGCCCATCCCGATTTCATCTCCATAATAGAGAACCGGAATTCCCGGGAAGGTAAAGAAGAGGCTTGCCGCCAGCTGGAGGCGGCGCCGTCCATTTTCCATGATCCGGGCAACACGGGCCAGGACGGGACGATCCTGCGGAGGATTTGCGTCGAGGGGAAAGATCGCCTCCTCACCCTCCTCCTCAAGAAACTTTTCAAAGGTTTCCTCCGAGCGCTCGCGCAGATCCAGCGTCCAGCGAATCGGAAGCTCCTTCCGGCCATGGGAGGCGATCTCCCCGGAAGAGAAGGCCTGCTCGAGGGGAGCTTTGTTTTCCTCTTTCACCGCCCGGATGACCGAAGGAAAGAAAGCGTTAAGGTGGTAGAAGAGACGGGTATCCCGGGAGACGGCACCCTGGGGAGCTGATCCTGTTTCAAAGAGAAAAACGCGGTCGGGGAAGGAGTTCTGCAGAGGGGACAGGATTCCCTGGAGCTGCCGGAAGGGATCGGTCACCAGCTCAATGCCTTCCTTTCCCATCCGGTGGAGCCGGCCGGCTCCCGCCAGCCGGAATCCATCGATACCCAGGGTAAACCAGTGCTCAAAAACCCTCCGGATCTCCTCGCAAATCTCCGGATCCCCGTAATTGATGGCTGGCTCGTCCTTGTGATCCTGATACCAGTAGTACTGGCCTGTTTCTTCATCCATGGCCCAGTTGGAGATCTCAGGAATCTCCTGCTCCAGAGAGGAGGGCAGCTTGAGACGGTTCGACCAGAAGAAGCTTTTTCTCAGATAGCGGGAGCTGCGGTCCTTGGACTCAAGAAACCACAAATGACGGTCGCTGGTGGCATTGATGGGAAGGGAGGCCATAACCTTGAGCCCCTTTTCGTGGGCGGCCTCCACCACAAGAAGGAGCTCGGAGAGCGTCCCCAGATTTCCATCGGGACGCATCCAGTCTGTAAGCGGGTGGCGACTGTTGCCGGAAAAGGACTGAAAGGGACAGTTCAGCAGAATCCCTTTCACCCCCAGGCGGACAATGTAATCCATCCGCTCAAGGATTCCTCTGAAATCCCCCACCCCATTGCCCAACTGGTCGTAAAAACTGCGAATGTATATCTCGTAAAGAATTCCCCGGGAAATCCAGAGCTCGGAATTTTCCACATGAACTCCTTTAACTGCCGTTATCCATGCTGCTCCCTTAAAACTACAGGGAGGAACTCATGGGCAATCTTTGTGGTCGAGAACCTCTAATCCCTATCCTTTTCCCTCACCAATCCTTAATAATCACTCTGAGATCGCGAGGCCTCTTGGGATGATATGCTGAGCAATCTCGAGACTGTGTGCGGGAACACTGGTTCTCATGGTTACTCATGTATCTTCTCGTGCCTTTCCAGCATTTGTACGAATTGCAAGATTTTCCTTTCCCGTGTTTCGGCAGTTTTGGCGGTTTGTATTCTAAACAGAACGGCATATCTATTGCGTCTATCCAGGGTTTCGAAGAAATTTTTTGCCTGCGCATTACCATCGAGAGCTAACTGAAAATCACTTGGCACATTTGATTGACTAGCAGAGTCATAGGCCGCACCCCAGCGTCCATCGTTCTTTGCCCGTTCTATTTCTTTTAGACCAGACGGTTGCATTTTTCCAGCATTGATTAAGACAAGGGCCTTTTCTTTATTGATTTTTGACCAAAGGCTCTTCGACGAACGCGGCGTGAATTTTTGTAGGTCAAGTCCTAAATGTGCTGTAAATTTTCTTCCCGCGAAAAGGGATTCATGAATCATTCGACGACCGAAAGGAGGGAAGGCGTTTTGAGAGGTTCCTGCTTCTTCCATTCCAGATATTCGGTCATATCGAAGTATTTCTTCCCCGTGCTCCATTGTTCATGGAACTCCGAGAGAAGGGCACCAATGAGTCGGATCGCCGAGTCTTCGTTGGGGAAGATCCGGATCACGCGTTCCCGTCTTCGGACCTCTTCATTCAGTCGTTCCTGGGA
>JAJZCZ010000078.1 GCA_021828805.1 Nitrospirota bacterium | reverse complement strand
AGGCGGCGGGGATCGACGCGATCCTGTCGGGCTCGGTGATTGAATATGCGTATCGCTCCGAGCTTGAAAGCGAGCCGGTCGTAGGTATCAACTGGACCATGACCGACCTCCGGACGGGACGGGTCCTGTGGTCAGCGGCGCTCTCCGGGGTGGGGAGCTGCTTTCTCGGGTGCAGTCAGACGCTCACCTCCCTGTCGACCCGACTGATCGGAAATGAGGTCTCCCGCTTTGTCAGCCATTAGGATTCTTCGTGAAAACGGCTGAGAGGATCCCGTTAAGAGTGCCGGGAGGAATCTTTTTTATGATTCTTCTCCTGCTCTCCTCCTGTATCCCTCCGGCGCCATCGCCCCGGGAATCTCTTGGGAACGGACGCCTCCGCTACGCTGTCTATTACGGCGACAACCGGCAGGAGGCGCTCATGAAGGGACGGGACTGGGCGATCGTCTCCGACACCTATCCGATGCCGCCTCCCTCCGGATCGCTAAAGCCCCGCCTCCCGCGCTATCTGGCGTATCTTTCGGTGGGGGAGGTCGACCGGGATGGACCCATTGCCCGGGCGCTCTCCCGGACCCCGGAGGGGGAAAGGGGGGTTTACCTCTCGGAGAACGTCTTCTGGGGCTCTCATGTGGCCGACATCCGAAATCCTGCCTTCCGGAAGGCTCTCTACGACCGGGTGGAACGCGACCGGCGCCTCGGGTTCTCCGGGCTCTTTCTCGACACCCTCGACTCTCCCCTTGCGTATGAGGAGCAACATCCCCGAAAAGGGGCCGGGATCAGGAGGGCCCTTGTCTCCTTCGTGGAAACCCTCCACGCCACCTATCCCCGCCTCCTGATCGTGGGCAACCGGGGTTTTCCGATTCTTCCGCGTCTCGCGCCCTCTCTTTCGGGGGTTCTGTTTGAGGACTTTTGTACCCGTTTTTCCGAGGGACGGAAGGTCTACGTCCGGGTTGACTCCGGGGAGCGTGCCCGCTTCCTGGAGGTCATCCGGCAGGCGAAGGTCCGTAACCCCGGGCTTCAGCTCCTGGCGTTGGACTACGATAACCCCGATGCCCCCGGACTCTCCCGGGGGTGCGGTCGCCTGGCCGAGAAGGACGGCTTTTCCCACTACGTCTCCGACTGGCGCCTTCTCCGTCCCGTGGGTCCGCTCCGGCGGGGAGCCGGCGAATGATGATGTGGCCCCGGCATCTGGCCCGCTGGTGGAAGGAGACCCGTCTCGCTCCCTACCTTGAGTCCCTGGGGGCCCTCCTTCTGGCGGGAAGCTTTTTTGTTTATTTTTACGGAAAGTCCTCCCTCATCTTTCCCAGCTTCCATCCCTTCCTCCCTGTCGTCCTGCTGATAGCGGGACGGTACGGGTTTGTTCCCGGGGTCCTTTCCGCTTTGGAGGCCACCGGTGGCTACTATCTGATGCTTCTGTGGCAGGACCACTTTGACACGATGACTCCGGGAGAGTTTTCCTTTCTCTGGCCGTCCGCCTTCCTCTTTTCGGGAATGGTTCTGGGAGAGCTCCGGGATTCGGAAGGCAGAAAGCTCGCGGCGCTCTATGAGCGATTTCTCAAGACAAAGGATGATGCCGATACCGCGGAGCTCCAGCTTGATATCCTGACCCGGGCCAAAAGGGAACTGGAACAGCGCATCTTTCTCGACCCCAATGCCATCAGCGACATGTTCGATGTCTTTCGCTCCCTGGAGCGTGATGAAATCGAGAGCATCCCCTCGTCGATCCTTTCGCTGTCGACCTCTTTTCTGGGCGCCGATTCGGTGGCCCTCTATATTCGCCGGAGGGGGCGCTTCGTTCTGGAGGCCGAGGCCGGGATTCTTCCCTCTCCCCGGGAGGCGCCCGGAAGCTATCGCCCCTTCTCTCATGCCTATGACAAGGGAGAGGTTCTGTCCCTCCCGTCCCATGGGGTTCTTCCGGAACTTCCCGCCTCCGGGACGGGGCCGGCCATGAGTCCTCTGGGGATCTACCCGATCCGGTCGGGAGAGGAAAAGATCCATTTCCTTCTCGTGCTCTGGCATGCTCCCTTTGAAAAGCTGACCCCGGAATTTTTCCAGACGGCCTCCATGATTGCCGACCGGGCCTCCTCCCGTCTCATGAGCCTCAAGGTTCAGAAGGAGACGCGGGAGAGCGTCTCCCAGGACGACTCGACGGGGTTCCTGCGTCCGGTTTTCTTCGCACGGCGGGCGGCGGAAGAGCTTGGAAAGGCCTATCGCTATCTCGTACCGATTTCCCTGGTCGAGATCTGCTTTGAGGGGCCCGAGGGGGCCTTCCTTGACCGCCACGCCGCTCTCATGACAATGCGGAGTATCGCCAAAAAGCTTCTGCGCGAGGTGGATCTTGTCGGTGTCCCTCCCGATCTTTCGAGGGTCTGGTTCTGCCTTCCCCATACCGGGAATGAGGGGGCCCGGATCGTCTTGTCGAAGCTTGGAGAATACTGGAAAAGCGAGACAGGAAGCTCCCAGATTCTCTCCGTGACAGAACTTCTGTTCCGGATGATCGTTCTGGAGTCGGGGGACCGGGCAAAAAATGCCAATGTCTTCGCGGCCATGATGAAGCGTCTTGACGGTCTCTACGAGCTGGATCCCTCAAGCCATGTCTACAGCGGGAAGGGGTTTGCCGAGCTCGTCCGGGGCACTCTTCCGGAAAAGGGGTCGGTCCCGGGTCTTTTCCGGATAGTCTTTTCCGCCCCCTCTCTCGAAGAGGTCCTTCTTCTGCGGAAGGATCTGGGCCTCCGCAAGAACCACGCCGGGCGATTTTCTCTTCCCCGGGAGTCCGAGATCGGGGTTCCCCTCTCGGGAGCCTGTCTGTGGGTCTTCCTTCCGCACGCTTCGGAAGAAGCCCTCGACGAGATTCAGAAGGCCGCCGAGCGCTCATGGGATGAAAGTGACATCCCCAAGCTCAAGAGGGGGGGCGTGAGCTTTGACCGCCTCCTTCTGGGGCATGTTTCTCCGGCAAGTGATCTGCTGGTGAGCCTCGAAGAGATGGGGCAGGGGGAGGACGAGGTGCCCTTCCGCCCGGTCGACCAGGTTCTTCCGGGGTCCGCTCCGCTCTTCCGGCAGGACTCGAAGGCGATGTTCCGGGAGCGGGGGACGGACGAGGTTCAGGAGTCCCGGCCAGAGAAAAAAGGGACGGACCTCCCGGAGCCCCTGCCGGCAGGGGCCGGCAGCCCTCTCCCTCGAAGAGAGCCGGAGCGCGGTCTCGGGCCCGTTCCTTCCGGACAGATTGAAAGAGACGACGCGGACGTCCTCCCGTTGGGAGAGGAGGGGGGATCCGACCCTCCAGTGCATAGAAGATTGCCTGTATCGGAGGGTGGCAGGGAGGCTCCGTCGTCCCTTCCCCTCCGGGAGGGACGTTTTCCCGAGGACCTTCTGATGAAGGTGGAGGGTCTGATCCGGGAGCATGGTTCCCAGGGGATGACCCGCCGGGAGATCTCCAAGAATTCGCGCGGGTTCGCCCGTATCGATCCGGAGGGGCAGGAGGAGCTTCTGGCCCGGCTGGCCTCAGAGGGGCGCATCGTCCGTGAGCAGCAGGAGGGACGGGGCCGTCCCCGTATCAGCTACGTTCATGCGGACGTTATCGAGGCCATCCGTGAAAAGTGAAGACCGGAAAAGAGTGCCCTCCCGCGACCCGGGGAAGGAGTCGACTTTTCTTTCCTTGCGTCCGGGCGTTCGCCTGACGGCGCTCTTTGTGTTCATGGGGACCGGGACCGTCCTGTCGGGGGTGGCCCTGTGGGACCTTCTGCTTGGCCAGTCCTCGGGGAGGGAGATTCTTATTCTTGCCCTTGCCGGAGCCGGTTCCTGGCTTCCGGGCATGATCCTTCTTCCCCCGCTTCCGCGCCGGGCCTATGCCATCGTCCCCTTTCTCCTTCCCCTTGCAGGTCCTCCGCTGATGGTTATGGCGGCCCTGTTTTTCCTCTTTTCCCGCAGGAAGGACTACCTCGCTGACGATCCGACCATCGAGATGATTTTCAGTCCCCCGAAGGGGCGGGAAAAGCGGGTTCGCTACTCTTTGGCGGATATTCTGGCCCACGATCGCAAGATCGTCTCGGCCGGGGACATCCTTCGCTGGGGGGATGTCTCTTTGAAGCAGGCGCTGATCGACAGACTGGCCTCCCGTCAGATCACGCCCCGCGCGATCCGGATCCTGCGGGGGGCCAGAAACGATGCTGACGATGAGGTCCGACTCTTTGCCTCGACGATCCTCACCCGGATCGAGAAGAGGTTTCAGGAGACGACGGCGGCCCTGTTGGAAAAGCCCGACGCCGTGGCCCCCCACGCCACCCTGGGGCGGGCCTACCTTGAATACGCCGAGTCGGGGCTTGTGGGGGACCGGCTGGCCCTGAGTCTGTACAGCTCGTCGATGGCCTCCTACGAAAAGGCCCTTGCCGCGGGAGAGGCGCTCTCCCGGGATGAGTTGCTGCATCTGGCCAATGTGGCGGTCGCGCAGAAGAACCTGGGCGTCTTTGTCCGGGCGAGAGAGAGACTCCGTTCCGATTGTGACCCTCTCGACCTCAAACGTCTGGAGTGGGTCAGTCTTTATGAATCCGGCAACCTGAGAGGGCTTCGCGAGGAAATCCTCGCCTCCCGTTCCCTGTGGGGTGCGAAGGAGCTGCCCCCTTATCTGTCGGTCTGGATTGATGCCGCACCCGCCCGGGAGTTTTCATGACCGGGGGGGAGGAGGAGATCGCCGATGTGTGCCTGATTCTGGAGGGGACCTATCCCTTCGTGACCGGGGGGGTCTCCTCCTGGACCCACCAGCTCATCACGCACCTGCCGGATGTCCGGTTTCACCTGTACTGTCTGATCGCAGACCGGGAGCCGGGGCCCTGGAAGTTTCCGCGCCCGGATAATGTCGTGGGGCTGACAACCCTGTCTCTTGGAGCCTCTGCTGAATCTCTGGATGGGGAGGGGAAGATGCTCTCTCCGGGAGAGGAGAAGTCTCTCATCGATCTTCTGCGCACCTTTCACCGCTCGCTGCTTTCCGGCTCTCCCGAGGCCTTTCAGACGCTCTTCGAGAGCTTGCAAAAGACGGGCTTTTCCCCGGAGCTCTTCCGGACGCTCTCCTCGGGAAGAGAGGCCTGGTCTCTGATTGGAGAGTTCTACCAGGCACAGTTTTCCCACGAGGCCTTCATCGACTTTTTCTGGATGTGGCGGACGACCCATCTGCCGCTTTTTTCTCTGCTTTCGGCGCCGCTTCCCCGGGCCCGCCTCTACCATTCGCTGGCCTCGGGCTATGCCG
Organism: Nitrospirota bacterium; assembly: GCA_021828805.1. GTDB lineage: Bacteria > Nitrospirota > Leptospirillia > Leptospirillales > Leptospirillaceae > UBA4572. Next base: position 1,945 of record JAJZCZ010000078.1, on the reverse strand, counting down.
GGATGCTGGGGGTCATGGGCAAGCTGGCCTATAATCGTCCCTTTGTACTGACGGAACATGGCCTCTATACCCGGGAGAGAAAAATTGAGATTGCCCTGGCCCAGTGGATCGGCAAGAGCCAGGAGGATGAGGCGACCGTGCGCCCCATCCGGGAAACGGTCAAAGGCTTCTGGATGAGGATTTTCGAACAGCTGGGCCGGATCGTCTACTATTATGCCGATACGATCGTGACCTTGTTTGAAGGAAATCGAAGTATCCAGATCCGGGATGGGGCGGACCCGGAGCGGACCCGGGTGATTCCGAACGGGATCGCCATCGGTGAGCGGACAGGGCCTCTGTCGGAGGCGGTCCGCAAGCGTTCCCCGGAAGAGCGGGTGGTCGGATTTATCGGCCGGGTGGTGCCGATCAAGGACGTCAAGACCTTCATCCAGGCGTGCCGTCTTGTGGCCGACCAGTACCCTGACGTGCGGATCCTGATCATGGGCCCCATGGACCAGGATCCTGAGTATGCCCGGGAGTGCGAGAGCCTCGTGGAGCTTTTGGGGCTGTCCTCCCACGTGACCTTTACCGGGTCCGTGAAAGTATCGGACTATCTTCCGGCTCTGGATCTCCTGGTCCTCACCTCTCTCTCCGAGGCGCAGCCCCTTGTCATCATGGAGGGGGCGGTCTTTGAGGTTCCCAGTGTTGCGACCCGTGTCGGGGCCTGCGACGAGCTCATCAACGGCCGTCTCCGGGAGGACCGTCTTCTGGGGCCGGGAGGGATCGTCACCACGGTCGGTAATCCCGACGAGACCGCTCTCGCGATCCTCCGCCTCCTCCGCGACGAATCTCTTCGCCGGCGGATGGGACGGGCGGCCCGGATCCGGATGGAGCGCTTCTATCGTGAGGAGTCGGTTTTTTCGGCCTATCGGGAGATCTACCGGATGGGAGAGCTCTGATGGCCGGCATCGGATTTGTCCTGAGAAAACTTGTCTCCCGCGAGGACCTCTCCTCTCTGGCCGGAGGCTTTATCCTCTCGGCGATCGTTGCCGCCGGACCCTGGCTGCTGACGACGGTGGGCCTTCTGATCGTGAGCTACTCAAGTCTGGGCTCCTTCACCCGGGTGCGGGACTATCTGCTTTTCCGGTCGCTGGTCACCTTCGCCTTCTTCTCCTCTCTGATGATGGTTTCCGTCATGCAGCTTCCTGCCACCCGATTCGTGGCCGACCGCTTCTTTGAAATGAAATTTTCCGACAACCGGTCGATCTATCTCACCTCCATGGCCATGTCCCTTCTTTTCGGGGTGCCGATGGCGGGCTTTCTTGTCGCGTCACTTCACCTGTCCCTGGCCGAAAGCCTTGGTTACTATGGCCTTCTCATCGTGCTGATTCTTCTGTGGGTCACCTCCGCCCTTGTGTCGACCCTTCACGATTACGGGTCGGTGGGTGCCGCCTTCCTCGTGGGGGTTGCGACGTCGGTGTCCGGAACCCTCTTTGGCGCCCGCCACGGGGGGACCGCCGGAGCCCTCTTTGGGTATCTCCTGGGGGAAGGCGTGATTGTGGCCCTCCTGGGTGCCCGGATTTTTGTGGAGTTCCCCGGAGAGATACGCTGGAACCGGACCTTCGTTTCCTTTCTCCGGCGCCGGATGCGCCTCATGCTTCTGGGGTTTGTCATGACCCTCGGTATCTGGGTCGACAAGATTCTCTTCTGGTACGGCCCCGGCTCCGAAAAAATCGCGGGCTACATCCATGTGAACCGGCTCTACGATATCGCCATGTTCTTCTCCCTCCTGACGGTTGTGCCCACGCTCGCTCTCTTCGTCTTCTACTTCGAGACGGGATTCTACGAGCGCTACCGGGGTGTCTTCCTGTTGCTCGAAGGACGCCGCCCTTTGGCCGAGGTCCTCGAGGCCAAGGAGAGGATGGTCGACTTTATCAAGCGTGGGCTCGGGTACATTCTCAAGATC
>JAJZCZ010000077.1 GCA_021828805.1 Nitrospirota bacterium | reverse complement strand
TACCACCGTCCACACGAACGGCGTCGGGGAGACCATCGGACGGATGGCGGAGGCCTTTCCCGGGCCGGAGCGCGATGCCGCGGCGATGCGGCTCCTTGCGGCGATGCGGGTCATCATCCATCAGCGCCTCCTTCGCCGGGCGGACGGATCCGGCCGGGTGCCGGTCCGGGAATGGCTCGTCTTCGACCGGGAGGTCAAGCGGGTTCTTTTTTCGGAGTCCTGGTCCCGGTGGCCGTTTCTGATCGAGGACATGCTGATCGAACGGGGCCAGAGCGCGTCTCAGGAGATTCGGAGGCTTTATCGGGAGGGGATCGTCTCCCAGGAGGACGCCCTGTCCCTGGGAGGCGACGGGCTCAATGCCTCCGGAAAAAAAGTGTCCGCCGGCGACAAAACGGCCGACGTCCCCGTCGCAGCGAAAGAAACAACCGTCCCGGTGGCCGGGCTTCTGGCCGAAATTCTCGACGTGCTGATCGCGGGGCTGGTCGCGGTCAGAAAGATTCTTCCTTCCGGACTCTTTCGAGAACAAGGGGGTTCCTAGTGTGGCGATGGGCGTCGGGCATTCCCAGAATCGGGCCGGTGGATGCCCGGGCGGGGGCGGCTCTCCTGATCTTTCTGCTTCACATGAGACTGTGGACGCTGGGGATCTCTCTCGTGGGCGTGGCGTTTTTCGCAATTTTGGAGAGGTTCGGGCTGACCGTTCCCGTCTTCTTTCGTCTCGCGAAACGCACGTGTGCCGGTCCGATCGTCTGGCCGGAAAACCCAAAAGTCTCTCCAATCCGATTTGCACGGGATGACGAATAAGGAGGATTTCATGAAGAAAACGGGGCAGGACAAAGAGACCTTGAAAATCGAGAACATCGGTCTCGATGACGGCTACGCCAATATCAAGCTGGCCTGGAAGGACGCAGACGGAACGATCCGGACACAGAGGGTTCCCTCGCGGGCCAAAGCCGGATCCCTGGGGGTGGGATCGCTCTTCGATGACGGCCCCGGCGCGGCCATGGGCTACGAAACGGAGGGGGAACGATGGACAGTGGCCCCGGGAATCGACGGGGAAAGCACCCGTTTTCCGGATTACAACCTGTCGTCTCTCGCCCGGGTTTTGGCTCATCACGCCCTCGTTTCGGCGGGATGGGGCGGAAAAGAGGTCGGGATCGCCTCGGGGCTCCCGCTCGATCGGTATTTCCGGGAAGGGAAGCGGGACGAGGAGCGGATCGCCCGAAAGATCGAGAATTTTTCGAAGGACGTGATCCGGCTCGACGGGGGAGCGACGGCCCGAATCGTCGACCACGAGGTTTTTGCCCAGGGTCTCGCCGCCGTCGTCGACTGGCTGGTGGACGATTCGGATCCGAGAGAGCAGATCGGCCCGATCGGCGTCGTCGATATCGGAGGTCAGACGACGGACATCTCGGTCGTCTCGCCCGGATTTCAGGTCGACCGGGGGAGGGTCCGGACCGTCGATCTGGGCGTCCTCGACGTGCGCGACCAACTTCGCCGCCGCCTCCAGAGCCGCTTCGATGTCTATGAAATCTTGGATGGGGCGATCGATGCCGCCCTGGCGTTCGGGAAGATCCGCGTATGGAACAAGGAGGTGGACGTCGTTGGCGACACCGCTCAAGTGATTCGGGAAGTCGAGTCGAGCCTGGAGAGAAATATTCTCACCGAATTCGGGAAGGCGGCATCGTCCTTCGAAACGATTCTGTTTGTCGGCGGGGGAAGCCGGATTTTCCGCTCCCTTCCCTCCCGATTTCCCAATGCCGTCGTCGGCCCGGACCCCGAGTTTGCCAATGCCCGGGGACTTCTGAAAATCCGGATTTTGAACGAGAGACTGAACAGGAGGGGTTCGCGGGCATGAGGAAAAAACGAGAGACCGGAGAGAAGGGAGAGCCCTCCTCCCGCGTCCGGATCCGCCTCGCGTGCCCTACGGGGATCCCGTCCGTTCAGGAATTTTTTCAGGACCTCGCCCGCGTTCCCGGCTCGCTCCGACAGGAAGTGTGCCGTCGGTGCCTGATCGTGGGAATGATGGAAACGCAAAGGAACGTTCCGGAGCGGGAGGTCGAGGTGTCCCGACCCGGAAAAATCGAAAGACTCCGGATCGACATCCACAGGAACGATCCCGATCTTTCGTCCTTCATCGAGCATTATCACGCGCGGGGAGACTGGGACAATTTCTGGGCCCTGAAAATTTTGCTGGCCGGCGCGGCCCGGCTGAAAAAAAAGGACCGATCGGATTCCGAAGCCCTTTCTCCCGGCGAGGGGAAAACGCCGGATCCCGACGATCTTGGCCGCCGCATGATAGGAGGACTCTTTCAATGAAACGAGCGATGGCTCTCGCCGCCGTTCTGTCGGTGTTCGTTTTTGCCGGCCCGGGGTGGGCCTATTTCTGCGGGGATCCGGACGCCGACCAGTGCGCGCCGGTCTTGAAAAAAGAGGGAGGGCGCGCGTCTGAAAAGCGCCCCTCGGATCGTCCCACCGCCCGAAAGGGAACCCCCTCTCGAGGGGGACGTTTTATCCTCCGCCCGGGAGAATCCCTCGAAGAGACCCTCCATGCCTGGTCACGGGCGGCCGGCTGGACCGTAGTGTGGAGAAGCGTCCTCCGGATTCCCGTGAAGGCGAGGTATGTCGTCTCCGGACCGTTTCCCGCCGCGGTGGCGACGGTCGTCCAAACGTTCAATGAGACTGGGAGGGGTCGACTCAGGATCCGACTCTATCCCGCCAACCGGGTTCTCGTCGTCGAGGACCGCTAACATAAAGGTGAGCCCATGAAAAATTGGTCAACGAGTCAAATCCTTCTCGCCAGTGGACTCGTCGTGTTGAGTGGATGTTCTCTTTTCACCTCTCCCCCGCCCCTCAAGAATGTTCCCGATCTCACCCAGGGAGAAATGGATCAGGTGAACAGACATTATCAGGAATCCCTCGCGATGTCCGATCTTTCCCGCCGGTCCCCCCCAAAAAAAGAGAAAAAAGGAAAGAGCTGGTTTGGGGACGCCGAGGACGCGGGGATTCGGAGAGGCGGCGCCGAAAGTGGAGCGCTCCCCTCCCTGTTCCACAAGGCGACGTTTCTCGTTTCGGAACAGCCCCAGACCCTCGAGGAGCTGGCCGCCTCTCTTTCCGACATGACAGGAACGGCCATTGTCGTGGAGGGATTCGGGCCGTTTCTTCGCCAAACATCCCGGATCAGGGTTCAGGGCTCTCTTTCGCACGTTCTCGATGTTCTGTCCGCCCGATATGATGTGTACTGGTCCTATACAAAGGGACGCATCGTCTTTTTCAGGACGCTGACGCGAACCTTCTCGCTGGCCATTCCTCCCGGCGATCCCTCTCTTCCCTCCCCCGGAGGAGAGGACTTTTTCCAGGCATTTCTGAAGGATCTGGCCGCGATCGTGGGTCCGGACGGCCGGGTCGATGGGGTGCCCCAGTCCGGAACGGTCACGATTTCCGCCGATCCGGAACGGCTCGACGAAGCCGTTCACGCCATCATGGCGGAGAACGAGCGGATGATGCGGCCCGTGCGCCTGAAGGTGGTGGTCCTCTCAACGACCCTTTCGCGTCAGGACAGTACGACTCCGTCCCCCGCCGATGGGCGAAATAAGAGCACAGCAAAAACAACCCTGGTTCTTCATACCTATTCAGATCGGGCGGTTCCGGCGGGAGCCAAAGGTTTTGCCCTGACAATCATCCCTCACGTGATTTCCCGAAAAGAGGTTCTCATTGGGGTCCGCCTGGCCGGATCGTCCTCCCGCAAAGACTCATTCTTTCAGTGGACGACGGCAAAAGATGGGGAAACGGTCGTCGTCGGAGGACTCGAGCAGCTTCGGAAAAACTTCAACAAAAATGACGCCGGTTCCCGGGCCAGGATCACGCGGGATCAAACGGTCGTCCTCGTCACTCCCCAGATCGGAGGCCGGAATGAATGAACTTCTCAAGAAAAAAATCCTCGTTGTGGGGGGGCTCGCGATTATTTTGGGGAGCCTTGCGTTTGTGGGGATCCGGGCGATCGTCGCTCACCGGAGGGCGGAGGCGGCGCGGGAATGGGCGCGTCTGCACCCCCCCTTGTCCCGCCCCTCTCCATTTGTCCGGATCGTGTCCGTGGCCCGATTGGTCGCGGCCTGCCGGAATGCGTTCGAATCCGTTCTGGAGGCTCCGGCCGGCTGGTCGGTCGAGGGAGTCCGGTGTGGTCCGACGACCCTCGTGGTCCGCTACCGGAGAGAGTCGTCTTCGGCCGGAACCGTCCGGGATCTCGAATCCGCGATTCGCCGCTCCGTAGAAATGCGGGACAACGGGGAGGCGGAAGGGTCGTGGTCCCTTCATGTTCCCTCCTCGTCTCTGCTGCTCTCGAAAATTCCGACTCTCCGGGAGGAAAAAAAAGACCTGGCGACCGTTCTCGAACGGGAGGGGATCGAGGAGGTCGGAAGCAATCCTCCGGCGATCGCATTTCCTCTTCTTCCCGACGATCCGGGGCTTCTGACCGAAATTTCTTCCGTTCCCGGATTTTCGGCCACGGCACTCATCTGGTCCAAAGGGAAGGGCTGGACCCTGAAAGGAGAATGGAAACATGCGTCCTGAGCGACTGATCGGTCTTTTGGCGTTAAGCGTCACAGTGTTTTTTTCCGGGGTGGCGTCCGCGGAGAATCTTCTTCCTCTCCCTCCGGCGCCTTCGTCTCTTTTGGAGGGCAATGCGACACCCTCTCTGTCCCCCAAAACTCCCCGCCGCGACCATCAAGGAAGTCTCAGCAAGTATTTTCGCCTCGAGGCCCAGAAAAAGCTCCTCAAGACGGAGGCGGCCAACGCCGCTCTCAAAAAAGAGATTGCGGCGAAGGATCCTCTTCGGCTCGAAGAGGGGGGAGGCGGTCCCTCGGTCGCGGTCGCCGCGGGAATGGGAAACAAGAGGAGAGCCGTTCTTGTCTGGCCGAACGGTCGGAGGATGGAGGTCTCCCTGGGAGAGACTCTTCCCTGGGGCCGGGTGAGCCGCATCGACGGGACCGGGGTCCGGATCGGGTCGCACCTCTATCTTTATTCCGGACGTCGGTAAGGGCGCTCTTCATCACACAAACAAGGAGAAACCCTTGAAACTCGTCATCGCCGAAAAACCCTCCATGGCTCGGGCCATCAAAGATGTCGTCGGACGGGACTACGAGGTCACGAATGCCTTCGGCCACATCCTGGAACTGGCCGACCCGGACGACTACCTGCCCGCCGACGTTCCCCTGAATCCGAAAACGCAAAAAAAGATCTGGCGGGCGGGGGATCTCCCCATCATTCCGTCCACATGGAAGCAGATTCCCAAGCCGGAGGCCCGAACCCAACTCAATCATATCGGCGAGCTTTTAAAACAGGCCGACCTCGTCGTTCATGCGGGCGATCCGGATCGGGAGGGCCAGCTGCTGATTGATGAGATTCTCGATCATTTCCACTACCGGGGCCGCGTCGAGCGCGTCTGGCTGTCCGCACTGGACAAGGTGAGCATCGATAAGGCATTTCGGGATCTCCGCGACAATCATTCCTACAAGCCGTTGTCGGACGCCGCCATGGCGAGATCCCGCGCCGACTGGCTCGTCGGAATGAACCTGACCCGCGCCGCAAGTCTTTCCTCCGGTTCCTTCTACTCGATCGGCCGCGTCCAGACACCGACGCTGGCGCTCGTCGTCCACCGGGATCTCACCATCGAGCGCTTCGCCGCCCGGGACTATTTCGAGGTCCGGGCCCGGATCCGACATGAGCGGGGAACGTTTTCCGCCCTCTGGAAGCCGTCCGATCCGTCCGGCCCGGGATTCGACGAGGAGGGACGTCTCACGGACCGACGCCAGGCGGAGGCTCTCTCTCTCAAAGGGTCGGGAGCGGGAAAGATTTCCCGCTACGAAAAAAAGGAGGAGAGCAAGAGCGCGCCCCTTCCCTACAGCCTCTCGGCCCTCCAGAAAGCGGCCTCCGGACGTTTCGGACTGTCGGCGGACGAGGTGCTGAAAACGTGTCAGAGCCTCTACGAAAAGAAAGTCACAAGCTACCCGCGAACGGACTGCCGATTTCTTCCTGTGGAGCAGTTTTCGGAGGCCGGACGGATTTTACAGACACTCCCCGTCTCCCCGACCATTCGTCCCCTGATTTCCGCGTCCCGGAAACATCCCGCCTGGAATACGGCGAAGGTGACGGCCCACCACGCCATCGTCCCGACCGGAGAGAGGGCAGGGGATCTGTCGGAAAAAGAGCGGAAGATCTACGACATGATCGTCTCGAGCTATCTTGCTCTCTTCCTCCCGAACCACCGCTACTTTTCCGCCGCTCTTTCCGTGGAGATGAACCGAGAGATCTGGACCGCGACGGGCCGCCAGGAGATCGATCCCGGATGGACGCGTCTTTTCGGGCGGGAGGATCGGGAGGAGGAGGGGGAGGAGGACCTCCCCTCTCTCCCCGAGTGTCGTCCGGGCGAGGCCGTCCTCGGAGAAGGGGGAGAGGTCCAGGAGAAAAAGACACGGCCTCCGGCGCGATTTACCGACGGAACCCTCATCGAGGCCATGAGTCACATTCACAAGTTTGTCGAGGATCCCGACGCCAAAAACCGCCTCAAGGAAACGTCCGGGATCGGAACGGAGGCGACGCGGGCCGGCATTCTCGAGACGCTGGTGAAACGAGAATACATCGTCCGGAAAGGCAAGACGCTCCTCTCGACGGAGAAGGGCCGCTCGCTCGTAACATTTCTTGATGCCACGCTCCCCCCTCTCGCCGATCCGGTGACGACCGCCCGATGGGAGGATGGCCTCTCCGATGTTTCTGCCGGAAAGGAGAGGATGGAGGCGTTTGTCGGAGGGATCGCCGACCTCGTCCGGGAACAGACCCGAACGCTTCTCACGAAAGGGCAGGGGGGGTTGGCGGGAGATCCTTCCTCCCCGGCCAAAATCGCCTGTCCCGTCTGCGGGGGGCAGGCTCTCGTGACGCGCCGGGAAAGCCGGAACAAAAAAGGGGTTTTTTTCTGGACCTGCTCTCAAAAAACGGAGGCGGGGGAGCCGGTTCATCCCCCTCTGACCGATGTTGCCGGGACGCCGGGAGCTCCGTTTGCGGAGAGGCCTTCGCTCAATTCCGACGGGCCTCCGTGTCCCACCTGCCGAAAGCCACTCAGCGCGGAGACGACATCGAAAGGAACGGCGTATTTTCGCTGCGTGGAGGGGCACGGTCCATTCTGGTCCGACAACGGGAGTCCTGGAAATCCCTGGAAACCGCGGCCCGGCGCCGAATCGACAAAAGGA
>JAJZCZ010000076.1 GCA_021828805.1 Nitrospirota bacterium | reverse complement strand
CGGGAGATCCGGCAGCTAGAAGAGGCAGTACTGGCCCTTCTGCCGGGGGCGGGGATGGAAGGATCCTCACCTCGTGAAGATGAGATTCTGGCTCATCTGGCCGGCCGGGCCAATCCCGGCCTTCTGACTCTTGATGGATTCAGGGAAGACAGGCGTGGCAAGATTCCTCCTCTTTTCCAGACGACGTTTCAGGAGTTCCCCGGAGAGATCAAGGCCTTTCGTCCGGATGGGGCTGTCCTCTGGGGCCGGTTTCATGCTCTGCGACAGCTTCCTGCCTCCTTTCATCGGGAGACCCTGTCTCCCATCCTGGAGGGGCCCGACTTCGACTGTGACCTCACCCTGAACCTCTTCAAGCCCGACGCCCCGCTTGCGAGTCGGGCCATCCAGTCGAACTCAACGGTCAATCGCTTTCTGACTCTGCTTCTCCCGGGCAAGTCCTATCGTCTGGAGTCGGTCATTGCAGAGCAGGATGACTTCCTCAAGAGCCTTCACGAGGGGCCTGAGGAGGAGAGCTCTCCTCTTCTCCTCAACCTGACTCTTGGCTATTGGCATTCCGACAAAAAACGCCTCTCCGAGATGGGGCAGGAGACCTTGCGGGCCTTTTCGGAGGCCGATGGAGCGCTCTGCGCCGCCGAACCCTACCGTCAGTGGCCCCTTTTTCGAAGCCAGTTCCCCGCAGATGGATGTGCCAATGACCGCTGGGAGGTGGTGACGACGGCCCAGGCGGCACGATTTATTCCGGTCTGGGATCGTTTTCCCGACATGGATCACCCCTGGTTCTTTGCCAAGAACCACAGGCAGGAGGCCCTTGCACTCGACTTCTGGAGCCGGGAGTTGCCCAATGCCAATGGCCTTGTTCTGGGCCGGTCGGGCTCGGGAAAGTCTTTCGGGGTCAAGATGCTCCTCAACCAGTATCTTCTGGCCAGCCCCGACCACCACGCCGTCATTGTGGAAAATGGGGGAGATTTTGAGAGGATGAGCGCCTTTTTTGGCGGGGACTATGTTCGGGTCGATCTCTCGGGAGATTTTTCATTGAACCCCTTTCCCCTCAAGGAAGACCTCTCACGTGAAGGAGGGCTCTATGACCCGGACTGGATGGGTTTTCTGGTCGCCATTATCGAGACCTTCCTGATTACCGCCCATCCCGTGACACCTCTCCATCGGGGTATTCTCGGGCAGTGCCTGGGAGATCTGTATGATCGCCTTCCCGATGCCCAAGCGCGACCCTGTCTCAGCGATCTTGTCCGGACTCTCTTCTCTTTTCGGGGCCGCGATGCCGAGGATGAGGAGAGCTCCGTGCGCATGGCCAAGACGCTTGAGTCCTGGTCGACAGGGCTCTATGCCCCTCTCTTCAACAACCCCCAGGGATTCCGTCCTCAGTCCCGTCTCCTGGCCTTTGACCTCTCCGGTCTCGATCGCCAGGAGGCTCTTCGTGGAATCGTCTTCGCTTTTATCGCAGGGATTTCCATGGAGAAGCTATTCCGTGAAAAAAACCGTCGGCTCTACTTCATCTACGATGAGGCGCACCGCCTGATGACGCAGTTTTCCGGAACAGGATTTCTCGAGCACATGTATCGCACGGCCAGAAAATTCGGGGGAGGAGTCGTTGCCATGAGCCAGTCTCCCGAGGACTGGCTGGGGGAGAAGCGGGAAGGGGGGATTCTCGGCAATTCATCGTGGAAGTGGATTTTCCCGTGCTCCGTTCTCCCGGAAACCTACCGGAAGATCGGGCTATCGGACCGGGAAATCCGGATCATCGACTCCCTGGACTTTGCGCGGGGAGAGTTTTCCGAGTGCTACCTCTCCATGGGAACCCGACGGGGGATCCTGCGCCTTGAGCCCTCGCCTCTGGAGTACTGGATGGCCGCCCGCTCGCCCGAGGAAGACCGGCTCTTCGCCAAGGCCCTTGAAGAAGAGGGATCGGCCCGCGAGGCTCTTCTGTCCCTGGCGAACGAGAGCTGGAAAAAACGGGAAATGGAGGAGGGATAAATCCATGAGTCGAAAGAAAGTCTGGCAGGGGGTGCTCCTTGCCGTCCTGGTTCTGGGAGTCTCTCCGCAGAGGAGTGTTGCGGGCATTCTTCCCGGGCCCAACACTGTTATCGAGAGCCGGATCCTCTGGGTTGAAAATCAGATGAGGATGTCCATGAGCCGATTCCATCAGTTCTTTCTCCAGAAAAACCAGGGGAATGACTTCTATGCCACGCCGATGCTTCCGCCGGTCCCGGCCATGACCCTGCCGTCGCCGGTGGGCGGGGCGGGGGTTTCTGGGGTTACCCAATCGGCCGCCGAGGGATTGGGACAGGCGGTCTCGGGACTCCCTCAGGTTCCACTGGCGTACGCCAGCGGAAGCAGCGTTCACTCCATGGCCTATCAGGCCAGCCCGGAAGGAGCCATTCGCCTCGGAGCCGACATGGAAGGCCGGATGTTTCAGACTCTGGTAACCATACATCAGGACCTCCTTTATCTTCTCAAGGTTCAGGCCTCACGGTCAGGGCTCAAAGGGCAGGTCCTCGACCAGAATCACTACAATAATCTCCGGGATCAGGAAATCCTGAAGATCGACCTTCCCCAGTGGATCATGTACCGGTGATGGGAGGTCCGGGTTGAGTTGCCCCTCTGCGGAGGGGATCCTCGTTTTTCAGGACACGGCGACCATCCCCTGCGTCCTGCTTCCGGTGCGCCAGCAGATTGCGACCCTCACGCGGGTTCTCCTCTTTGTGAGTCTTCCCATCGCTCTGGTTTTTCTCTGGCTAAAAATGCGGGGAGGGGAGCGAGTCTTCGGCGATCTTCTCCGTGCCATGGTGGTCTTTATTGTTTTGGCCGGCTACGACGGCTGGTTCACGGACGGTGTCACGGTCGTGGGAGCTCTGGCACAATCTCTTTACCCCAGCTCCCTCGTCCTGGCCTTCTACGAACGGATCTGGCAGTCGAGCCTCATTCCAGGGTCAGTGGGTTCTTTTGTGGGATTTCTCTCAGATCCGATGGGGATTCTCTACCTCATCCTCCTCGATGCCCTCAAAGTGATCGTGCTGGCTTTTTCTCTGGTGAGGTACGCTCTTCTGGCCTTTCTTTATATTGTCGGCCCTCTTCTTCTGGCTGTTGCCGTCGTTCCGGGCCTCTTCTTTCTTGTCTCCCAGTGGGCACGAAACTCCCTTGAGATCAGCCTGTGGCTTCTTTTTCACAATCTTCTGATCGGAATCTTCTCCTCGATCAATCTCTACCAGGCCCTTTCAGCCGCCCCCTTTTCTCAGGCCCTCGTCAACAGAGTTCTCGAAATCGGGATTCTGCTCGTCCTGGTCCTGATGATCCTCTTCGTCCCGATTCTGACCCATCTTCTGCTCGACCGCTCGTATGAAGGAATTGGCTCCTTTATGGGCCCCCAGGCGGAGAGCCTGGGAAGAAATCTCTGGCACAACATCATCTCAAAGCCTCTGCTCAAAGGAGAACTTCCCTTCGGTGCCGGCGAGTTCAAAGCGGGAACGACAACGAAGGATCTGGGCCAGGGGAAAAGAGTCTATCGCAAGAGACAGCTTCGTCTCGGCCCGCTGGACTTTACCTCGATGGTCTGGCAGCGGGTGGCCAAAAAGAAGGCGGAGGAGGGGACGGAACCAGAAAAGAGGAAAGAGGAGGGCAAGGGTGCGAAATCTTCCCGGACTCCCTCAACCAAGAGAGCCCCACGCACGAAAAAAAGTGATTCTTCCGCTCCAAAAAAGACAGGCTCGGCTCGAAGCCCGGCAAAAAAGAAAGTCTCCGCAGACGAAGAGCCCTCTTCTCCGAAGAAAGCGGTTACAAAGCCTCGAGTAAGAAAAAGCTCCACCCCCAAAAAGGAGTAGTGTGTGTCGGATGAGAGGATGATGACAGGATTCTTGCGGGAATCACCTGAAGAAGAGAGCGCGGAGGAACGCCCTCTCTGGACCTCCCCCTCCCTCTACGGGAGCCGGGAAGATATTGTAAGGGGCTTTCGACAGTTGAGGCGACTTGTGATCGGGGCGCTGGTGATGCTGGCCCTCGACACAGGAGGGATCATTCTTCTCTCCGGCGACCATACGCTGGTCGTGGGTCTTTCCTCCGACGGCCGGATGCAGGTTCTCTCTCCGCTTTCCGACGGAGTCTTCCAGAAGAACCTTGAACGGATCTCCCGGACATTCGTCCATGACTTTCTGGAGAATCTTACTGCCTACGACTCCTTCGAGACCTCCTATCGCATCGGAAAGGCCCTGGCTGTCATGTCTCCTGATCTGAGGCTCCGGATGAAGCGGGCCATCCTCTCCCAAAACCTCGTGGAGAGCGTCTCCCGGGCCAGGATCCATACGGTTCTTTCCCTGACCAGCTTCGTCATGCATCCGGTGAGACGGGATATCTGGTCGGTCGAGGTGGCCGGAAACCGCACCACCTATGCCCAGGGAAATCCCGACGGAAAGTCCCAGTCTTTTTCAGCCAGGATCATTCTCTCGCGCGGGGCGGCCACTCCCGGCAATCCTTACGGTCTTTGGGTCTTGCGCTACCAGGAAGAGACGCAGCCATCGCCGGGAGGAGGGGGGGCGCTCCGGTGAACCGAACCTTCTGGGCCGGCTTCGGGGTGGCAGTCATTGTGATTCTTCTTCCGGTTCTCATTTTCATTGATGCGCGCTCCTCCTCCGATCATAAGCCTTCCGCGGTTTCTGCGCCGATCCCGGAAAAGATCGCTCCGGATCTTTCTTCTGACCGGGAGAGCGTTTTTCTTCCCACGCCTCCCGTTGCTGGTCAGACGCTCTCTGCACCATCGTTATCCTCTCGGGTACCTCATGATGTTTCTCGTGGGCTTTCTAAACGAGATCTGTCGGATCCGGTGATTGCCTTCAGCCCCCGCCGGATACGGGAAGGCGTGGATCGGGAGATGCGGCGGAGAGAACGGGAGGCGGTTCACAAGAAAAAACACTCCGGCATCCGCACGATCGTCTACGACACCAACCATGTCTATACCATCAGGACGGCTGTCTCTCACGTCACCCTCATCGACTTGCCCGAGGAGGCGAAAGAGGTCTACCTTGGCGACTCTAAACTTTTTATGGCAGAGGTTTTTGGAAGCCGGGTCAAGATCAAGCCCATTACCTGGGACCATGAGACGACGACCAACATGATCGTCTATACCCTCCACCGGCAGTTTGCCTTTCGGCTTCGGGTCGTGGCTGAAGGGGAAGAGGATGACCTCCTGACCTTTTACCTCCCCCAGAGTGAGACCGTGGTCAATCTCAATCCCCTGAAAAGGAAGATGGAGGCTGACCTGGCTTTCCGGGAAAAGGTCGATTTAAAAAGGGAGGCTCTCAAGACACTCCGGGATGCCGGCCCGAAGGTCCCGGTGGGAGTGAGTCAAAGAAAAGAAGGGATCGCGGCGGATTTTTTGGGATTTTCGTCTCTGGGCAATGTCTCCTATGCCCTCTTTGAAGTTCGTAACGAGACGTCCCGCCCGGCCGTTCTCCAGGACGTGAGGCTGCGATCTTTTACAACCTCGCTTTTCTGGGAGGGGCGCAAGGATTATATGGATGGGCAGGACTACAGCCGGAGCTATCAGATGAGTATTCCTGCCCACGGGAAAGAACGCATTCTGCTTCCCGCTGATCCGCCGCCTCTCACGTCTTCCAGAGAGGGATATCTGGCTGAAATCAGGGTCGATGCGCAGGAGGGGGGGCGCCGGGTCTTCCGGCTCCAAAAGATGGGAGAGAAAAAATGAATCGCTGGTTTTTCCTGGGAGGAACGGCCGTTGTGGGCCTTCTTCTTTACCTGGTCTTTAAAGTGAGCCATCCAGGTGGGGGCGAAGGGGCAGGGGAGGGGCTTGTTTATTCACGGAGCGACGGTGGGCCACCCGGATGGAGTGATCTTGCCGCCCCTCGACTGCCGCCCCCGAATCCTCCCCGGATGCCACTCTCTGAACGTCCCCTCTCCGAGCGGGCTACGCAGGTGGAACGACACCCTCTCGATACAAAAAGCACCGTTTATCTGGATGGACAGGGTCCGGAAGGAGGGGCAGGAACCGGAGGGGACGGCGGATCCCCTTTGATTCTCTCGGCGATCAAGAGTGTCCTCGGGCAGACGGTCGAACCCGCCAGACTGGCCCGTCAGGCGGAAGCGATCCGGCGCTCGGCTGGGGGGGAATCGCCGGTTAGTTCTTCGACGCGTCGGGTCGCCGCCGGAAGCGAGGTGGCGGTGGTGGCAGAAAAGACCGTTACCGGTCCTGGCGCCCAGATGCCCGTTGTTGTCCGGATAAGCGGCCACTCACTCTCTGCCTTCCACCTTCCCCCGGGAACCAAGGTTTTAGGGTATCCGGAAAGCCTTGCGGGTTCTCGCCTCAGGATCCGCTTTACCCGGGTTCTCTATCCGGGAGGACTCGAGGCCCATACTACGGGGTTTGCCCTCTCGGGAGGGCGAGAAGGAGTCCCTGTTCCGGTGGATCGCCATGAAGGCAGCAATATCGGCCGGTCCGTGGCCCAGAACAGCATGATGCTGGGAGGAGAGGCGGTGGGAACCATGGGGTGGTCCGGTAACAATGTGGGAGATCTCATGGCCATGCAAGCGGGGAGTAATGCCATGGCTATGGCGGGAAGTCAGATCCCGTCTCCGGTGAACCGAACGACCTATACCCTCTCCCGGGGAACCCGATTTTCTATCATGATCATGGAGTCTTTTCCTGTGCTTGACGGGGGTGGTGAGAAATGACCGGGGTTGTGAGCGAGAAGGCATGCGTGCAATCCGGTGAGGAAGGGCAGCTGATTGTGCGGGAGCTAAAAAGGCTTGAGAGCGACCTCAACCGGATGCTCAAGGAGCGGGAAGAGGTGGTTCGGGCGGTAGTGCTGGCGCTTCTTTCGGGCGAGCACCTCTACCTGGTGGGCCCGCCAGGAACAGGAAAAAGCCTTGTGATTCGCCTTGCCGCTGAGCGCTTCTTCAATCTTGCCTACTATGAGCGACTCCTTCACATGGAGAGCGACCGGGCGGCGCTTTCCTCCTCGCCTCTTTCCCCCATAGGCATTGCCGAGGGGGCTCTGGTCTTTTTAGACGAGGTCCTCCGGGCTCCCAAGTCGCTTCTTCTGACACTGCTCGGATTCATGAACGAGAGAATCTGGCACGATCCCGCTCCCACTCCGGCGGCACTGCTTTCACTCTTTGCTGCAAGCAATGCCCACCCCTCCCAGGGGGATAATCTCGAGGCCTTCTTCGATCGCTTTGCGCTCCGCTGTCTCGTGGAGCCTGTCCGGAAGTTTGACTCCTTTGTTGATCTTCTGCAAAGCATACCTGCCAGTGGACAAGAGGAGACGCGAGCTCCAT
>JAJZCZ010000009.1 GCA_021828805.1 Nitrospirota bacterium | reverse complement strand
GTCTCCTCCGAACCACTTTGTGCGGTGCCCACCCGCTTGCCTTCGAAATTCGTCAATAAAATCTCGATAGAGGCCGGACGTGGTGTCATCTTCTCAATGTGCACAAGAATTTTCTTGCAGAGGAGGAAAAAAAAACCCATATTTCCGCTTTTCTCAAGAATCTCACCCACATGACGCGCTGTATTAGCCATCGAAACTTCCTGACATACTGTCTCATCAGAGCCTGTTTCTTTGGCAAGGCTGGCGAGAAACGCAAGGTCAACCTGGGAACCGGCCGCATGCGTCTGGGTCACTCCCTTGGCCAGCTTCGAAAACTTCCCCAAAAATCCGGCCATAATGACCTTTGAAAAGTGTTTCTTCCCCGCCTCTTTGACTGAAAATCCCGTAAAGTCGCCTATCTGAATAAATCCTTCAGCCGAAATATCCGGATAGAGCTTCATGGCAAAGGCTTCGCTTTGCCCGCCTGTTGTCAGGACGATCGTTTCGATTCCTCTCGCCTTTGCCACATCCATTGCCTGAGAAATACTGGCCCGGTACGCTGCCGTACTGAAAGGCACAACAATTCCCTTTGTTCCAAGAATTGAAAGTCCTCCAACGATCCCGAGCCTTTCATTCAGTGTTTTCTTGGACCGTTCCACCCCATCTGCGATCGAAATCTTTATTGTTATTCCTGCATTCTGAATGCCAAATTTCTTTTCAATATTTTTTCTTGCGTTGTTAAATTCCTTCTCCATATACCGCCGGGGAACAGGGTTAATCGCCGGCTCACCCACCGCCACCGACAATCCTGGCTTCGTCATGGTTCCCACACCCGGCCCGGCAATATACGCGACTCCCCCCTTATTGTTCACGACGACTTCAACTTCAATCTCTGCTCCGTGTGTACAGTCGGGGTCGTCGCCTCCATCTTTGATAATGGAACACGAAGCGGTACGTTCTCCACTGATATCAAGGGCAATCTTCCGGAAAATCTCAAAGCTTGCCTCGTTGCCATTCGGAAGTTTGACGGACACCTGGTTTTCGAAGGCCCCCGTCAACAGCGCCTCAAGGGACGCCTTGACTCCGGCCTGGGCACAGGCTCCCGTCGTAAAGCCTGTTCTCATCGGCTCTCCTGAAAGTGGCTTTCATTGACCATTATCTTTATGAGTTTAACCTCGTTCTTTCCTTCTCTTCAATGAGCTGTGACGAATTCCCCTTCGCTTTTTCTTTTTGCGCGATTTCGTTGATTTCTTTGTGGCCCCCTGTTATATTATTCAAGTTTAACTTTTAAAAATCTGGAGAGGCCATGGGCAAGACTAATGTCATTCTAAAACAACACATTGAAAATCTTGGTGATGCCGGAGATCTCGTCTCGGTATCCGCTGGCTATGCCCGCAATTATCTTCTTCCCCAGCAACTTTGCGTCCTTGCAGGCAAAGCTGAAATTGCGGCCCTCGAAGTTCATAAGGAAAAAATCCGCAAAGCGGCCATGAAAGAAAAGGAGCGCTTACAGACATTGGCGCAACGACTTTCAGAGCTCGTTCTTCCGGTTCCCGTCAAAGTCGGCCAAAACGACAAGATCTTCGGCTCTGTTACCTCCATGCATATCGCAGATCTTCTGGCTTCCCAGCAGATCGTTCTCGACAAGAAGCAGATTCATATCGAAAGCCCGCTTCGAGAACTTGGAGAACATACCCTCTCCGTTAACCTGGGACACGGTATTCATAGCTCCCTCAAGATTCAGATTGTTCCCGAGACCATTCACTAGATTGTCTTTAAGGGCGTTTTAAGAAGGAGATTCTCATGTCTTTGACATTTAATCCAAGCAACCTCCGCCGGGCCAGAACTCATGGTTTCAGAAAGCGCATGGCGACAACGGCCGGACGAAAGGTTTTAAAGAAGAGACGCGCGAAGGGTCGTTACAAGCTTTCTGTTTAAAGCGCTCCCGAGATTGAAACCTGTCTCGCTCACCCGTGGTGAAATCCAGCGCATCATCGACTCTCCCGGCATAAAGGTTGTCTCCGCTTCCTTTGTCCTTCTTTGTCAGAATTCCAGCGAATATCGATTGAGCGTTCTCGTCGGAAAAAAGATTGGAAAAGCCGTTTTTAGGAATCGTGTTCGCAGACGCCTGAAGGAAGCCTACCGCTTGACCGAAGGCTTTCCTCCGGGCTCTTATATCATCATGGGACGGAACCCAGCGCTGACAACCTCCTTCGAACTGATTCTTGACCAGATGGTTCAAGCCCGGAAAACGCTATTACGCTTGAAGGCATGACGATGCAGGGTCTGATTTCTCTTTACCAGAGATATATATCCCCCTTCCTTCCTCAGTCTTGCCGCTTCTATCCTTCTTGTTCAGAATATGCTCGTCTTTCCTTTAAGAAGTACCCTTTTCATCGTGCCTTGATCAAATCCCTGTTCAGGATTTCACGATGTCATCCCTTCCATCCGGGTGGCGTTGATTTTCCATGACCTTCGTCACTTCATAAGGAAAGTATCCGTTACATGTTAAAAAAAATGCTTCCCCTCATCGCGGTCGTCTTAGGTTTTAACTTTCTTCTCTACTACTATTTTTCAACCCACCAGACACCGGCGCCCTCCAGTGCCCCTAAACAGGGCATCATATCGTCGAATCTCATATCCGTCCCCATGATTAACGACATGGAGTCCTCGCTTGTCTCCCTGGCGAACAAGGACGTCCGTCTGACTTTTTCCCAAACATCCGGGACAATGACCGGCTGGCAGCTTCTTTCTTATTTTGATTACGATAAAAAGACCAATATCAATCTTCTTCGTTCAAAGCCCGGGTTTATGGGAGGCGGGCTCGTCGTTCATGACAAGAACGGACTCCTTCCCCTGACCCTCCTGCGGACCGAATATAACGGAGCCCCGCTTTCCTCCCCGAACATTTCCGTCACCTCTGGATCAGGGACGCTCTCACTTTATTACTCCTTCAACAACCACCCCGTCACCCTGTCTTATGAACTCGCACCTGCGGGTTATCACATCAATGTCTCCGTCGATAACCCCGACCATCTCGATCTTGTTTTCCTCCCCGGTCTCAATTTTGGCATGTCCGACGAGGCCCAATTCATTGGAACCGAATTTCAGGGCCCTATCTACGGAACCCCTGACGGAAAAATGAATGAATTTAAAAAAGATATTTCCGAAGCCTTTCCTCCCTCGGCCCTGACCTGGGTTGGCAATGAAACCAAATACTTCATTGGCTATCTTTCTCTCAAAGGATTTCCGGCTTCCACCGAAATTATCAAAGACAAAACAAATTCATTTATCCGTCTCTCCTTCAACAACACCCATGCCTCTCTTGTGCTGACCGGAGAACCGAAGCGCTACTCCCTCTTGAAATCTGCCGAACCTGGGCTTCTCGACACCGTCGACTTCGGATGGTTTGTTTTCGGACGCATTACCCTGGTGAGCTTCCTCGCGAAATTCCTCTTTGTCTTTCTCTCGACGCTGTATTCCCATATGCAAAACTATGGCTTTGCCATTATTTTCGTTACCCTTCTGATCAAGATTCTTTTCTCTCCTCTCGCCTATATGTCGTTTCGTTCCATGAACCAGATGCAGCAGCTGCAGCCAGAAATTAAAAAGCTTCAGGCAAAACACAAAGATGACAAAGCCCAGCTCAACGCGGCCATGATGGAGCTCTACAAGGAGCGACGAATCAATCCGCTGGGAGGCTGTCTTCCGGTGCTCGTTCAGATTCCGGTCTTTGTCGCCCTTTACAACATTCTTAATAACACTGTTGAGTTGCGTCAGGCCCCTTTTCTCCTCTGGATTCACGACCTTTCCATGAAGGACCCTTACTACATCTTTCCGATCATCATGGGGATCACCATGGTCGTCCAGACAAAGCTGACACCCTCCACTCCCGACCCCATGCAACGGAAAATCATGCTCTTTCTTCCTGTCGTGATGACCTTTTTCTTCCTTAACTTTCCCGCGGGTCTTGTTCTCTACTGGATTGTCAACAACCTTCTTACCATCGGCCAACAATATGTTCTCATGCGATACGTCTTTAAGACGATCCCCGCTAAATAAGGCCCTTTTCGAGACCTTTTAGCATGGACCCCATAGTCGCCCCGGTGACAGCACTGATCGCTCAACCTGTAGGGATTCTCCGCCTTTCAGGGGATAACCTCTGGAACCGGATTCACGCCCTCTTTCCCGGCACCCCCTCTCCTGTTCCCCGAAAGGCCACTCTCCTCTCGCCCACATTACATGGCCAGCCCCTCGATTCTGTTCTTCTTCTCTACTTTCCAGCTCCTCATTCCCTGACAGGCGAAGATGTGATTGAAATTCATGCCCATGGAAACCCCCAGAATATTCGTTTTCTCCTTCAGCACTTTGAACGTCTCGGTATCCGCCAGGCAAAGCCCGGAGAGTTCTCCCTCCGCTCCTATAAAAATGGCAAGCTCTCCCTGCTCAAGGCCGAATCGCTCCACCGCATGATTTCAGCCCCGACCTATTCCGATTTTCTTTCTGCCCATACTTCTTTTTCCCAACCGGAACGCCATCCCCTGGCTGCCCTCAAGGATCAGTTTCTCGACCTTCTTGCCTCTTTCTATGCCGTTCTCGATTACCCCGAAGACTTGAGTGACTCCCCCGAGACCCCTCTTGTCGATATTCTTTTAGAAAAGATTGTCTCCCTCCAGCGTCTTTCCCGTCATCATCTTTCCCTTTTTAAAAAGAATCGACGTTTTTTTTCTTCTTTTTCCGTTCTTCTCGCCGGCCCTCCAAACTCTGGAAAGTCGTCACTTTTTAATCGGATGCTCCAATCGAACAAGGCGCTGGTCTCTCCCCTGCCGGGAACCACCCGGGACCTTCTCGAAGGCCGTCTCTCGTTTCCCTTTGGAGACCTCCTGATTCTCGACTCGGCGGGCTTCCGCTCCTCCGATGACATCATTGAGGGAATGGGCATCGCGAAAGCTCGCAAAACGATCAACCAGGTCGACCTTCTTCTCTGGGTGGCCTCTCCCGAGTCCCCTGAACCCCTCCCCTTCTCCTCGCGAACGAAGACCCTGACTCTCTGGAACAAGGCCGACCTGTCCTCCCCTCCACCCTCGATCTCCCCGGACTTCATCGTCTCCGCACGCACTCGAAAAGGCTTGAAATCTCTCCTTCTCACCCTTTCCTCCCTTGCGGAAGACTTTTATTCAGCCCCCAATGCGACCGACCCTCTACTCGACTCCGAACGTCAGGCCCTCTGCCTTTCGTCCTTTCTCAAGACCCTCATTTCAGCGGAGAGCTCTCTTTCGTCCCATGCCTTCGATCTTGCCCTTTCCGCCCTTGAACAGGCCCGCCATCTATTGGAAGATGGAACAGGGATGATTTCTTCTGAAGAAATCTATGATCGGGTTTTTTCTCGCTTTTGCCTTGGAAAATAAGAATGAATTCGCAATCACATAATCATCATTGGGACGTTGTTATCGTGGGCGGCGGGCATGCGGGCATCGAGGCGGCCTATGCCTCGGCGCGCCTCGGATCGACCACACTGCTTCTGACCCTTCATCTGGACCTTATCGGGCAAATGTCCTGCAACCCCTCGGTGGGAGGAATCGGAAAGGGACATATTGTCAGAGAGATTGATGCCATGGGAGGGGCCATGGGACGCCTTGCCGACCAGTCCGCCCTCCAGCTCCGTATTCTCAATACCCGCAAAGGAGCGGCGGTCCAGGCCATCCGGGCCCAGTGTGACCGCCATCGATACCGGACACTCTCCCGGCAACTGTTAGATTCCCACCCTTTCCTCTTTCTTCGCCAGGGAGAGGTGGTCTCCCTTGAGCACACCGGCTCACATCTGACGGCCCTCCATCTCTCCGACGGCACCCGGATCTCCTTTTCTTCTCTTGTCCTGACATCAGGCACCTTTTTGAACGGGAATCTGCACATCGGCCTTTCTTCCGTGACAGGAGGAAGGGGCGGGGAACGCGCCTCCCTTTCCCTTTCCGACTTTCTTTCCCGGGAATGCGGTCTCTCCCTCGGGCGCCTTAAAACAGGCACCCCCCCCCGGCTTCAAGGGCGCTCCATCAATTTTTCCCGGATGGAACCCCAGCCCGGAGATATGCCCGTTCCCTTCTTTTCCCAACTCGCTCCTCCCCCCGACGCCCTCTTTTTTGACGGCCCTCCTCTTTCCTGCCATCTGACCCATACAACTCCTGAAACAGGGGAGGTAATTCGACAGAACCTGGATCGTTCTCCCCTGTATTCCGGAAAAATTCATGGGATTGGCCCTCGCTATTGCCCCTCGATCGAAGACAAGGTGGTCAAGTTCCCGGACCATCTGACCCACCACGTTTTCATCGAGCCTGAAGGTCTTGGCATCGATGAGTATTACCCAAATGGAATCTCGACGAGCCTTCCCGTGGATGTCCAGGAAAAGATCCTCGCCTCTATTCCGGGCCTCGAAAATGCCCGTATTCTTCGCCCGGGCTACGCGGTGGAGTATGACTTCGTCTTTCCCGACCAGCTTCATCATTCCCTGGCGGTGAAAACGACGCCCAATCTTTTTCTCGCCGGCCAGATCAACGGGACAACCGGTTATGAGGAGGCCGCCGGCCAAGGTCTCGTAGCCGGCATCAACGCGGCTCTCCAAGCTCAAGATCGCTCGCCCTGGTCGCCTGACCGGCAAACCTCCTACATCGGAGTGATGATTGATGATCTCGTGACTCATAGCATCGACGAACCCTACCGGATGTTTACCAGCCGGGCCGAAAACCGGCTCTATATCCGTAATGACAATGCGGTCGACAGACTCTCTCCCCAGGCGATCGCCCTTGGCCTTCTTACACCGGACCAGACCGACTACATTAATTCCCGAACGGACTGTCAGAACACTCTTCGCCAGACCCTCCACTCCTCCCGCCGGGGAGGAAAATCTCTTTATCACCTCCTTCGCTCCCCCGATGTCACCCTTCGCCAGCTCCTTAAAGAGGAGGGAATCGACTTCTCCAAGACGCCCACGCTCTGGCTTGATGCCCTGGAACAAGACATCAAATACGAAGGCTATGTTCGCATCTCCTCAGAACGATGGGATCGCATGGAAGACCTTCCGATCCCCCCCTCTCTCTTCGACCATCACATTCCCGGACTCTCCAACGAGATCCGCACACGCTTGCTCAAATCCCGACCCACCACACTCCATCAGGCTCTTTCACTGCGAGGAATGACACCGGGGGCCATCGACCTTCTCCGCATTTTTCTTACAAAAGGCGTGCCTCCCCTTTCATGACGACCCCTCCCTCCTCCACCCTGACCCCTTCTCTCTCTTCCCTGCAAAGAGAATCCCTCGATCGCTATACCTCGCTCCTTCTCGCATGGAACTCCCGTATCCGTCTCACCGGTTATCACTCCATGGATCAGGTCCGGGAGCATCTTCTTCTGGAGCCAATCCTTGCCTTTCACTTTCTCAGACAACGCATTCCCGATCCCTTGCCACGGATCGACTTTGGTTCTGGAAACGGTTCTCCGGGGCTGATCCTCTCCATTCTCGATCCTGACCACTCTTATCTCCTCATTGAGCGCGTTGAGAAAAAGAGGGTCTTTCTCGACTTTGTCGCCCGCCACCTTGCCCTCTCCAACGTCACCATCCTTCCGGCCTTGGACCGTCCCGTCACCTCTCCTGTCGTTTTCATGAAGGCCATTACCGTTGACGATTTCTTGCACGACAGAAATATAAAGTCGCACCTCTCCCCTCCCGCCTTTTTTGTCCGCTTTGGACAGGATCATACAAAAGCTTGCCATCCTCTCCTTTCTTGTGTCATAAATGGGGGGGTTCCCGAGTGGGGGCAACACATCTCTTTTTCCCTGTTTCTCCTTGAATTCTCCGGCTGATTTCAAAAATGTTCCACGTGGAACATTCCACGTAAGGAGTAGAAAATGGCCCAGATTGTGGCAATCGCCAACCAAAAAGGCGGAGTAGGAAAGACGACGACAACAATTAATCTGGCGGCCTCTCTTGCGGTCGAAGAGAAGAGAGTTCTCGTCATCGACCTTGATCCTCAGTCAAATACATCGAGCGGCCTTGGGCTTTCGGCAGGGCATCCCCCCATCTCTTCCTACGAGCTTCTCTCCGGGGCCAGAACATTAAAAGAAGCCACCCAAAAAACCGCGCTGCCCTATCTCGAGGCCATTCCATGCTCCGTTTCAATGGCAGGATTTGAACCAGAGGTAGCCGGGGCCGACCCCAACGAACGAGCCAGGATCCTCAAGGAACGGCTGCCGGAAAACGAAACCTCCGGGTACGATTTTATTCTGCTCGACTGCCCGCCATCCTTAGGGTTTATCACCCTCAACGCCCTTGTCGCCGCAAACTCCGTCCTGATCCCTGTCCAGTGTGAATTTTTTGCCCTGGAAGGTCTCGGACAGCTGATCAAGACAATGGAACGCGTCCGCCAACGCTGGAATACCGGCCTCAAGATTGAGGGCATTCTTCCCACGATGTACGACAAGAGAAACAAGCTGTCGACATCGGTACTCGACGAGCTTAAAAAACATTTTCCGGAGGAGGTCTTTTCCTGTGTGATCCCGAGAAACGTCACTCTCGGAGAGGCGCCAAGCCATGGAAAGCCCGCCGTCCTCTATGATGTTCTCTCAAAGGGCGCTCAATCCTATATGACACTCGCAAAGGAGATACTGGCCTATGGCTAAGATCAGTTTAGGGCGGGGGATTGACTCTCTTTATGGAGATGAAGGAACATCGACCCCCGGAGCCTCGTCAAAAATTCCGCTGAAAGACCTTCAGACGAATCCATTCCAGCCACGAAAATCTTTTACAGAAGAGTCGCTTGAAGAGCTGGCTCACTCAATGGAACGGCATGGCCTTCTCCACCCTGTGATCGTGGTCAAAAGAAACGGGAGCTATACGCTCGTCTCTGGAGAGCGACGGCTCAGAGCCGCCGAAAGGCTGGGATGGAAAGAGATCGACGCCGCCATCAAGGAGCTGACCGATCAGGATCTTCTCGAAATCGCCCTTGTCGAGAATCTGAAAAGAAGCGACCTGAACGCGATGGAGGTCGGTGAGGGACTCGAGAGGCTGTCAAAAGAATTTGACTGGACCCAGGAGAACATCTCCGAACACCTGGGCATGAAACGCTCCACCGTCGCCAATTACCTCAGGCTTCTCGACATGGATTCAACGGTGAAAGATATCCTGAGAAAAGGTGATATCACCTTTGGTCACGCCAAGATTCTCTCAGGAATTCCTGTCGACAATCAGAAAAAATGGGCCGACCTCATCGTCGCAAAGGGCCTCTCAGTCCGGGCTCTCGAGGATCAGCTGGCAAAACCTGTAAAAGCCAAGGCCGAAAAAGATACAACTGTACAGGCCTGGATCGGGGAGAATTCCCAGGTTCTGGGATCGGCTCTGCGTTGTCGTGCAAGAATTAAAAAAGAAAAAAAAGGCTGGAAGGTCGAGCTGAGTTTTAATAGAATGGACGAACTCGAGGAAATGATCACCAGGCTCTCAGAAAAATCCCCTCTTAAAGAAGGAAGACCCGATGAAGCATAGCGGACAGGACTCTGGAAAAGGAAACATCATCGCCTTCCTTGGAAAAGAAACACTCTTCCGTGGCTACCTCCAGTTTGAAGGGACGGTCAGAATCGATGGAGTTCTTGAAGGGGAGATCCACTCAAAGAATACCCTCATTGTAGGAGACGGGGCCGTCATTACCGGAACCGTCAATGTCGGAAAAATCGTCTGCGGGGGCACGGTCAATGGAAAGGTCATTGCCGAGGAGGCCATTCAATTCGTCAGACCCTCCAATATTAAGGGCGAAATAAAAACTCCGGTCCTGATGATCGAAGAGGGCGTGATCTTTAACGGTACCTGCGAAATGTCAACGGGAATGAGCAAGGATAAGACTGTCGAAGGTGATGAAAAAAAATCGTGACGTCGTCGTAGGAATGAGCGGAGGGGTCGACTCTGCCGTCTCGGCGTGGCTCCTTAAAAAACAAGGCTATCATGTCACAGGCGTCATTCTCAGGATCTGGGAGGATGACCCTCACACCACCGAAAAAGGATGGGGGGAACGAACATGCTGCCACGTCCCCATGGTCGAATATCTCTGCAATAAAATCATTGATATTCCCTACGCTGTCGTTAACGCCCAATCCGATTTTAACAAAGACGTCGTCAGTACATTCAAAAGCTCCTATCTTTCAGGAGAGACTCCCAACCCCTGCACCTCCTGCAACCAGAAGGTCAAGCTCCCTCTTCTGAGAAAATGGGCCGAAGAAAACGGGATCACAAAGGTGGCGACAGGACACTACACCTCCTGGCAATACTCCAAGGAATACCGTACTTATGGACTGGCCATGGCCCAGGATGTTGCCAAGGACCAATCGTATTTCTTGAGCCGGACCCGGGAAATCAATCCTGACAATACACTCTTTCCAGTGGGGGCTCTGACAAAGGCCCAGGTGAAAGAAATGGCCAAATCGGCAGGGTTTCCCGTGGAGGGGCTTCTGGAAAACCAGGAAGTATGTTTTGTCTCGGAAAAAAGGGTGACGGATTTTCTCAAGGTCGAATTAGCCGATAGCCATTCCGGACAATGGAATGTCCACCTGCTGTCAGGAGAAAGCCTTGGCACCATTCCGACCGCGATCGGGCTGACACGCGGTCAGCGTCGGGGGCTGACTGTTGCGGGGGGAAAGAGGCTCTATGTTCACTCGATCGATATCCCCGGGAAAACAGTCTGTCTCTCCGAGAAAAAAGATCTCTTTGAAGACACATTTTCCGTCAGGGAACCGATGGGCATCCTGTTTGATACGGATCTCCATGAGCATGCGACGATATTTGTAAGATTTCGATCCACCATGGCTCCGGTCCCATGCAAAAAGAGGGGGGCAGGAAACCGGTTTTCCCTGACAGAGGCACACG
This sequence comes from Nitrospirota bacterium, assembly GCA_021828805.1. Classification (GTDB taxonomy): domain Bacteria; phylum Nitrospirota; class Leptospirillia; order Leptospirillales; family Leptospirillaceae; genus UBA4572. The sequence goes on along the minus strand of JAJZCZ010000009.1, from coordinate 30,969 downwards.
ACGGGGTCGTCGAGGGGCAAATCGCCGCCTTTTACGACCAGGAGAATATTCTCATCGGGTCCGGGATCCTGACACGGAAAGGGGAGCGACCTGACACCCAACGGAGCTGACGGGATCGATGAAATCCTTTTCGTCGATGTCGAGACAACGGGATTGTTATTTCATAATGACGCGAGAATCGTCGAAATCAGCTTTTCTCTCTGGGAGGGTAAGGGAAAAAAGAATCAGATAACCTCCCTCATCAATCCTGAAACCCAGATTCCGCCGATGTACACCAGAATCAACGGAATCGACGACAAGATGGTTAAGAATGCCCCGACCTTTTCAGAATTCTGGAAGGAGCATGGCGAACATTTTCAGAACAAGGTTGTCATCGCCCACAACCTGTCGTTTGATTTGGGAATGATCAACAGGGAGCTTATGCGACAGGAATCCCCTCCTCTGGGAAATCCAGGGATAGACACGGTTCCTGTTCTCAAATCGCTCCTTCCGCGAGAAAAAAGCCATAAGCTGTCGAATCTGGCAAGCGCACTCGGAGTCAGCCATGAGACAAAACACCGGGCCAAGGACGATGTCCTGGCGCTCGAGGAGGTCCTGTCAATTGCCATGGCCCGTCCGATTGAGTCACTCCTGGGAGAGCTCGCAGTCACATTCTCATTGTGGGGAGGCGCCTCGTCCCATCGCTATTTTCGTGATTCGGTGATGTGGTGTCAGAGAACTGAGTCCCCGCTCGACATTGTCATCACAGAAAAAAACGAGGATGAAGGCCTGGCATTGATCAGAAAAAGAATTGAAAGGCCGGTGTGTTCCTCAAAAAGAGTGGGCGAGTTCGAGGATTTGCCAAAGCTTCCGTGGCTATGGAAGGACATCCAGAAGGTCGTAATCAAGTGAGAGGGGTCAGATGAGAGGGGAATGGTGGGCGATACAGGTTTCGAACCTGTGACCCCTGCCGTGTGAAGGCAGTGCTCTACCGCTGAGCTAATCGCCCCTGGGAGGAATTTCGGAAAAACATTGGACTGCTTCAGTGCCAAAAGAATATCAGGCCCATGATTCTAGTCAATCGTTAGAGAAATTTCAAGGGAAAAGAACGCCCTGAAAAAGGAGTATTCGTGGAATTCAAAGAAACCCTCAACCTTCCCAAGACAGACTTTCCCATGAAAGCGGATCTCCCTCAAAAAGAGGAGCGCTATCTTGCGTCGTGGAAGGCGGACAACCTCTACCAGGAATATGAAAAACAAGCAGGAGACCGACCGGGCTTTATCCTCCATGACGGCCCGCCCTATGCCAATGGCAACCTCCATATGGGGCACGCCCTCAACAAGATCCTCAAAGACATCATCAACCGGGTCGCCATCAAAAAAGGGAAGCGCATCTCTTACATTCCCGGATGGGACTGTCATGGGCTTCCCATTGAACATAAAGTTCTGAAAGATCTTGGGAAAAGAAGGGGTGACCTGAGCGATGGCGAGATTCGGGCCCATTGCCGGAAGTCCGCAGAAACCTTTTCAAGAACGCAGGCAGAAGAATTTCTCAGAATGGGGATCTTCGGAAACTTCGAAAAACCCTATCTGACCATGGACTGGGGATACGAGGCAGATATTCTCCGCCAGCTGGGGAAGATGGTGGAACAGGACCGGGTCTACAAAGGTGAGAAACCGGTCTTGTGGTGCGGATTCTGTGAAACCGCCCTGGCCGACGCCGAAGTGGAATACGCTCCCCATCGATCGACAACCGTGACTGTTCTCTTCGTCGCTGAGGTCGCCGGGAACAGGAGACATTATCCGATCTGGACCACAACACCCTGGACCCTGCCCGCCAATCAGGCGGTCGCCGTCGGAGGGGAAATCCCGTATGCCATCCTTGAGGCGACAGAAAGCTTCGGCCCGCTGAAACAAGGGGAAGAAATCATTATTGCCAAAGAAATATATGACCATTTGGGAGACCAGGGCCCCTCCCATTGGTTCGGGTTGCATGGAAAGACCAAAGTCAAAGCAGTCATTGCGGGGGAGCTCCTCGTCAAGGAAAACCCCCGTCTTCAGCACCCGGTCGATGCGGGCCGAACCGTGCCCCTGGTTGTAGGAGATTTTGTCGGAACAGACCAGGGAACAGGTCTGGTCCATATCGCCCCGGGACACGGCGAAGACGACTTTCACGTGGGAGAGTCCTACGGGTTAAGCCGGGAGACCCCCGTGGACGAACGGGGGCGTTACAGAGAAAAGATCCGGACTATTGATACGGAATGGGTCGGGAAAAAAATTGGAGAGATCGCCCCCCTGATGACGGCGTTTCTTGAGCGGGAGGGCCGACTTCTTGGCCATGCCGTGATTGAACACTCCTATCCGCACTGCTGGCGATGCAAGAACCCCGTTTACTACAGGGCCACCTCCCAGTGGTTTCTTTCACTCGAACGAAAAGACCTCCGGGAAAAAACCCTGAAGGCCATCGGAGAGGTCACCTGGATTCCGGCAAAGGGGGAAAACCGTATCCGGGGAATGATCGAAACCCGTCCTGACTGGTGCCTCTCAAGACAAAGAGCCTGGGGTGTCCCCATCCCCGCAATTTTTTGCAGGACGTGCGGGAAGACATCCCTCCAGCCCTCCCTCATTGCGAAGGTCGCGGATAAAACCGAAAAAGAGGGGCTCGATTTCTGGTTTGATGAAGAGGCCCGGAAGCTCTTTCTCAAAGACGAACGCTGTCCTCACTGTAGCGGCAGCGATATCGAGCGGGAAAAAGACATTCTTGATGTGTGGTTCGATTCAGGGGTCTCCCACGAGGCCGTTCTGAAAAAAAGAAGCGGAACAACCTGGCCGGCCGATCTTTACCTCGAGGGATCCGACCAGCATCGTGGATGGTTTCACTCCTCCCTCCTGACCTCCATGGCCATTGAGGGCGCTCCTCCCTACAAAGCCGTCCTGACACATGGCTTCGTCGTCGACGGACAGGGAAGAAAAATGGCAAAGACCCTCGGCAACGTCATCAGCCCGAAAGAAATCACCGACAAATACGGAGCGGATGTTCTCAGGCTCTGGGCAGCCTCTGCAGATTACCAGGAAGATACGCGGCTCTCGTCAGAAATCGTCAACAACACCGTGGACTCCTATCGAAAAATCAGAAACACGATCCGGTTCATGCTGAGCAATCTTTATGATGACAGCGGCGACAACCAGGCCCCCCGGGAAGGCGATCCTCTCGACCGCTGGGCGCTGTCGGTGTGGGAGACCACCAAACGAGAGATCATCGCCGCATATGACGACAAGCAATTTGCGCAGGTAATCAGCCATCTTAATAATTTCTGCTCCGTAACCCTTTCCGCGCAATACTTCGACATTGCCAAAGACCGGCTCTATGCCGAACGGCAAAGCGGAAGCTTACGACGGGGAACCCAGCGCACCCTGAGATACCTTCTCGATGAAATGCTCCCCCTTCTCCACCCCATCCTGCCGTTTACCACAACAGAAATCTTCCTCCACGACAGGAAGCTTGAGTCTCCCGGGGAGGCCGGATTGAACGTCCTGATGCAGCCCTTTCCCGCCCTGTTCCCGGACCGGGTCGACAAAGAGCTTGAAGAGGCCATCAACCGGCTTCTGGCCATCCGGTCGGCATTGGGCAAGATCTCCGATGAGCTCAAAAAGGACAAGACCATCAAGACAACGATGGACCTCCACATTGATCTCACAGGAGCCGAACGAACCATAAATCCGCTTGGCTTCCCGTCGACCTTTCTTGAGGCATTCTTCATCGTCTCCGGGTTATCTCTAAATTCAGGCCGGGATAAAAAAGAGTCGCTCGGCGGCGAGATCATGCTCGCAGAGCTTGACGCTCACATGACCCTTTACCGGGCCGAGGGAGCAAAATGCGAACGATGCTGGCTCATTCGGAAGGAAACCGGAAGCAATCAAGAAAATTGGCCCATTTGCCAACGGTGCTACCAGGCAATCAAAGCCCATTGACCGTTTTCTTTCATCATGCAGTGGGCAAAGGGAGTGTGGTAAAATAAGCGAAAGGGCTACCCGATTCCATAGGGAGAAAAAAATCGGCAGAAAATGGTTCACTTATATCTCGATCTCGGCAATCGTCTTTATCCTTGATCAGATATCAAAGTATTTCGTCCAGACACGAATGGACCTCTTCTCGAGCATACAACTCATCCCTCATTTTTTCAGGATCGTTTCGGTCCGGAATACCGGCATTGTCTTCGGACTGTTTTCCGGGTCTGAAAAAGGGGCACGAGAAGTCTTTCTCATCGGATTTACCCTTCTCGCAATGGGAGCAATCCTCCTCTATAGCGCGAAAAAAGGAAAAGAAAAGCTCCCGGATATCTATCCCCTGGCCATGATCCTTGGAGGGGCCGCGGGCAACCTCTCAGACAGGGTCCGACAGGGACGCGTCGTCGACTTTCTCGACTTTTATGTTGGAAATGCCCATTGGCCGGCATTCAACATCGCCGACTCAGCCATTGTCGTCGGGGTAGGAACGCTGCTTATCCTCCAGTGGAGAGATGAGAGACACAAGACCGGTTCACCCGCCGGACCGAATTAACTAAAAGACTCGCTGCGACACGAGCTAAGGAGGAGATGGGCATGGACCAGACCGTAAAAAGCCGCATCACCCGTATACAGCTGGCTCTGGAAAACAATGAATGGCTTAAGGCCTTTCATCTCGCGGAAACCGGAATCTCCGACGAACCCTCCATTATGCCTTTTCGCTACCTCATGGTTGATGCCCTCATCCAGGGAGGACGCTTTGACGAAGCCGCGAAGAAGGTATCCCAATGGAGAAAAGAGCACCCCAAAGACCGGAAGCTCGGGATCTACGCGCTTCATCTTCATATCTACTTCAAGGAATTCGACGAAGCGGAAAAGCTGGGGGAAACACTTCTTGAAGGGGCCCAGAACATTGTCGAGAAGAGAGACATCACCCTCCACCTCGCCTTTGCGGCGCACGGAAAAAGCAATCCGAGGGGAGCGATCCTTCTCCTGAACGACCTTCTTGCAGAAGACCCCCTCAACACCGATGCTTACGAAACCATCGGAAAGATCTATTTCGAGCATGCCCGATTCGAAGAGGCTGAACGCTATCTTCTGGCCTTGACCGATATCGACCCTCTCCATCCCCGGGTCCATCAGCTTCTGGGGCTTCTCTATTCGGAGCAGGGAAAATGGGACGAGGCCATCATGGAACTCGAAGAAGCTGTTGAGATCGAACCCAGCGACGAAACCATGAGAGAGCTGGGGTGGACACTCAACATGGTCGGTGACAAGGACGGAGCCATCAGCGTCCTTGAAGAAGCGCTCGATATGAATCCGTTAAATCTCCAGGCACGGATCGATCTGGGAACGATCTTTATGGATCAGGAAAACTACGAACGAGCCCTGGCTGAATGGAAAATCGCCCAAAGTCAGGATCCGGGAAACACGGCCATCAGATCCAATATGGAAAAGGCCAGGGAAAAAGTTGAAAAGGATCGATCCATCAGCCGGCATTGAACGACTCAAAGAAAAGCTCCCGGCAGAAGAAGCGGAGCTCCTGGCCAAGACGCAATCTCTTGAATGCCGGATGTATCAGGTTGACCCGGGAGAATCGAAAAAACGGCTGGACCAGTTTTTAGCCCAGACTTGCCTGCCCTTTTCCCGCTCAAGAATTCAAAAAATCCTGGACGAGGGGTTGATCACCGTCAACGGACGGGTCGAATCTGCCTCCTACAAAATTCGTGGCGAAGACATCATTACCGTCCACATCCCTCCTCCAGCCCCTGCAGAAGACGCTCCCGAGGAGATGGACCTCGATATCCTTTACGAGGATGAGTGCCTTCTCGTCATTAACAAGCCCCCTTCCCTCGTTGTCCACCCTGCCCCCGGCCACCCCAACGGAACCTTGCTCAACGGCCTTCTCGGCCACCTCTCCCGGGAAGAGGCCCCGGAGTCGGACGGACCGGCCCGGGCCGGACTCGTCCACCGGCTCGATCAGGATACCTCCGGACTGATGGTCGTGGGAAAAACCGCAGAGGTCGTCGACCGTCTCATGGTGCAATTTCGCGACCGGACCGTCTCCAAGAGCTATGTGGCCTTAACAATCGGAATCCCCCCCTCGAAAAGGGGGCTGATCGATGCCCCCATCGGCCGCTCAAACGGAGACCGCAAGAAGTTTGCAGTCACAACCGGCGGCAAGCCTTCCCAGACAAAGTACCGGATCATGACCACCTACCGGGAGGGATACGCCCTTCTCGATATTACCCTCCTCACCGGGAGGACCCATCAGATCCGTGTGCATATGCAGCATCTGGGCTACCCGCTCGCCGGAGATCCGGTCTACCGGAAGAAAGGACGAAAAGACGAGATCCAGTTCCCCCGGATCATGCTCCATGCGGCCAACCTGGGATTTACACACCCCCTCAGTGGTGACGCCCTCACATTCCAGGCCCCGATTCCTTCCGACATGCAAAGCGCCCTGTCACAACTCCACCCCCTCGATAATCCCGCACTCACCAGACCGGACTGACTTCAGCCACAAAAAAAAGGGAGACCACACAAACGTGCAGCCTCCCTTGAGAGCGTTGATTCAGTTGGCGACTAAAGCTTGGCCATCACCATTCCCGTCAACGGTTTTGGATAGAAATACGTCGACTTCTGAGGCATCAGCTCCCCTCTTTGAGAGACGGACTCGATGACCTTGGCCGACACCGGCCGGATGAAGAATCCGAGAGCATATTCCTTTGTCCCGAAAACTTTCTCCATAACAGATCGTTCAGACTTGTCGTAGCGCAGGAGATCCTCGGTACGGATCCGCTCCGGCGTGATCCCAAGGACGGGAGAAAGGACCCCCTCCTGCAGCCAGTATGTGTCGAGATTTTTCACCCCTTCGCTGCGGGAGACATTCAGGCGGCAAAGAAGAAGCTCATCGGTGTCCCGAACGGCCACTCCAATGACGGTCTCCTGAGGATTTGAGCTACGGAGAGCGGCAAGAAAGCGGTCTCCATCCGTTTTAGGGAAGCGCTGGATGGAGCCACGGGACTCCAAATCCTTGAGGAAGCCTTTCGCACCGTCGGCACCCAGAGATTTCACCAGACGGTGCGTCGGAAGGACGGAGAGATTTTCGTCCTCCATGGCCGCAAGAAAGACCGTCACGAACTCGTAGGGGGCATTCGGATTCGGAGAGGCCTCCAGACTCCGGCGATAATTACGGTAGGCCAGATACGTTTCATAGCGGTGATGGCCATCGGCAATATAGAGAGACTTCTTGCGGAAAATATCGCTGACCTTGGCCAGGGTCCCGGCATCGGTCACGGCTCCGAGCTCATGGAGAACACCGTCGCCATCGGTGCAGCGGAACCGTTCGGCCGACTTGGCGGAGAGAAGTCCGATCACCTCCCGGACAGCATCGGGGTAAAGAAGATAGATCTGGCTGAAGGAGCAGGCCGTGGCCTTGAAGAGGGCCATCCGGTCCTCTTTGGGCCCCTGGAGGGTTCGCTCGTGGGGATAGACGATCTTCTTTTCCCATTCCTCGAGACGGATCCTGCCAACAAAGCCCTGGATCTTCCGGGAGTTTCCTGTCAGGGGGTCCTTGAAGGTCATCGTGTAGGGATAAAACGCCGGAACCGGGTCAACGGTCAGGGCACCGGAGGAGAGCATCCGGTCGAGATCGTTCCGGGCCCGGGTATACCGGTTCGACTCGGGGGTCTCCGGTTCGGGGGCGATGGGGAGCTCGAGGCGAATGACATTGTCGGGATTTTTTTCGTAAAAGGCCTTCTGGGCCTCTTTGGAAATAATGTCATAAGGGGGGGTGGTGAGATTTCCGATGGAGCTTTTGAGAGACTACGCGTATACCAGCCCGTTAAAGGGAATCAGGTCGGCCAACGTTCCTCCAGGTGAAAGCGCCATCGATGGCGCCTGTGAATGGGATGGTCAGAATTGCGTCCTCTCATGGGAGAGACGCTTCCGGAAGCCCAAAGGCTTCACGGCCTATACAGGGGACCTGATCGAGAAGTGCGTCCAGAGGACACCCCCCTCGATGTTCCCGCGGGAGCTACATTTCCCGGGAAATGACGAAATCGGAGAGGGTCAGAAGATGCTGCTTGGGAAGGGACGGGGAGAAGCATTCGAGACTTTCCTGAGCCTTCCGGGTAAACTCCCGGGCCCTGTCAAGAGAATACTCAATAGAGCCGGTTTCCTTCATCAGGCGAATAACCTCTTCAAGATCACCGTTTCGCACCTCTCCCGAACCGACCTTCGAGACAAGCCGGGCCCTGGAAGCGGCCGAAGACTTTGCGAGACAGTGGATGAGCGGAAGGGTCATCTTCCCCTCGGAAAGATCGCGACCGAGGGTTTTTCCCAGCTTTTCCTCACTCGCCATATAATCCAGGGCATCATCCGCCACCTGAAAGGCCATCCCTACGTAGTATCCAAAACGGTCAAGAGCCTCTTTTTCCTTATCTGACAGCTCGCCCAGAATCCCGCCAAGACGGCAGGTGCTCGCGGTGAGGGTCGCCGTCTTGCAGGCCGCGACGTTATAGTACTGATCCTCCGTCGCCTCCAGATTCCCGTCGAGAAAGAGTTCGAGGATTTCTCCCTCGGACATTTTCTTGCATGCAAGAGTCAGGGAGTCATTGACCTCATGGCTGTGAAGACCCATCGCCAGCCACAGGGAGTTGGCATAGAGAAAGTCCCCGACAAGGATGGCCGGCTGGTTGCCCCAGCGTTGATGGGCAGCTTTCTTCCCCCGACGGACATCGGCACTGTCTACCACATCATCATGAAGAAGGGTGGCCGTATGGATCATCTCGACAACAGCGGCCAGAAGAATCGGTTCGGGGCCTTCGGCGCCAGAAAGGCGGGAAGAAATGACCATCAGAAGGGGACGAAGACGCTTTCCTCCGCCGGAGACGACGTAGGAGGTCATCTCGCTCGCCAAAGGAACGATCCCTGTCAGGATCGCATGAAGCTTTTCCTCCACGGCGGCCATCTGATCGCGGTACGCGACCCAAATACCGTTAATGCCTGTCTCAAGAAGTGGGTTCATGACCATAAGATTAAGCTTTGCCTTCGTTTTTTGTCAAGAAACTTCGGAAGAATCGGGTTCCCGTCCCGGCTGATAACAGGTAATCTCGATCCAGTGTCCATCGGGATCCTGAAAATATATTGACCGGGAGACCTGATGGTCATCGATCGTAAAGGGAATGCCTTCCTTCTTTAACGTTTCTGTCGATTGAAGAAAATCCTCGCGATCGACACGGAAACACACATGGCGTTGCGTCACCGCCACGACAGGAGGAGCGACGCCCTTCGTGTCGAGAAGGGCAATACACGTTCCGCCGATACAGAGAAAGGCAGGATCGGTACCCCATTCTTTCTTGAAATAATGGACGAGGCCAAAAACTCTCTGATACCAGGCAAGAGAGCGCTCCATGCTGGCCACGGGAAGAGCCACATGGTCGAGGCGGGAGACCCGGATCATCCTGACCTCAAAAGAGAGTAATGTAACCGATCTTGACGGGAATAATGGTGACCGAGGAGGAGGAAAGGCCAGAGCCGGCAAAAGGACCGGACTGGTTTTCATAATCGATCTCAAAGAAAATTCCCTGATGCTTGACCGTCCCGAAAGGAACCATGACTCCCGGTCCGACCCGGAAGGCAAAGGCCGTCGTTCCCACTCCCTGGCCATTGCTGGCCGTCGAAGAGTTGAAGGCTGGACCGAAGGCAAACTCAAGATAAGGAATGATGTTGATCGAATTCCCGGCAACCACCATGGGGAGCCCGCCCCCATTTGCAAAGAAATACTGGGCCCCGATCAGGACAGGAATATTGGTGTCATTTCCAAAGGCATGGACAGCAATGCTGGCGGTCAGAGCCAGATTTTTATAGACGGTGTATCCTCCCTCGAGCCCTACCAGAAAACCCGTCCCGAGGCCGGTATTTCCAATGGCACCGGTTACGGAGGGTCCGGAGGCGGGAGCAAAGCCCATGTCAGCCTGGAAAAGAATCTGGCCGGGAGCCCCCAGGGGGTTCACCGTCTCCGGCAAACCGGCATCGGTCTGACTCGAAAAATCAGGCAAACCATCCTGATTATCGATATCGATTCCCCAGGAAGGAGATAAAAAGATCACAGTCAGAAAGAAAAACGAAAAGAGAATCGAGGCAGAAAGATTCCGGAATCCGACCGTCAGTACGGTCCGGGACCCCAACGCGCGGGAAAATGATAAAAGGGGAACGGGTAGGATGATCCTCTCCTCCATCATATGAGGTGACACTCGCCCGTAAGAAAACGCCTCTTCAAAAGGTCCTGCAAGTCAGGGCCATGATACAATTGACCCATGTTATCACGAGATGGAAAAATCGACAAACATCTCTCATCTCCGGCGGCGGGACAGGTCTCCTGCAAGAGCCGTCGCCAACAGGTGGCCGGCTGGCTGGCCATGGAGGTGAGGAAAATCCCTGACATCAAGATCAACGGAAACCTTCAACCCTCCAGGGAGAACACCGATGAGTTCCGCACACGCGCTTCGGGTCACCGTTGTCCAGAATAATCCCTCTTTTGGCACTCCCGAAAAAAACAGAAAAGACGTCGAAGACCTTCTGTTTTCCCAGAAGGACCCCTCATCGGGGCTCATCGTTCTTCCGGAGCTCTTTGCCACGGGATATCAATTTGTCTCCAAAGAAGAGGTGGGCACTCTCTCGGAGCCGGAAGACGGGCCCACCTTCGCCTTTCTCTCCTCTGTGTCAAAGAGAACAGGCGCCGTTGTGGTCGGAGGGCTCCCGATCCAGAGAAAGAACGGGATTTCCAATGGGGCCCTCGCTGTTCTGGGAGACCGTCTTCTGGTCTCCTACGACAAGGTCCACCTCTTCGACAGGGAGCGCGATTTTTTTGTGGAAGGCCACTCTCCCCTTCCCGTTGTCGAGACCCCCTTCGGCCCCCTTGGCCTCATGATCTGCTTCGACTGGCTTTTTCCCGAAGCTCTGCGGTCACTGGCTCTTGGAGGAGCGACGGTTGTTGCGCATCCTGCCAACTGGGTCCTGCCCTTCGGCCCCCAGGGAATGATTCTTCGCTCGGTCGAAAATCGGGTCTTCACGATCACGGCAAACCGTGTGGGAGTAGAAGAGCGGGGCGGACTCGCTCCCCTTCGCTATATTGGAGAGAGTCAGATCGTCAGTCCAAAGGGAGAGGTCATCGCCCGCGCCGACAGCTCCCGCCCGGAAATCATCACGGCGACAATCCGTCCGGAGGAAGCCCTGTCAAAAAAAGTGGCGGATAAAAGCGACTTTTTCGCGCAAAGGCGGCCGGAGCTCTATAGCCCTGCCCTCACGCAACCGGGAAGAAAATCGTCTTAAAAAGGAACTTCGAAAGGAATATACGGAAGCGGGGAGGGGGAGAACCGGGCGGTCGTGACAAACCCCGTATGGCCAATGATCCGGTGGGCGGGGCGAACACTCTGGGGGCCGAACTCCCAGTCCCGCACGATCGACTCCACTGTCCGGACAAGGTGGAAATTCTTTGTCTCCTGTAATGCCAGGGAAAGGGTGTGAACCTGGAGGGGGGTGGGAACGTAGGTCAGGAGAATACCGCCGGGACGAAGAAGCCGTCGCACGTTGTCCAGCGCCTTCCAGGGTTCGGGGAGATCGAGGATGATCCGGTCGAACATTGCCGCTTCCCCGGAAAGAAGCTCGGGATCATACATGTCCCCGATCACAATTGTGTGATCGGCCACACCTGCAGGATCGAGAGTCCGGATATTCGCCCGGGCCTCGTCCGCATGTTCGGCGCGCCGTTCGACGGAGAGGAGGGACCCTCCCGGACGAAGCATGCGAAGCAGGGAGACGGTCAGCGCCCCGCTTCCGACACCTGACTCCAGAACGCGATGGCCGGGATGAATATCGGCCCAGAGAAGGATCAGCCCCTGGTCCTTGGGGTAAATGATCTGGGTCCGACGCTTCAGATGGGAGAGAGATTCGGCGTGGGTCGGGCGAAAGGGAAGGACCCACCCTCCCTTCTCCAGTGTCAGGGGGATTCCCTCGGAAGCCTTTTCCATCAAAAAATCGTGGGGAAGGGGAATGCCTTCAATGTGGGTCTTTTTCCCGGACACAAGCGCGGCGATCGAGATGGTCCGTCCGTTCGGCATATAAAGAATGAGCGGCTCACCCGCAAGAAATGGCATGAGGGGGATCTTACAGAACTCCTCGCCAAAGGGCAATCCCATTGGTTTTTTCCAGACAGTCCACCCATCCGTCAGGAATGTCGCAAATCGATTCTACCCCTATCGCTTGACAATCACTTGATGTGATGGTGTAATGAGCCCTGTTTCTCCAAAAAATCATCGCAAAAATTCCGGAAGTCATTCATAGGCCTCCTTCCGAATAGTTCTTCGAGAATGGAATCTTACCTGACTCCGTCCCTTTGCGATGCGATTAATTTTGATCAACTCTACGGAGGGTCCGTCTTATGAAAACATGGAAAATGGCAGTTCTCGGTGTCGCCGCCATCGGTTTCTCTGCGATGAGCGCCAACGCCGGCGAGCTCGACATCCTGAAGCCCCGCGTTCCTGCCGACCAGATCGCCGCGGCAAAAGCGATGAAGCCCCCCTTCGCCGTGACCCAGGACATGATTGCCAAGGGCAAGGATGTCTTCAACGGTGCCGGAACCTGCTACACCTGCCATGGTGCTGCTGGTGACGGAAACGGTCCTGGCGCAGCCGGAATGGATCCCTCTCCCCGTAACTTCACCAATTCTAAGTTTGAGCAAGTCCGGACCGCCGGTGAGATGTTCTGGGTTGTTTCCAACGGCTCCCCGCTCCAGCCCGCCATGGTCGGCTTCGTGACCGCAGGCCAGATCACCGAAAAGCAGGCCTGGGAAGCTGTCATGTACGAAAGAAGCCTCGGATGCGGCGGCGATATGTCCTGTGTCGAAGGATCGGCCGATTGGGTCAGCAAGCAGCCTGTGAAGGAAGAGGCCGCTGGCAACATCAAGCCTGAATTCCTCAACACCGCAGCTAAGTAACGCCCTTTCCAAAAAGTCAGGGAGGGGTTCCCCTCCCTGCACTTCGATTAATCTCGAAACAATTACTTGACAAAACGTGAGGATCTCATATTTAATCGTTATAGTCTCAGTCTTTGAGGTGGTCCTCGGCATCCCGTTGCATGAATGTGACCTCCCAACGCACCTTTACGGATGAAACCTTCCGGCAAAGGGATCGCACACCGATCGCCCATCCAAGAGAACCTTCATCGGCCATCCACACACCTATCCCACCGGAAAGTTCTTGGAAAAGACCTGACAATGCTGATTCTCTAGGATTGCATCTGTGCTGTTCGATTGCGGACGGAAATATTGAACCCTGTCCCCAGGAACGGATCTGATTCGACCGGAGTGCAAAGCGCGACGCCTTCTTTCCCGGAGACCTTGATACAGCCATGGACGCGAATGACCGCGCCCCTGCGTGTCGTGTCACGATGAAGAGAGCCGACGCCCCCAACCCGCCACACGAGACTCGCCTTCCCAAAGCCGACGAAGGAGTTCCAGAAAGATGGACGACAAAGAAAACTGCGTAAACCTGGCAGAGCTCAAGGAAAAGAGCATCGCCGACCTGACCGACATTGCCAAGGCCTACCATATTGAAGGTGCGGTCAACCTGCGAAAGCAGGATCTCATCTTCGCCATTTTGCAGGCCCAATCGGAAAAGAATGGCGTCATTTATGGAGAGGGCGTTCTTGAAACTCTCCAGGACGGCTTCGGATTCCTGCGCTCCCCCCTTTACAACTACCTTCCGGGTCCCGACGACATCTATGTCTCCCCTTCGCAGATCCGCCGGTTCAATCTGAGAACCGGGGACACGATCTGGGGCCAGATCCGTCCCCCCAAGGAGGGCGAGCGCTACTTCGCCATGCTCAAAGTCGAGAAGGTCAACTTTGAAGACTCAGAGGTCGGTCGCGAGAAAATCCTCTTCGACAACCTGACCCCCCTCTATCCGATGGAGCGGATCCGGCTCGAAAACAACCCGGAAGATCTCTCGATGCGCGTCATCGACCTTCTCACCCCGATCGGAAAGGGACAGCGCGGACTGATCGTCGCCCCTCCCCGAACGGGAAAGACGGTTCTTCTCCAGGGAATCGCCAAGGCCATCGCCAAGAACCATCCGGAAATCTCCCTGATCGTCCTTCTGATCGACGAGCGGCCGGAAGAGGTCACCGATATGATCCGCCAGGTCAAGGGAGAAGTCGTAAGCTCCACCTTCGACGAACCTCCGCAGAGACATATTCAGGTGGCGGAGATGGTTCTCGAAAAGGCAAAGCGTCTGGCCGAGTCCCAGAAGGATGTGGTCATTCTTCTCGACAGCATCACCCGTCTGGCCCGGGCCTTCAACATCGTGACCCCCCCGTCGGGCAAGGTCCTCTCCGGAGGTCTCGACTCAAATGCTCTCCAGCGCCCCAAGCGCTTCTTCGGATCGGCCCGGAATATCGAGGAGGGAGGCAGCCTCACCATTATCGCCACCGCCCTGATCGATACCGGAAGCCGCATGGACGATGTCATCTTCGAAGAATTCAAGGGAACTGGAAACATGGAGCTCCATCTCGACAGAAATCTCGCAGACCGGCGCATCTTCCCCGCCATCAACGCCACAACATCCGGCACCCGAAAAGAAGAGCTCTTGCTGGACAAGGATGATATCAATAAAATATGGATACTCCGCAAGGCGATGAACTCGAACAATGCGCAAGAGGATATGGAGTACCTGTTGAGCAATATGAAGGGAAGCCGAAGCAACAAGGACTTCCTCGAAAAAATGATGAAAGGCTGATTGTGCCCTTGCGTCATTTCCATCCATGCTTCACTTAAGGAGATCGTTCACATGAAAAAAGGAATTCATCCTGGCTACAACACCGCAACGGTCAATTGCGCCTGCGGCAATGTCTTTGAGACCCGGACCACCGTCGGGAACCTCCACCTCGATATCTGCAACATGTGCCATCCCTTCTTCACCGGGACACAGAAGATCATCGACACGGAAGGCCGCGTGGAGCGCTTCATGAAGAAGTACCGGAAAGAGGACGCGAAAAAAGGCTGAGGATTCCCTCCCGATGGACGTCACACCCGGTATTCTCGAGAAGATTATTCCGAGGCTCCAGTCGATGCGCGACCGCTTCGATGAGCTCTCCGGGAAGATGGCCAGCCCCGAGATCGCCCGTTCTCCGGACACATACAGGAAACTGGCCATGGACCAGGCGGAACTGGCCCCTATGGTCGAGCTGTACGACCAGTGGAAAAGGCTCCGTAAGGAACAGGAAGAGCTTGAGCTGATCCGGGACGATCCCCAGATGGCCGAGCTCGTCTCAGGAGAAGACCGGAGGCTTCGGGAGGACCTCGAAGGAACGGAGCTTCGGCTTGTCGACGCCATCCTTCCCAAGGACCAGAGGGATGAGAGAAACCTCTTCATCGAAATCCGGGCCGGGGCCGGAGGAGATGAGGCCGCCCTTTTTGCCGCGGAGCTTGGCCGGATGTATCTGCGTTTCGTGGAAAAATCCGGATATCGGGCCGAGGTGATGGAATCCAACGAAACCGATATCGGTGGCTCCAAGGAGTTCATCATTTATGTCCAGGGGCGGAACGCCTTCAGCCGTCTCAAGTATGAAAGCGGCGTTCATCGGGTGCAGCGCGTACCCGTCACCGAGGCCGGCGGCCGGATCCACACCTCGACAGTCACCGTGGCCATCCTTCCCGAAGCCAGTGAAATCGAGGTGGCCATCGAACAGAAGGACCTTCGCATCGACACCTTCTGCTCCTCGGGAGCCGGTGGTCAAAGCGTCAACACCACCTATTCCGCCGTCCGTATCACCCATATCCCTTCGGGGATCGTGGTCAGCTGCCAGGATGAACGCTCCCAGCTCAAAAACCGGGCCAAGGCCATGGCCGTTCTCCGCTCCCGGCTCCTCGAGCAGGAAGTCTCCCGCCAGAACCAGGAGATCGCCTCGCAACGGAAGACTCTTGTCGGCTCCGGAGACCGCTCCGAGCGGATCCGGACCTATAATTTTCCCCAGAACCGGGTGACGGATCATCGCATCGGACTCACCCTCTACCAGCTCGACCGGGTGATGGAGGGGGAAATCGAACCTCTTGTCGACGCGCTCCGGGCCCACGACCGGGCCGAGGAGATCAAGAATATCTCCTGAGGCTCCATCGGCCGGAAAAGCCACCGTCGAGGAGTGGCTCCGCTGGGGGAAGAGCGCGCTCGGCGTTCTCGAAGATCCCGAGAGAGAGTCCCGGCTTCTGATGTCCGCCCTTCTGGGATCGGAAACAGCCCCCTGGACCCGCTCAAAGGACGCCCTCGACACGGACCTGGCCACCCGTTACGCCTCATGGATCAGACGGCGGGCCGCCCGGGAGCCCCATCATCTGATCACGGGGGAGATCACCTTTTACGGGCGGTCTTTTTTCATCGCCCCGGGAGTGTTGATCCCCCGACCCGAGACCGAGCAGCTTGTCGACCTGGCGGTCCGGCACATCGCCTCGCGGAAAAGGGGCGACTCCCTGCGGATCCTCGATCTGGGAGCCGGGAGTGGAGTGATTGCGATCTCCGTTTTGCTTGAGCGGCCGGAGACGCAGGCCATCGCCGTGGAAAGAGAACCCCGGGCCATCGCCACTCTTCTTGAAAACAGGCGACGCCACGGCCTCGACGACCGCCTGACCATCCTCCGGGGAGACTGGGAAGAGATGCTGGGGGAGCAGCCGGTCTTCGACTGCATTCTCTCCAACCCCCCTTACATCCCCTCGGACACGATCCCCACGCTCGAGCCAGAGGTTCGGGAGTACGAACCGATCAGCGCCCTTGATGGCGGACCGGACGGACTGGATCCCTACCGAAAGATTCTTCCCCGGGCCTTTCGGCTGATCCGGAAGGGGGGCCTGATCGCCCTCGAAATCGGCGATGACATGGATGACCCCTCCCTCTTTTCCCAAATGACCGGAGAAACAGAGGGGAGAGCCGCACTTCCCACAATTATCAGGGACATCTCGGGGCGACACCGGATCGTCTTCTGGACACGATAAGGACCATCCTTGGACGCATTCAGAATCGTCGGAGGCCATCCCCTTCGCGGATCGGTCAGAATATCCGGTTCGAAAAACGCGGCCCTTCCGATTCTCTTCTCCTCCCTTCTCGGGGGATCCTTCTCACTCTCAAATATCCCTTGCCTCCGGGATGTGAAGACCACCCTCCTGCTTCTTGAACAGCTCGGAATCCGTATCTCCGTGGCCGAAGAAACTCCAGGACTCCGGGACCCGTCTCCCGGCAGTGACTCCTCCTGGTCCGACCGTCTGGAGATCTCCGAGGGGGAGACATCCTCCTTTGAGGCTCCCTATGATCTCGTCCGCACCATGCGGGCCTCAGTTCTGTGCCTGGGCCCCCTTCTGGCCCGCAGGAAAAAAGCGCGCGTCTCACTTCCCGGGGGGTGCCTCATCGGCGCCCGCCCCATCGACATGCACCTCAAGGCCTTCGAGCGCATGGGGGCCACAATCACCATTCACCACGGGTATATCGACGCCGAAACCGACGGCCTCGAAGGATGCGAGATCTCGCTGCCCTATCCGACGGTGACCGGAACAGAAAACATCATGATGGCCGCCGTCCTCGCCAAAGGGAAAACGACGGTCACAAACGCGGCGGAAGAACCGGAGATCGTTGATCTTGCCGACTTTCTCGTGGCTCGCGGGGCCCGGATCACCGGCGCCGGAAGCTCCACAATCCGGATCGAAGGGGTGGACCGTCTTGACCCCGTTCACTTTTCCGTCATGTTTGACAGAATCGAGGCGGGAACCTTTCTCGTCGGCGCCGCCCTCCTCGGAGACGAGGTCACGATCAGGGAGGTCAACCCCGCCCCGCTCTCATCGATTCTCGACGTCCTGATGGCGATGGGGGCGGAGGCCGAGAGCCGTCCCGGACAGATCACCATGAGTGCCATCAGAAATCCCCGGGGAGTCTCCATTCGAACCCTTCCCTATCCGGGATTTCCCACGGACATGCAGGCCCAGATTCTCCCCCTGATGGCCATTGCGAAAGGTCCCTCCACCGTCGTCGAAACGGTCTTCGAAAATCGCTTCACCCACGTCATGGAGATGAACCGGATGGGGGCCAATATCGAGATTCATGGGTCCCAGGCCATGGTCCGGGGAGGAAGCCGGCTCGAGGGGGCCGCCGTCATGGCCTCCGATCTCCGGGCTTCCGCAGGCCTCGTCCTCGCAGGACTGATCGCTGAAGGAGAGACAGAGGTCAGACGGGTCTATCACATCGACCGGGGATATGAGGCGATCGAGAAGAAGCTTGAGGCCCTGGGGGCCCGCATCAAACGCATTCAGGAGGAACTCCCATAAGCGCGCAGCCACTGGTTCTGGCTCTTCCCAAAGGGAAGATGTTCGAGGACATCCTGACCCTTCTTGAAAAAGGAGGCTACGGATTCACGGATTACAAGGAAAACCCCCGGGCCCTGACCTCCCGGTCGGACTGCGGCTCTCTCTCCATCCTCTTCGTCCGCTCCACCGATGTCATCCCCTATGTGGAGTTCGGGGGCGCCGATGCGGGGGTCGTGGGACAAGACCAGATCGAAGAGCAGAACCGCGAGGTCATCTCCCCCCTGAACCTGAATATCGGGTATTGCCGTCTCGTCGTCGCCCGCCCCCAGGGCCACCGGTCGGTGAGCGAAGAGAGGGGGACCCTCCGGATCGCCACAAAGTACCCGCGTATCACCGAATCGCACTTTCTTTCCCGGGGCATCCCCGTCTCCATCCTCAAACTTTATGGCTCCCTTGAGCTGGCCCCCCGGACGGGGCTCGCCGACTGGATCGTGGATCTGGTGGCCACGGGACGGACCCTCCGGGAAAATCGCCTGGAGATCGAGGAGGAGATCCTTCCCTCCACCGCCCGTTTCATCGTCAACCCCTCCTCCTGGGCCACAAAGAACGAGGCCATCCGGACACTGATCGACAGGATCCGGCCCCATGTTCCAGACACTCCAGTGATTTCAGGGTAGAACGGAGGCCCGATGAAGACGATCGCACACCACGTGCGAAACATTGACCACGCCAGAGACATCCTGGCCCCCATCCTGGCGCGGGGCAAGGACGAAGAGGCACGCTCGGTCAGGGAACGCGTCTCGGAGATCATCGCCTCTGTGCGGACCGGAAAAAATGCCGCCCTCCTGGACTGGGCGGGGCGTCTCGACGGGTTTTCGGGCAAAGAAAAAGACCTTGAGCTTTCCCGGGAAGCGGGCGCCCGGGCCTGGACCACGCTCGCCCCCCCGCTTCAGGAAGCCCTGGCCTATGCCGCACAGCGCATCCGGTCCACCCATGAAATCGCCCGCAAGGCCCTGGTCGACCTCCCGGCCGGACCCCGGGGAGGCATGCGATGGACCCCCCTCGACCGGGTCGCCGTCTACGTTCCCGGAGGAACCGCCCTCTATCCGTCGACCGTGCTCATGACGGCCACGGTCGCCCGGGTGGCGGGGGTCCGGGAGATTTCCGTCCTGACCCCGGCCGGACCGGAGGGCATCGCTCCGGTGGTGCTCGCCGCCTGCCATGCAGCCTCGGTCGACCGGATCTTTCCGGTGGGAGGCGTGCATGGAATCGCCGCCCTGGCCTTCGGAACGGAGACGCTTCCCGCCGTCGACGCCATCGTCGGCCCGGGCAACCGCTACGTGGCGGAGGCCAAGCGTCAGCTCTACGGAACCATCGCCATCGATATGATCGCCGGCCCCACGGAGGTCGTCATTGTCGCCGACCGGACCGCACGGGCCGACTGGATCGCCGCCGACCTTCTGGCTCAGGCCGAACACGACCTCCAGGCCTCGGCGGTCCTTCTCACCGATGCGCCGGAACTCGCGGCGGCGGTCTCGGAGGAGCTCGAGCGCCAGCTTTTGACCCTTCCCCGGGAAAAAATTGCCCGGGGCTCCCTGGAGCGCTTCGGCGCCATTCTCGTCCTGGACTCGGTTGCGGAGGCCCTCCGGATCTCCGACCTTCTCGCCCCCGAACACCTCGAGCTCTGTGTCGCCAACCCGGAAATCGCCGCCCGCCAGGTCAAAAATGCCGGGGCGATCTTTTTGGGATCGGGGGTTCCGGAGGCCGCCGGAGACTACTGCTACGGACCGAGCCACGTGCTTCCCACAAATGGCACCGCCCGATTTGCCTCTCCCGTGGGCATCGAAACCTTCATGAAGCGCACCAGCCTCGTGGGAGATCCCGGAGGGGCGGAAACGATCGGCGAGCTCGACCGGATTCTCGAAGTCTCCGAGATCCTCGCCCGGGCGGAAGGACTCGAAGGCCACGCCCGCTCGGCAGCCCTCCGGCGAAGGAAACCGGCGTGAGCGCCCCCGCGCTGACATGGCTGCGGACCGATCTGAAAGATGACGGGCGTCCCCGGCCGCTTCCGGAAGATCGATCCTCCCTGCTGCGCCTGGACCGTCTGGAGCCTGCCGCCACGCTCTCTCCCCGACTCCTGAGAAAAATGGGAAGCACCTTTTCATCCCTTGCTTTAAGCCGCTATCCGGATACTGGATCAACGGATTTAAAAAAGAGCATCGGACGATACTTTCATGTGGATCCGGATCATATTTTACTGGGAAAAGGATCGGACGAGCTCCTTGAAGTTCTCTTTCTGGCCATCTCCGGCCCCCTGCTGCTCGTTGAACCGTCCTTTCCCATGTACCAAAATCTCGCCCGGCTCACCGGACGTCCCGTTCACACCGTCTCGCTGGAAGACGACCTCTCCCTCGACACCGGGAAGCTTCTTGACGCTATACGCCAACATGCTCCCGCCCTGGTCGTCCTCTCCCACCCCAACAATCCCACCGGGGAAGGTCTCCGCCCGGAAGAGATCGAACGTATCGCCACCGCCTCTCCGGGGGGGCTCCTGATCGACGAGGCGTACGCCCCCTATGCCCGCAGAACCTATCTGGACCTTCTCGGGAAATTTCCCAACCTGATGGTTCTTCGTTCGCTCTCCAAGCTTGGCCTGGCCGCTATCCGGCTCGGATGGCTGGCAGCATCGAAGGAGATCCTCGTGCGGCTTGACAAGGCGAGGCTCCCCTACAATGTCGACGGCCTCCTCCAGGCCGCCGGAGGGCTGCTTTGCCGGGAAGCTCTCCCGACACTGGAGGCCCGGGCACGGCAAACGGCCGCCCGGAGAGAGCACCTGTTTGCCGCTCTGAGCGGCATCCCCGGCATTCATCCCTTTCCCTCCCAGGCGAACTTTATCCTCTTTCGCCCGCTCTCAATGCCGGCGTCCCGGGTCGACGCCGGACTCCGCTCCCGCGGAATCGCCGTCCGCGACATTTCGCCGGACCACCCGCTTCTCCGGGACTGCCTGCGCGTCACCGTCGGAGAGCGGCACGAGCTCCGTCGGTTTCTTGAGGCCCTCTCCTCCATCATGAAAGGACCGGTATGACACCCCCCCCCTTCAGCTCCACCCGGACGGCCACCCTTCTGCGGGAGACCCGGGAGACCCGGATCGAAGGGACCCTGTCCCTCGACGGAACCGGAAAAACAAACATCTCCACCGGAATGCCCTTCTTCGACCATCTCCTCGACCAGGTCGGCCGCCACGGGCTCTTCGATCTCGATATCTCCGCCAAAGGAGATCTTCATGTCGACTGGCACCATACGGTGGAGGACACCGGTCTTCTTTTGGGAAGCCTCTTCGACCAGGCCCTGGGAGAGCGAACGGCCATCAGCCGGTACGGATTTTTTTATACCCCCCTCGACGAATCCCTGGCACGAACGGTGGTAGACCTGTCCGGACGCCCCTTCCTCGTCTATGACCTTCCCCTCGAACGGGGAGAGCGGGTCCGGGACTTCGACCTCGACCTTCTGGAAGACTTTTTCCAGGCCTTCAGCCAGAAGGCCCGGCTCACCCTCCATCTCCATCTGCTCTCCGGAAGAAACAGCCACCATAAAGCCGAGGCCCTCTTCAAATCCTTCGCCCGGGCCCTCCGGATGGCCGTGTCCCCCGATCCCCGGCAAACGGGAGTGCCCTCCACCAAAGGCACCCTCTGATGGCCGCCTCTCCCCGGACATGCGTCGTCGACTACGACATGGGGAACATCCACTCCGTCTCGAAGGCGCTGGAAGCCAGCGGCCACCATGTGGAGGTCGTCGGCTCCCCGGAGGAGATGGCGCGATTTGCCCCCACCCACCTGGTGCTGCCCGGAGTCGGGGCCTTCGGAGAGGGAAAGGCCCGGCTCGAACAAAAGGGCTGGCTCCCGGCCATCGAACGGTGGCTTAAGGAGAACCGGCCCTTCCTCGGAATATGCCTGGGCATGCAGCTTCTCTTCGAGCGCAGCCAGGAGTTCGGGACCCATCAGGGCCTCGGGTTTTTTACGGGGGAGATCGTTGCCTTCGACCCCTCCCGGGGGAAGGTCCCGCAGATCGGCTGGAACGACGTGGCTTGCAAGGCTGGCCACCCGCTTTTGGCCGGCCTTCCCGACCGGTCCGATTTTTATTTTGTCCACTCCTACCATGTCCGGACCTCCGATCCGGAGATCGTTCTTGGGGAGACCGACTACCAGGGACTCTATCCCTCGATGGTGGGGCGTGGACGGGTGGCAGCTGTCCAGTTCCACCCCGAAAAGAGCCAGTCGGCCGGCCTCACGCTTCTTGAAAACTTTGGAGGACTCTAAGATGCAGCTCTACCCGGCGATTGATCTCTCCGCAGGACGGGTCGTCCGCCTCACCCAGGGCGACTTTGCCCGGGCGACCGTCTATGAAGAAGATCCAGTCCGGGCCGCCCGGTCGTTCTCGGAAAAGGGGGCCACCTGGCTCCACGTCGTGGATCTCGACGGGGCGAAAACGGGCAAGCCGGGGAACCTTCCGGCCCTCAAGGCCATCCTCGGGGCCTTCCCCGGCAAGATCCAGGTAGGAGGAGGAATCCGCACCCTCGAGACCGCCAAAAGTTACCTCGACCTGGGCGTTGAACGGCTCGTTCTGGGCACCGGAGCTCTCACCAATCCCGACTTTCTCGGGGCCATGCTCAGGGAGTGTCCCGGCCGCTTCTTCGTAGGGGTGGATGTCAGGGAGGGAAAGATCGCCATCTCCGGGTGGCTTCAGACCACCGAGGGATCTCCCGTCGCCACCATGAAAAAACTCGCCAAAGACGGCGTGGCGGGCTTTGTCTATACCGACATCTCAAAAGACGGGATGCTCGAGGGACCCAACCTCCCGGTCTACCGGGAGCTTTCCGCGACGCTTTCCGTCCCGGTGGTCGCCAGCGGCGGCATCGGCACGCTCGACGACATCCTCCGCCTCCGGGAGTCGAAGGTCTCCGGAGCCATTGTGGGCCGGGCCCTCTACACCGGGGCCGTCGACCTTTCAAAGGCGCTTGAGCTTTGCCGGACGGGCGCCACCCCATGCTGAAGAAACGGATCATCCCGTGTCTGGACATGAAGGGGGGGCGGGTCGTGAAGGGGGTCTGCTTCGAATCCCTCACCGATGCCGGAGATCCCGTGGAGACGGCCGCCCTGTACGACCGCATGGGAGCCGACGAGATCTGCTTTCTCGATATCGGGGCCTCGGTGGAAAACCGGGGGACCCTCTTTGAGATCGTGGAGCGGACGGCAAGCCGGGTCTTTCTTCCCCTGACCGTGGGAGGAGGCATCCGGACGACCGACGAGATCCGCAAGGCCCTCAATGCCGGAGCGGACAAGGTCTCTCTCAACTCCGCCGCCCTCTCAAGGCCGGAGCTCCTCACGGAAGGCGCCCTTCGCTTTGGTTCTCAGTGCATCGTTCTGGCGGTGGACGTCAGGCGGGAAGGGGACTCCTGGCGCGTCCACTCCCACGGGGGAACCCGGCCCACCGACCGCGATGCCCTGGAATGGATCGTCGAGGGGGTGCGCCGGGGCGCCGGAGAAATCCTCCTGACCTCCATGGACCGGGACGGAACGAAGAAGGGATATGACACCGATCTTCTCCGGGCGGTGAGCCGGGCGGTGGATGTTCCCCTCATCGCCTCCGGCGGCGCCGGAAGCCTTGAAGACTTCGGCCGGGCCTTCGACGCCGGGGCCGATGCTGCCCTGGCCGCAAGCCTCTTTCACTTCGGGACGGTCGACATCCGGGACCTCCGTCGCTTTCTGTTCGCACAGGGGCAGCCGGTCCGCCCTCCCCTCGCCACCCTTTCTCCGGGAGACGCCCGTGGATGACGCCATCCTTCCCACCCTCTTTCCCGACGGGGAGACGCTCCGTCCCGTCGTGGTCCAGGAGGCCAGCTTCGGCAAGGTTCTCATGGTCGGGTACATGAACAGGGAGGCCTGCGACAGAACGATCGCCGGCGGGAAGGTCACCTTTTTCAGCCGCTCCCGCGGCCGGCTCTGGACCAAGGGGGAGAGCTCGGGGCACTTTCTCAACCTGCTGGCCCTTCGCTACGACTGCGACACCGACACCCTGCTCGCGCTGGTCCGTCCCGAAGGCCCCACCTGCCACACCGGAACGGAGAGCTGCTTCGACGGTCGCCCGCTCTTTCCTGAGTCCGGGCTTCGTCCGGCCTTCGAAATCCTGGGGGATCTCGCCGGAACCATCGCCCGCCGGCGCGGCGGAGACCCCGAGACCTCCTATGTCGCGCGCCTTCTCTCCGGACCCCGCTCTCCCCTTTTAAAAAAGCTTGTGGAGGAGGCGGGCGAGACGATGGCCGCCATCTATGAAGAGGATGCCGCCGGAATCCGCTCCGAGATGGCCGACCTTCTCTTCCATCTTCTCGTCGCCATGGAACGAACCCGGACCCCCTGGGCGGACGTACTGGAGGTTCTGGAAAAACGCACGGGAAAGAGCGGCCTCGAAGAAAAGAGGGAACGCTCCCGGGACCCCCTGACACAAGGAGAAAAACCATGACGGCCTCCCCCGCAGCCTCCTGCCTTTTTTGCCGGATCGTTAAAGGAGAGATTCCCGCCGGACGGATCCGGGAATCCGGGGACTCCCTGGCGATCGCGGACATCGCCCCCCAGGCTCCCCATCACTATCTTCTGATCCCGAAGCGCCACGCCACCGACATTGGAGAGTTCATGAAGGGCCCCCGGGCCGCCGCGGAGATGGCGGATCTTCTCAACCTGGGGCTTGAGCTCGCCCTAACAGAACACCTCCAGGAGCGGGGATACCGTCTCGTCGTCAATACAGGGCAGGAGGGGGGACAGACCGTTCCCCACCTTCACATCCACCTGCTGGCAGGCCGGGAGATGGGCTGGCCTCCCGGCTGACCGGGCGAAGAGCCTTCCCCTTTGTCTCCCCCAGAATATCTTTGACATTATCCCCCCCAGGGTATAAAATAAATGGTCTGCGTCAGTCCTATTCCATAAGGGAGGTTTTGAATGACTGGAGTTCGCGTCAAGGAAAACGAATCGTTCGAAAGCGCCCTCAAGCGCTTCAAAAAGCAGTGTGAGAAAGCCGGAATCCTCTCCGACGTCAAAAAGCGCGAACATTATGAAAAGCCCTCCGTCCGCCGCAAGAAGAAAGCCCTCGCTGCCAGAAAGAAGGCCCTGAAGCGGGCCCGCCTGGCTGTTCGCTAGCGGTCTCTTCTCCACACAGGGTCCAAAACGGGAAAACGGATTCGTCAGGATCTGATCGAACTTCGTGGACCGTCGTGTTGCAGGAGCCCCGGGGTTAGCCGGTTCGAGCGGACTTTCACCCGTCTCGGCACAGCGCCTTTCTTCCAGAGGGCTGAGCCGGCCTTGGCGTGACATCTCCCGGGGACATCACCCTGCCATACTGTTTTTCATATTGCACAAAGGGGAACGAGTGGGACTTCGGGAAACGCTTCTGGATCACCAGAAAGAGAGCCTGAAGGCCAAGGACTCCGGCCGGCTCTCCGTTCTGCGCCTTCTTCTCGCCCAGGTCAAAAATCGGGAAATCGACAAGGGCAAGGGCTCGACTCTCACCGATGATGAGATTATCGAGACCATCTCCTCCATGGTCCGCAAGATGGATGAGTCCATCCAGGGCTTCACGGCCGGAGGACGTACCGATCTCGCCGACAAGGAACGCGCCGAGCAGGTGATTCTCAGAAGATACCTCCCCGAACCCCTCTCCGAAGAGGCCATCGATGCACTGGTCGCCGAAGGGATTGCCGCGACAGGAGCCGCAGGGCCAAAAGCCATGGGAGCCCTCATGCAGTGGCTTTCTCCCCACACCAAGGGACGGGCCGACAACAAGATCGTCAGCCAGAAGGTCAAGGCGGCACTCGAAAAATCCTGACCGGCGACTTTTTCGGAAGAAGGAGCCGTACCCGGAGCCCAACCGAACGGACGAGAGATGGCGGATGAGTGGGTTGAGTCGGTCCGTCGTGCCACGGACCTGATCGAGGTGGCGTCACGCTACGTCAACCTGAGAAAACGCGGGCAGAAATGGGTGGGCCTGTGTCCCTTTCATGAAGAAAAGTCTCCGTCGTTTCAGATCGATCCCGACAAACAGCTTTATTACTGTTTCGGTTGCCATGCCGGTGGAGATGTCTTTCGACTCGTCGAAAAGCTCGACCACAAATCCTTCGGCGACGTCGTCCGCTTGTTGGCGCAGGAATCGGGAATCCCCCTTCCCGAACGGGGGTCGACCGAAGAACGGGAAAGAAGGGATCGTATCAGGAAGGCCCTCCTGAGCGCCTTCGATATCTACCGGAAAGCCCTTTCCTCCTCACAGGGAGAGCCGGCCCGGAAATATCTCAGGGAGTCACGGAAGCTGACCGAAAAGACGATCGAGAGGTTTGGCCTTGGATGGGCCCCGCCCTCATCGGTCCTGACCGAGACCTTCGGGGGAAGTGGTCGGGCAGGGGCCGCTCCCGACGACACCGGCAAAGCCCTTCTCGAAACGGGAATGATCCGCCCCCCTGTCTCCGGTCCGGGCGGATACGGGGGAGGGGACCTCTTCAGAAACCGGATCATGATTCCGATCCGCGACCGGGAGGGAGGCGCTCCGGTGGGCTTCGGCGGACGAAGCCTGGAGTCGGGAGGACGCGCCCCCAAGTATCTGAACTCCGCCGAGTCGCCGACCTTCAAAAAGCGGGAGATCCTTTTCGGGATCGATCAGGCAGCGCGATCGATGCGAAAGGATGGCCAGGTTCTGGTCGTCGAGGGCTACTTCGATGTCATCGCCCTCTCGCAGGCGGGAATCGAAAATGTGGTCGCCCCCCTGGGAACCGCCCTCGGGCCGGCTCACATCTCGACGATCAAAAAAAATGCCGGAGAGGTCATTCTCCTTTTCGACGGAGATCGCGCCGGACGAGAGGCGGCCATGAGCATCGTCGGCCGCTTCCTCTGGGACCCCGATCTCTCCTTCCGGGCGATCTGGCTGCCTGATGGAACCGACCCCGACACCTGGGTCCAGAGGGAGGGGAGAGCCGCCGTGGAAAAGGCCCTGGGAGAAGCTCTTCCCATGGGCGATTTCGTGCTCGACTGGCTGGCCTCCTCCGTCGCCAAGGCCGGGAAGGATGCGGCGGCACGCTCCGCTCTGACCACGGACTTTCTCACCATGGTCCGGGCTTTTCCCGACCTTGAGGTGCAGGACCGGCTTCTCCAGAGCGGGGCGATCCTCCTCGGAACGATGAAAGACCTTCTCGCCCATTCGCTTCTGTCCGGGCCGGAAGCGGTCCGGGAGGCCAAAAAGGAGCGGGCGGTTGAGCCGGAAGGCCCGGCTCTCGGAAATCGGGCGCTCGCCGTCAGGAACCACCTCGTGGAGCTCCTGAGGATGTGGGTGGATGGAGAATCTCCTCACCCGAGAGAGATCCTGAAAAGAGAGGATTACGACTTCGTCGAGGATCCGGCATTGTCCTCCATCCTCGACGCGCTCTGGACCCAGGAGAGTTCGAGCCCCGAGACGAACGGGCCGGGAAGCTTTCATGACCTTCTCAGGACGGATCCTCCCCTGATGAAGCTCTGGTATGAGCTCCCCTCCGATCCGGGTTCACGGCAGGAACGGCTCGAGGACATCCGCCTGGCCGCCTGGCGCATGTCCCGCAAGAAAAACAGAAAATCTCGAACGGACGGACCGGGACTCCCGGGATCCGGCCTCTCATAGACCCATAGGGAGACACGATGTCAAAAAACGAGCGTCTTTCCGAGATGAAGGATCTGATCACCCTTGGAAAGGAACGGGGATACCTCACCTACGACGAACTGAACCATGCCCTTCCGTCCGAAGCGGTCGACTCCGAGGAGATGGACTCCATCCTCAGCTACTTCGGGGACATGAACATCGATATCGTCGAGGATGAGTCGGAGCACGTGGAGTTCGCCGACACCGAGGGCGAAGAGGAAGAGCTCTTCGAGGAGATCGAAATCACCGCCCTCGAAGAAGAGGCCGACACCGAAGACCTTTCCGAGGGAATGGCCGCCGCCGGAGTCCGGACCGACGACCCTGTCCGCCTCTACCTCAAGGAAATGGGCTCGGTGCCCCTTCTGACCCGCGAGGGGGAGATCAAGATCGCCCAGAGGATCGAAGAGGGCAAGACAGAGGTTTTCTCCTTCCTGTTCGGCGTTCCCCTGTCAATCCAAAGCATTCTGGGGCTCCGGGACAAGATCCAGACAGGCATCATCGGGATCCGGGATATCATCGACCTCGAAGAGGAAGAGTCCGAAGAGGAAGACAAGTCTCCGGCAGCCCGCCAGGCGACGGAGACCTTCATCGGCCAGTCGGTGAAGATCGAAGAGCACTTCGCCAAGATGAACGACCTCTCCCAGAAGATGAAGGCCGTTCTCAAGGATCCGGCCAAGAAGAGAGCGCTCCGGGAGAAGGTCAAGAAGATCCGCCACGAAGTGGTTGAGGTCATCCTCGAGATGAATCTTCAGCAGCGGCAGATCAGCATCCTCGTCGAAAAGCTTCGTGACGTCGTCGGCCAGTTCGAGGAGACGGAACGGACCCTCGACCAGTGCCGGAGACGGATCGGTCTTCCCGTGGACGAGATCCTCAAAAAGATCTCCGAGAAATCCAAAAAAACGAAGCTCTCAGCGGAAAAGAAAGAGCTTTACGAGCACTTCGCCAAGGCTCACGAGCGCATCCTCTCCCTCGAGGCGGAGACCTTCCTCTCTCCCGCGGAGGCCAAGGAAAGCCTCCAGCAGATCATCCGGGGCGAGGAAAAGGTCCGGGAGGCCAAATCAGAACTCATCAAGGCGAACCTTCGCCTCGTGGTCTCCATCGCCAAGCGCTACACCAACCGCGGCCTCCAGTTCCTCGACCTGATCCAGGAAGGCAATATCGGCCTCATGAAGGCCGTGGACAAGTTCGAATACAAGAGAGGCTTCAAGTTCTCGACCTACGCCACCTGGTGGATCCGGCAGGCCATTACCCGGGCCATCGCCGACCAGGCCCGGACAATCCGTATCCCCGTCCACATGATCGAAACCATCAACAAGCTGATCCGCACCAGCCGCCATCTCGTGCAGGAACTCGGCAGGGAGCCGCTTCCGGAGGAGCTCGCCAAGGAGATGCAGATGCCGGTGGACAAGGTTCGCCGCGTCCTCAAGATCGCCCGGGAACCGATCTCACTTGAAA
Organism: Nitrospirota bacterium; assembly: GCA_021828805.1. Lineage (GTDB taxonomy): Bacteria > Nitrospirota > Leptospirillia > Leptospirillales > Leptospirillaceae > UBA4572. The sequence goes on along the minus strand of JAJZCZ010000009.1, from coordinate 1,485 downwards.
CTCCGATCGGAGAGGAAGAAGATAGTCATCTGGGAGACTTCATCGAGGACAAGAAGACGATCTCTCCCATCGAGGCCGCGGTCCGTTACGACCTGGTCAGAAAGATCGGCCAGTCGCTCTCGACCCTCACCGACAGGGAAGAAAAGGTCATCCGGCTCCGCTTTGGAATCGGCGAACTGACCGACCATACCCTCGAAGAGGTGGGTCAGGACTTCGACGTGACCCGCGAGCGCATCCGGCAAATTGAGGCCAAGGCCCTGAGAAAGCTTCGCCACCCGAGCCGGAGCAACCAGCTCAAGAGTTTCCTGGACTGGTAAAACGGGCAGAATAACGGGCCTATAGCTCAACGGCAGAGCTGCCGGCTCATAACCGGTTGGTTCCAGGTTCGAATCCTGGTGGGCCCACCACCGAAAACGAACGAGAAGAAAGGACCTTCCCTTGGACGTGGGACCCTCGGTCCAGGAAACCCTGGCCCTGGTATACCGGTTGCAGACGATCGATAACGAATTAGCCCAGATTACCGGTGAGATAGAGGCATCCAGGGCCGGTCTCAAAGAAAGGGAAGAAGGGCTCGCCGGGCTCGCCGCCCGGATGGAGGCCGACCGGAAGGAGCTTCAGACCCTGACCCGGGAGAAAAAGGATAAGGAAGAAGAGCTCCGGACAAACGAGCACATCATCTCGGAAAACAAGAAGAAAAACAAAGAGCTGCGCAACTCCCGGGAAATTCAGGCCTACATGGCGGAAATGGAATTCCGGCGAGACGAAGTCGAGCGTCTTCAGGAGGAGATTATCCGCCTGATAGATACCATCGAGGCTCTCGAGAAGACCCTCGCCAGTCGCATCATCGAAATCGACACTCTCACGCAGGATCTGGAGTCCGCACGATCGGTCCAGACGGGCCTTGAAGAGGAGAAAAAAGGGGAGATCTCCTCCCTCGACACGGAAAAGATGACTCTCATGTCCACCTTTCCCGACACCCTCCTCTCCCAGTACCAGCGCCTCAAGATCTCCCACAAAAACGGACTGGTCGTCTCCCGCATCCAGGAGGGCACCTGCGGGGCGTGCCGGATGGTTCTTCCCCCCCGGACCATGACGGAGGTCAAACGACGCCAGAAGATCATCCCCTGCCTTCACTGTCAGAGATGGCTCTATCTCGAGTAGGAGCAGGGAAAGGGGGACCCCCCCCTGACAGGGGACACCCCGGATCCTTTGGAATCCGGGTTCGGGAGAAGACTGGAAGATGGTCGCCCGGACAACGCGTCCGGGAGGAAAGTCCGAGCACCGCAGGGCAGGGCGCTGGGTAACACCCAGTCCTGGCGACAGGAAGGAAAGTGCCACAGAAAACAAACCGCCGGACCCCGGTCCGGTAAGGGTGAAAAGGCGAGGTAAGAGCTCACCGCGTCTCCGGTGACGGAGACGGCATGGTAAACCCCGCCCGGTGCAAGACCAAATAGGGAGGCTCGCATTCGTGCGGAAGGCTGGCCC
>JAJZCZ010000075.1 GCA_021828805.1 Nitrospirota bacterium | reverse complement strand
AACCCGAACCGGAGGCGGATCGCCAGGTCGAGCCCCCTCTCGATCCGGCGGTATTCGGGGAGAAGCGTCTTCAACGGGTAAGGAAGATCCCGGATGAAGGCCTCGGTGGCGTCGTGAAGGAGCGCCTCCAGGGCGAACGCCTCCGGGACGATCCGGGACGCCAGGACGGAGTGCTGGGCCACCGAATAGAATGCCCGGGTCTGGCCGGCGAACCGGCATTCCCGGGAGAGTCCTACGGCGATATCCTCGATTTCTATTTTCTCCGGATCGGGGCGATGGAGGTCGAGGTGGTGGCCGCAATGGGTCAGGATCCAGGTCTCGTGTGTCATTAAAACTCCCTCATAAAAGGTCGGGCTCCTCGGAAAGATCTCCCCCCCTCCCCGGCGCATCGAAGTCGGAGAGAGAGGGGAGCCTGGATTCCGAGACATAAGCGCCTGATTCTGCCGCTTTTCCGTTTCCAAAGACGGAGTTGGGGGGAGAGAAAAGAGCCGGGTTCATGTTTCGGATGCTGGCGTATTCATAGGCGCCGACAACAAGATGGTCGAGGATCCTGATCCCCAGGATCTCGCCGCTTTTTATGAGCCGTTCGGTCAGGGTGATATCGTCCGGTGAGGGCTCCGGATTGCCGCTCGGATGGTTGTGAACGAAAATGACAGCGGAGGCGGAATCCCGAATGGCCCTCGAAAACACCTCCCGAGGATGGACGGGGGTCATGGAGAGTGTTCCCTCGGAAATCCGGTGGAGGTCGATGATGTGATGTTTTTGATTGAGCGTCAGAACCCAGAAGGATTCCCGGTCCTCCCGCCCGAGCCGTGCCCGAAAGTAGCGCTCCACATCCTCTCCGGACTTCACGGAGACATTCCTCTGGAGAACGACATTTCGGGAGGCGAGTTCGAGGGCCGCTTCGATTTTTCGGGCCGCGTCGATCGGAATATTGAGAGTGTTCCGGATCTCGGCGACCGTCATCCTCGCGAGAGAGGGCAGTTCGGGAGACTCGTCGACAAAGGATCCCGAAATGAGAGTGAGAAGCTCGGATGTCGTCTTCTCCCGAAAATTCATGGGTTCAAAGGGGATCTCCCCGGCTTTTTTCATCGGGTCGCCTCCTCGAGTCTTCGGGCGATTTCGAGGGTGGCCGCCAGGGCTAGCGCCCCCTCCGGCCCCACCACAGCGGCCCATTGATCGAACGGGCGGGACGGGGCGAAATCGGCATGGTGGCCCGTGATTTCCTTCACGAGATCTCTCTCGGACAGATCGGCGAGATTCCTTGACATTGCAGCCTCTTTCCTGTTTTTGGAGCGCGTTTTGTTTTCCGGAGCCCCGGTTCGACCCGAGAAGATCGAGGGAGGAGAGGATGCGTCTCCGTCCGGGGGAAACTGCGCAAAGGCATTTTCCGTCTTCCAGCAGGGAGGTCGAAGCGAGACCGTCGCCCGGCAGGGATCGTCCCCGGACCCGTCGATCATCCTTTGAGCGGGATCGCTCTCATCGGTTCTTCTCCCCGCTTTTCGATCCGGGTCTTCTCTTTAGAGAATAAAATTTAAACCTCATTAGTTTCATTGTCAAGGGGGGTGTCGATTTTTAAGTCAAAATCTTGGAGCGACCGATGAATTAAGGGGGGGGAGCCCTTAAAAATCAAGGAAGGAGACGAAATTGGCGGACAAAGGCCTGAAAGTGAGGATTTTGGGAATCGAGGAGATCGATGAAGGCAAAAAAGGGGGCGAGACGGTTTATGCCGAAGTGTCCCTTCGAAAGGAACGGTTCCTGTTTGTCTTCTTTGGCGGCGATCGCTCCCTGTTAGGCAGGAAGCGGAGAAAGCGCAGAGGGGGAAGTGGGAGAAGGGCTCCCAAAAGGATCATTTCGGATAAAGAGTGATCTTTCCGACGACGGTGCCGAGAATCCGGGTTCGCTCGACATCGACTTGAGAGGGGTATTTCAGATTGGAGAGGAATAGAACGGGTCTTCCCCCGTCCATTTCCACTTTTCGGATCGTTTCCGTCCCCGGGTCGCTTCCGGCAAGGACAAAGTCCTGGTCCGACCAGGGCTTTAAAGGGTCGATGACGACGAGATCCCCGTTTTCGATGTCCGGTTCCATCGAGGAGCCTCTCATCGCGAGGACGAAGGCGTCCGATCCGAGGGGGCCGGGGAACGGGAAATCGTCGATTTTGGGGACGGCGTCCCTGTCCCGGGAGAGCCACCTTGAAATATCCTCCCAGGCAATCTGGGGCACCCATGAGGGGGCTCTTTTGTTTTTGAGCATGGTTCCTTGACCCGTAATCAGCCACTCGAGGCGGACATCGAGGAGGTCGGAGAGGATCTGGAGCTTTTCGAACTCCGGAAACGCCTTCCCCAACAGCCAGCGTCTCGCCGACGTCTGCGTGACGCCCATCTTCTTTCCGAGCCAGGTCTGCCCTCCATGTCCGGGATGTCCCGCATGTTCCAGTGCCCGGGTGAGGCGGTCGGAAAACTCCCGGAGAAGGGGGGAGGAGGGGTCGTCTGAAGAGGGCGAAGGAGTTTTTGGGGGGGCTTTTTTCATCTTTTGATCCTGATCTTGACAACTAAACTTCAACGGTTTAAGTTTTATGTCTATGGAGACAGATTGCAATGATGTTTCGCCCGTGATTGATGTCGCCCCCCGGCCGGTCCGAGGACGGGTGGCGAGATTTCGCCTGGAGAAGGACGTCGAATCGATGTCCCCCCTCGAGCGGGCGGTCGCGTTTCTGGGCGGCTACACCCCGACGGCCCGGATCTGCGGAGTGACCTTCATGACCGTCGGGCGCTGGGTCAAAAGAGGACGGTTCCCCCGGACGGAACTTTCCGGAGAAACGAGCTACGCCGCGAAGATCGAACGGGCCCTCGAGGGAAAGATCACGGAAGAGGAGCTTCTCTCCTCGTGCTTTCCAAACTGGCGCAAAAGTCCGAAAAATTCCAGCGAACTATAAGATATATAACGTCCATTATGGGGTTATTTGACGGAGAGAGTAAAGGCCCATTCGAGGGAAAAGGGGTGGAGTCTGAGGTGAAGACTGTTTCGGACGGACAAGAATATGAGACTCACCTCCTTATGCGGAGAAACACCTCTGTTTCAGGCGGACAAGGGTTTGATCCGATCCATCTCTGCCCGAAGGGCTTCACGGGTATTTTCCAGATCATAATCCGATTGAAGGCCAAGCCAGAATCCTTCCGACGTACCAAAGAACCTGGACAGCCGCAGGGCCGTATCGGCGGTGATGGCCCGCTTCCCCTTCACGATCTCATTGATCCGTCTGGGAGGAACGTGAATGTCTTTCGCCAATCGGTATTGGCTCAAATTCATGGGTTTAAGAAACTCCTCAAGAAGAATTTCTCCCGGATGAATCGGCGGATAATCTCTCATTTTTCTTCCCCTTTGCTAATGATAATCGACAACTTCCACCTCATAGGCGTCTGCATCTTTCCAAAGAAAACAGAGGCGGTATTGGTCATTGATGCGGAGGCTCCATTGTCCTTTTCTGGAACCCTTCAGCGGCTCCAAGCGATTTCCTGGCGGAATACGAAGATCGTCCAGCGAACCTGCCCTGTGGAGAATCCGCAATTTTCTCTCCGCTTGACGGGTCAAATATTGTGGAATTTTGTCGGAATAGCGTCCCTCAAAAATTTTTTGGGTCTCCCGATCCCCGAACGATCTGATCATAGAACGATGATAACGCATAGCGTTACTATTGACAAGCAGGATCAACCCCCTCTTGACACCGGCCCGTCCCCGGGTTCATCCTATGGGGCAGGTGCTACAAACACCTTACGGAGCGCATGCCCGCGCGAGAGATCTCCGGGTCCTTTCTTTTTTGTCCCTCCTGCCTCTCTCATCTCTTCATGCCGGGCGTGCGGCGAATACAACACCCGCAAGGGAAATAAGCCCGCCGTCTCCGTACGGTTTGTAGCGCCCGGCGCCATTTCGTGGCGTCCCCCAACAAAGGCTACAAACCTTTTACGGAGGCATCCATGACCACATCCCTTGCTCCGGATTTTACTCCGGAGATCCAGATCGTCCACGACCGCATCACGACTACATCCCTCGCCGTCTCAAAAACTTTCGGCAAGGACCACAAGAACGTTCTTCAATCCATCCAGAACCTTGACTGTCCGCAGAATTTCAACGCGCTGAATTTTCAGCTCGTTGAATACACGGATGCCAAGGGTGAGAAACGCCCGATGTACCTCATCACCCGGGACGGGTTTACGATCCTGGCCATGGGCTTCACCGGAAAACGGGCCATGGAATTCAAGATCAAGTACATCGAGGCCTTCAACCGGATGGAGGAGGAGCTTCGAGGGCGGAAAGAGCCTCCTTCGATCCCGCAGGATCCCCCCAAGATCACCTTCATCCAGAGACGGATCCTCTCCGAGATCGTGACCTCCCGCTCCCATCTGCTCCATTTCGACCAGCGGGATCCGATGATGGCCCGGATGTGGGAGGGTCTGATGGACCATTTCCGCATAGACCGCCTCGGCGATCTTCCGGAACATCTGTTCCAGTCGGCCCGGAGCTTTCTGGAGACGTTTCCGGTCGAAATTCCGGAAACCCGTCCCCCAGGGATCCCGTACGAGCCCCGGCCCAAAACCAAAACTCGGCCTCTGCAAAGGACCGTCGTTTCCGAAGGAGACCGTCTGAATCTCGACTTCCCGAAGGAAACGGCCAAACCCTCCCGTTCCTTCTGGAAAGACCTTCCTCCGGACGCACCGAAAGACGGGCTTTCCGTCCAGGACCTTCTGGATCCGGACTACCCGGATCCGATCCGGCAGCTCCTCGAGCGGATCGAGAAGGCCGGTTACGACGTCCAGGGTCCCTGGACCCAGTATCAGGCCATGAAGGGGCATCTCCGATTCGCGGCGAAGGCCTTTGAAGAAATCTATCAGATTTCACGAGTCCGGAGGATGCCGTGAGTCTCGAAGCCATCCTCTGGGCACTCCGGGACGTCAAGGATGTCACCCCGACCCAGAAATTGATTCTGATCGGCCTGGGCAATCACGTCGGGCCCGACGGATCCTGCTGGCCGAGTCAGGCGCTGATCGCGAAATACACCGGGCTCTCCCGGGAGGCGATCAACCGAAACCTCAACGACCTCGAACGGCGGGGAGTCATCCAATCCAAACGGAACAAGGACGATGCCGGACGGGACATCTCAAAGACATACATCCTTCCGGTCCGTTCGGAACCAGAATCCAAAAACATGGTGAAAATACAAGGTGTGACGGAGAATCACACCGGGGGGGCAAATACACAGGGGGGTGTGACGGAAAATCACACCCATAAAAACAGGGACGTTTCAAATAGTCGCATTGAAAATATGGCGGAAATATTAGGTGTGACGGAGGATCACACCGGTGTGACGCAGAATCACAGGGGGTGTGACGCAGAATCACAGGGGGGTGTGATCCAGGATCACACTAAATCTAAAGAAGAGAATCTATCAATAGAAACAAAAGATTTAAATACTTCTGCGTTGAACGAAAAAATTCGTTCCCCGCACGACGCGACGCATGGGAAAACTCCGACCATCGATTTTGACTTTTCGACGGGAGACTTCTCGAACATCACCGAAAGGCACCTTCAGATCTGGGCCAAAGCCTATCCTGCCGTTGACATTTCGATGGAACTCCAACGGATGGCGGCTTGGCTCATCGCCAATCCCAAAAATCGAAAATCGAACTATGCCCGGTTCATCACGAACTGGCTGTTGCGGGACCAGGAACGAGGGGGCCGCTTCCGGGGGGGCCGGGCCTCCGGGAGCGGGGCGCGGTCGAGCAACATCGACGACCTGATAAAGAAGTACGAAGCCGAAGAAAGGGCGATCCATGGCTAACAAGGTCGAAATCATGCGAGAACTCAAGCCGTTGCTGACGGCGTTTGAGAAACATTTGAGCGAGGATCTTTCGGACCTGTGGGTGAGCGACCTGAAGGAGTTTTCCCTCGGGGAGATCCGCCGGGCCGTCAAGAGCTTTCTGGATTCGGCCTCCCAGAAGACATTCCCGAGGATCGGCGAATTCAAGGCGGCGACCGGGCGCGACAGCCGTCCCTTCCGGAGGGAGGGGTCGGAACTCCCCTCCTGTCCGCGATGCGCCCACGGGATCTGTTCGACGACCCGATTTCTAGGGAGTTCGGGGCCCCTCAGATATTCGTGGCGCTGCTCCTGTCCGTCGGGGAGTCATTATCCGGGACTCTCTTTGGTGAGCGCCTGCGAGCAAACGGACAAGGAAGTCCGGGCGGCCCGAAAAAGGGCTTGGACCGAACGGGGCGGGCAGAAATCCGGGGCCCCCCTCGATGTCCGGACCCTTACCCGGACCTGTCTGAAAACGATGGATGGCCCGAACTGTTTTGACGCCGATTCCGAGTGATGCTGCATGATTTTCAATGCGCTATTTTGCGATAGCTATTGAATGATTTCGTTAAGAAAGGAGCCCGACGATGGATCTCATGGAAATCCGACGATACTGCGGACATTACGAAAAGACGCTCACGCCGGCGACCCCGACTTTGTTTCTCCAGGAGCGGGGGCGAGTGTGCCAGGAGTGCGGGCGAAGGCGGTCCCCGAAACCGCCCGCCAAAAATCCGAAATTTTCAAAAATCCCCGGCCCCGTCCTGGCGATGGGGGATCTTTGGGGGGAACGGCCCGCGCTCTAGCGGGCGAAACCCTCCGCCCAAAAACGGGCGGCATCCTCAACAACACAGAAAGGAGCATCGCATGAACTCAGGAACCTCCGGACAGACCCTCGGGGCTCTGTCGACAACGATCACGTCGAACCTGGGGGGTGTGGGATCCCTGGTCGTCTACCTCTTCGGGCTCGTGGGGATCATTCTCACGGGGATGGGCCTCTACGGCTTCTATGCGGCTCATTCCTCACCAGGGGGCCAGCAGTCGCACTCGAAGGCGGCCGTCCAAACCCTCATCGGACTGATTCTCGTCGGTGGGATCGGCTACGTGATCTCCTCGGGATCTGCGACGCTGGGCAATACCGGAGCGTCGAGCAACATCACCACCCTCACCAATCCATGACGCGGCTCGGCGAACCCGTTCTGCGCGTCAAAAAGGCGCTTTGGCGCCGGGACGATCCGACGGCGGAGGCGGGATCCGCTTCCGCCCGGGGTCCCGAATGGGAGTCCCTCCGGAAGAAGGTGCTGGAGCGGGACGACCACACCTGCGGCCACTGCGGATTTCGCAGCGAGAAGTGGCAGGAGATCCATCATAAGGACGACGACCACGGAAACAGCCGCCTGGAGAATCTGGAGACGCTCTGCCCCTGGTGTCATGGCTGCCATCACGTGGGACTCATGGGAGTCCTGGGCAAGGCTCGGCTCGTCTGGTGTCCCGAA
>JAJZCZ010000008.1 GCA_021828805.1 Nitrospirota bacterium | reverse complement strand
TGCGGCCCTCTGGGTTGCATGGAGGCGGCCCCCTTTGTCCTCGACAATTTTCTCATACCGGGAGATGGTCGCCTGGGCCTCTTCGTCGGTCAGAGTTGGCTTCAGAAGAAGCACACATTCATAGAAGTTCATCGGTGAAACCTCCCTAATGTTTTCTAAACGTTAAAGCGGAAATAAACCACATCTCCGTCCTGGATGATATACTCCTTGCCCTCGAGGCGAAGGAGTCCCTTCTCTTTGACCGCCTTTTCAGAACCCAGCCTGTCGAGATCGTCGTAACACATGACCTCGGCCCGGATAAATCCCCGTTCGATATCCGAGTGAATCTCCGCAGCGGCCTTCGGTGCCGTGGTTCCCCTGGGAACAGGCCAGGCTCTGACCTCGACCTCTCCTGCCGTCAGAAATGTCACAAGGCCGAGGGAGCGATATCCTTCCGTGACAAGACGATCCAGCCCCGAACGGTCGAGCCCGAGCTCCTTGAGAAAGGTGGCTCTTTCCTCCTCAGGGAGCTCGGCAATCTCTGCTTCCCATTTGGCACAGATAGGAATCAGAACGCCATTTCTCGCAGCAATCGCCTTTTCAAGGCTCTTCACCCTCTCAGAGGGGGAGCGAACCTCCGTCTCGGCGACATTCGCCACGTAGAGCGCAGGCTTGTCCGTCAGCAGCCCGAGCCCCTTCCGAAAGGATTCCGCGAGAGGATCGGTCGTGATCGCCCGGGCCGGCTTTCCCTCCTCAAGGCCAGACAGGATTGCGGTAAATGCCGGACGCTGGATTTCGGCCTCTTTCGCTGCCGTTTTCCATTGCTTCTCCAGTTTCTGAACTCTCCCGGAAAGGGAGGAGAGATCTGAAAGAAGAAGCTCCGTTTCGATCACCTCAAGGTCGGAGACCGGATTCACCTCGCCGTGCACATGGGTGATTTCTCCGTCATCGAATCCCCGGAGGACATGAACGACCAGATCGACCGACCGTATATGCCCGAGAAACTGGTTCCCCAGCCCCTCGCCCTGGCTGGCTCCCTTCACCAGGCCCGCAATATCCACAAACTCCACCGTCGCCGGGACAGTCTTCCGGGTGGAATACATGGCCGAAAGACGGACAATACGGGGATCCGGAACGGGAACGATCCCGGAGTGCGGATCAATCGTACAGAAGGGGTAATTCGCAACTGGAACGGCCGAGGCCGTCAGGGCATTGAAAAGAGTCGACTTCCCGACGTTCGGAAGACCGACAATACCGCAAGACAAGCCCACAACATCACCCCTTGGCCTTTAACGATTTCGACCGAATCCAACGCTCTACCAGCTGTCCTCCATTCTCCAAAAGCTCCGGAATGCGAAGCCTCTCTTCCCGGGAAAAAGAAGACAGAACATACTGGCTGATATCTGCTCCGATCTGAAGAGGGCGCCCGATTCCAAACTTAACCCGGGCAACAGCTTCCGATCCGGCCGCCTGCAAAATGGAACGGAGACCTCGTTGCCCTCCGCTTCCCCCCTTCTCACGAAAGCGAACCATCCCAAAGGGGGTATCAAGATCATCCGAGAGGATCAGCCAGTCGGAAGGTGACTCCACCCCACGAAGCCGAAGCCACGGAACAACACGGCCACTCACATTCATGAAGGTTTCCGGAAAGACGAGAAAAATTCTTTCGCCTAACCAGAGTCCTTCCCCGGAACGGATCTCTCCCTGTTTTTTTTCAAGCGGGATCCCGGAAAGAGCGGATATATGATCGAGAAGGATCTTCCCCGCATTGTGCCGGGTCCCCTCATACTCGCTCCCGGGATTTCCCAGGCCAATCACAGCCAGGGACATCCGTTACCCCCTCCTGAAAACAGCCCGTTAGGCGTCAGCCTTCGGAGGAATAACATGGAGAACGACAGACGCAGGATCATCCACGACGGTCACGCCGGGGGGAAGGATAAGCTCCCGGACATGAAGCGTCTGATTGATGTCGAGCGCCGAAGCATCCACCTGAATGTGATCCGGCATCTGGGACGAGAGGCACTCCACATGGAGCTCCCGATGAACGATATCAAGAATTCCCCCTTTCTTGACACCCTCGGGGGTCGTTCCGGTCACCTCGACAGGAACGCGATTCTTGATCTTCGCCTTCTCAGACACCTCAAGAAAGTCGATATGGAGAATCTTCCCGGTGATGGGATCTCTCTGGATGTCGCGAACCAGGGTCAGTGCAGTCCGGCCCTTCTTTCCGCCCGAGATCTCCAGATCAAAGAGGCCATTGCGGCCGGCATGGCCCTGCATTGCCTTCTCCAGATCCTTGAGGTTGGCCGAAAGGGACTGGACATTTCCTCCGCCATAAACCACCGCGGGAACCTGTCCCCCACGACGCAATGTCCGGGCAACACCCTTGCCCGTTTCCTCACGCACCGAAACTTTCAGCTTGCTATGCTCCACAGAGTCCTCCTTGCCTTGACGGTTCAATACGATGGGGCCCATTCATATTCAGGGCCCGTCTTCAGATAAAAAGAGAGCTGACCGACTCGTCATCATGGATTCTCCTGATCGCCTCTCCAAACAGAGAGGCAATGGAGTAAACCCGAATTTTTCGGCACTGCTCGTCCTTGCCCATCATGGGGATGGAATTCGTGACGATCACTTCATCAATAACGGAAGCATTCAGCCGCTCAATCGCCTTTCCGGACAGAACCGGATGCGTTGCGGCGGCCACGACCCTTTTTGCGCCGGCATCAAGGGCTGCCTGGGCTCCCTGCGTAATCGTCCCTGCCGTATCGATCATATCGTCGAGAATCACCGCAGTCTTGCCTGTTACATCGCCAATGATATTCATCACCTGGGACTGATTCGGTCCCTCACGCCTCTTGTCGATAATCGCCAGGGGGGCCTGAAGGCGCTTGGCAAAAACACGAGACCGTTCAACCCCTCCGGCATCGGGAGAGAGGATCACGATGCTTTCCTTGCTGGCAATCGAACGAAGGGGCTCGATCAACACCGGGGTCCCGTGAAGATGGTCGACCGGAATATTGAAAAAGCCCTGCAACTGTCCGGTATGCAGATCCAGCGTCAGGATTCTCGAAGCCCCCGCCGTCGTGATGAGGTCGGCGACCAGCTTGGCCGTAATAGGAACCCTCGGCTGATCCTTCCTGTCCTGGCGGGCATAGGCATAGTAAGGAAGAACAACCGTGATCCTTTGTGACGATGCCCTCTTCATGGCGTCGACCATAACAAGAAGCTCCATCAGGTGATTATTCACCGGATGGGAGAGGGACTGGATCAGAAAAACATCGCTTCCACGAACATTCTCATCAATCCTGACTCGAATCTCACCATCAGAGAACGAAGAGACCGTCGATGTGGACAACGGGATTCCGAGATAACGAACGATCTCCTGAGCCAGCGGGATATTAGCATTACCCGAAAAGACCTTAATCTCTCTCACGACTGATTCCGTCCTCCCGCTCGGCGGCATTCACGCCCCTTCGACAGGGATTGTGGTTGGGGCGCCAGGATTCGAACCTGGGAATGCGAGATCCAAAATCTCGTGACTTGCCGCTTGTCGACGCCCCAGTCTCACAGTAAAAGCTTCTTCCGGTCCCCTTAAAAAGACACGGGAGAAGCATCAAGAAAATTAAAAACGCCCGCCCAGCCCCCGAGAGCCGCCACGATCCGGGCAGAGAGGACCGTCCCTTCCTCCCGGCTGTGGCATCGGGCAAAGACGGTTGGCCCTGAGCCCGTCATCCGCACATTTTCAGGCAGGGATTTCTCCAAAAAAGCTATCCCCTCAGCAATTTGCGGACAAATCGAAAGAGCCGGAGCCTCAAGGCTGTTAAAAAGTTTTCCGGACTCCAAAAGACTACCAATTCTAATAGAACGCTCTTCCTCTGTCAATTCGCAGGCTCCCTGCACCAAATAGGTGGCGGGGTCTAACGCCTTGTAAACTTGGGCGGTCGGGAGAGGAACGCCCGGGTTCCAGAGCAGAACCGATCCGGAAGGGGGCGGTGGAAGCGGCACAAGCCTCTCACCCCGTCCCACTCCCATTGCCCGGGGACCCCGCAGAAAAAAGGGAACATCCGACCCCAGAGTCCGGCAGATGGCATCGAGCTCCTCGAAGGTCATCGGGGATCCCAGGAGCCGGTTCCCCCCCCAGAGCACGATCGCTGCATTGGACGACCCCCCGCCCAGACCGGCTCCCACGGGAATGTTTTTCTCGAGGTCAACGGCAAATCCCCCCGAAAAACCTCCCTCTTTTTTCCGGACACCCTCCATCAGCGACTCCAGAGCCCGCACCACAAGATTCTTCTGGGGATCTCCATCAATGAGGCGACCGGAGAGGGAAAGGTGGACGCCGTCTTTCCGGGTTCGTTCAAGCTTAATGTTATCGAAAAGATCGATCATCGCCATTTCCGTGAGGAGCTCATGAAATCCATCCGCCCGACGACCGATGATAAGAAGAGAGAGGTTGATCTTGGCAGGACTCCTGAGATAGATGGTTCCGGTCTTCATGCAATCCTTTCTCGTTTTTTTAACAGCGACGGAAATGTCTCTCCCAGCCATAGACAAAACTCGCGGGCGGTAGCGGGCACCGCCACCGTTTCAAGTCCCGTAGATTCAGCAATTTCCGTGATCGACCCATCGTCGATCAGGGTCTCGCTTCCCTCCCGGAGGGCAATATCAGGTACAAGGAGCAGAGTTTCCGGAGAAAGCCTGGCCGAAAGAACCCTTGCGATGATATCTTTTGCCCCCATAAGACCGGCCACCGTCACCGACGGCCCCATCGAGACATTCTCCACCCCGAGAACCTGAACCTTTCGAGCCGCCCCGGACGCTCCCTCCCCCCAGGAGGAAACAAAATCGGTCAGGTAAGGCAAAAATCCCTGTCCCGTCACGAGAGCCAGAGGCCGGGGGAGGTCGCCCTGAAGCCGGCGGATCCCCGAAAGCCACTGCTTTCGAAAGAGAGGAACAAGACCGACACCATTTCCAAGCTGTGGAAGATCTCCATACCTTGAAAGAGAAGGGAAAGGGGTTTTGGCAAGAACATACCACTCATCCGAGGGGTAGACGAAGGGATCGCCCCACCGCTCCATCCCTTTTTTCTGAAGGGCGGCAATCTCCCGGATCATCTTTTTTGCAAACGGCGCATCAATCGAGGGAACCGGGGGAAGCCCCTCCCGATGGGAGGTCAGCCCCACAGGAACCACGGCCAGGGACGCCACTCTGGGATAGAGTGTCGACAAATCCTCCCACGTTCTCACCAGAGCCTCGCCATCATTGATGCCTGGCATGAGAACGACTTGTGTGTGTAACGTGATTCCTCCCTCGCAAAGCCTGCGAAGCAGGGGAAGGATATCCTGAGCCCTGTCATTTTTTAAGATCTGTCGCCGCAGGGCCGGTTCCGTGGCATGCACGGAAATGTAAAGAGGAGAGAGTCTCTGCTCAAGAACCCGCAGGTAGTCCTTCTCAGTGAGGTTTGTCAGCGTGATGAAGTTCCCGTAAAGAAAGCTGTAGCGGTAGTCCTCATCCCGAATGTAGAGCGTTTTGCGTGCCCCGGCCGGCATCTGGTCAACAAAGCAGAATGCGCAGTCATTCGGACAGCGTCGAATGGGAGGGGGATCGACAACGATTCCCAGGGAGAGGTCGGGGTCTTTTTTAACACGAGCCTGATAGGACTCGCCAGCGCGCCGATAAGAGAGCACGACGCGGGCCTCCGCTTGAAAAAATTCAAGATCAATGAGATCACGAAGGGGCATCCCGTTCAGGGAGAGAAGGCTGTCTCCCGGACGCACTCCCGCCTTCCATGCCGGACTTCCCTCGACAACCTCACGGATTGTCAGGCCATTCTTATCCGTTCTTGCCGGAGAGACGTCCCCGGCTTCAATCTCTTCAACCGACTCCATGCTTGCCCTTCTGGACCCAGGTCAGGCCCTTGTGGATATAGTAGACTCCGGAAATGATCGACATCATGACTGCCATAGCCTCAAGTAAATGAATAATCCCCGGAATCATAATGCCCACAAGAACAAGTGCGGACAGACCGAGGTAAAAAACCTGAAACCCTGTCGTTATCTTTCCCAGTATATGAGGACGGACCGGAATCGGACAGTCGATGAGCTTCAGTAAAACAACACCGGAAACAAGAACAATATCGCGGGCCACAAAAAGAATGACCACCCATCGTGGAACAATACCGTACAGGCCGAGAGTCAGGGAAGATAAAGAAAGAAAAACTTTATCGGCGACCGGATCAAGGATCGTCCCCAGCTCGCTCCGCTGGTCCAGAACCCGCGCAAAAAAACCGTCAAGGCCATCCGTCAGTCCACCCACGAAAAAAACCCAGAAAGCCCAGACCATATGATTGTAAGCAACCAGGCCGAAGAAAACCGGAGCCAGAAGAATTCTGATAACGGAAAGAAGATTGGGAATCGTCACCCGGGTCAGTACCCCTTTTGGGCAAGATAGGCGACCTGACCCCGAATCCACCGGGAGGCGAATCCCCGCGCGATGGCCTGTCGCCCGACATGGGCTTCAGCAATCGAGTTTCCCATTGCCCCGAGGGCCGTCATCCGATCCCGATAGAGCTCTTTCGAACGAACGCCTCTTGCCATCAGGATTCGTGCAATTTTCTCCGCCTTTTTCCACTCCCCCTTCTGCAACTCACGAAAAATGACGGCATGCGCCAGAAGGAGCGAGGGGTGAGGAGTTTCCATCCAGTTTTTCTCGACCATCTGCTGAAGCCATTGATCCGCCTCATCACCATGGCCAACTCCCACGAGGGCCGCATACTCCTCCGTCGGGAAGGTCGGATGGCCTTTCCGGGGAGGAATGCGCTCTTCATAGAGATGAATCGTATCCAGGGCCTTTTTAAAGCGATTTTCTCTCAGATCCTGATGAATCAGACCCGCCCAGAACGTCTTGTCGTTGGGGAAAAGGGATACTCCCTCAAAGAGGAGATTTCTCTCTCTCCCGGAATTCCCCGAATCGCGGGCATCCTGGATCATGCCCATAAGAAGTTTTGAGGAGGCTCTATGCTGTGAAATCGCCTCCATCCCGACCTTCATCGCCATTTTCGGTTTGCCAGCGCTCATTTCAAGGCGGTACAATGAATAGTAAAAGGAGGGAGAATGGGGGGCACCCGACAGAAAAGCCTCCTCTCCTTTCCGGAGAGCACGGTCTGTTTCTCCCCGGGCCAGAAGAGACGAAATCTCGTCGGTCAGAGGCGTGCCGGCCCCGTGCTTGGGGCGGGGTCCCAGACGCACCATCATCTGACTCACCGCCCTGTCAATGACCGGCTCAAGCCCTTGTGAGGCGGACCTGTCAATAGAAAAGGCAACAGAAACCGTGGTCTTCGGGAAAAGCGGGGAAACGGACCAGCGGGTCAGGACAAGCACCCCCCCCGGATGATTCTTGTCGTTATCGCCTCTGACTCGTGCCTCCAGAAGGAACTTTTTATTCCAGATCCCGGCGGCATGGGAATAACAGGTGAAGCTCCGGCATACCTCTGTCACCTGGTTCCCCTGAAGCTTTCTGAGCTTTTTCTCCAGAGACGCGCCGAATACAACCTGTCCTCCATCATGACGGGAGTTGTAAGCGTCAGCCAGGTAAAGCGTCAACGAGCCGCTGTCAGGAAAAAGCCCTTCCGGATCCTCCAGTGGAACCAGGACCCCCTTCTCTCCCCGGTGGGGGTGGAGACTCCCTGTTCCGGCACAGCCTGACAGGAGCAGCACGAATAGCACTCCCATCCCGATGAGGTGAAACGGGAAGCCGTTCGTGACCGTCCTCCGCCACCCGGACATTATGGACAAAGATCCTGTCCCCCCCTCTCCCGGGCGCGACAGAAAAAGATCCACAAAAGGCTCGTTCCCGGATCTTCCAAACCTAGAAGGAAGGACGCTCATCTTGAAGTTCAAGTTCAACTATACCCTCGCGCTCATTACCCTGATTCTCATCATTATCGTCGTTTCCATCGGGAACCGGATCGTCACAAGCATGTACTACCTTAAAGGATTCCATCTGATCGATACGGACTACAACATTGTACCAGCCACACAAACCGTGAACGGCGTCACCTTTACAATCTCGTACATCCCCAAAAACTCTCCCTATTACAACTCCCTGCTCGCCGCAGAGTTCAATGCATTTCTCGTAACAATCAAAAATGGGGGTCAGGATTACATCGATTACGATCCGATGAATTTTTTTCTTGAAAGGGGAGTCAAAAAGGTCGATCGGGCAATGAGTGCCGATGAGGTGGAGGAGGGGCTGTCAAACGGATTTCTGGGGTCGGCAAAGCCGATCCGGATCGCCAAAAAGCTCGTCGGAATGACGTACATTCCATCCGCCCGGCTCTTCCCGGGGTATGACCGGAAAGGGATTCTTGTCTTTCCACGATTTATCAACAACCCTGAACACTTTACCCTCAGATTCGCTCACATGTCCCAAAAGTCCGGGACATTCCCCGACATCATCTTTCATTTTGGCCGCAAAGAGAAGGGGGGCAGCACTCCTCCCCCCTCTCCGGCAACCACTCCGTAGCCATAGCCATTGGCTCAGGCTGAAAGGGACCCGGGATCCTCTCCCGAAGCGGCGGTCTCCTTTTTTTTCTCCCCCCAGATCAGGGTCGGGGTCTCCTTGGCTGTAATGGCCCCTTCGGTAATCACAACCTCGGAGAGGTTGGACAGGGAGGGGATGTCGTACATCAGGTCCAGCATGACTTCCTCAAGGATTGCCCGCAGACCGCGGGCGCCCGTTTTCTGGGTATAGGCCTTATGGGCGACGGCACGAAGGGCGTCCTCCGTGAATCGCAGCTTCACTTTCTCGATAGCAAAAAGCTTCTCGAACTGCTTGACCAGCGCATTTTTCGGCTGAGTCAGGATCTGCAGGAAAGCGTCTTCATCAAGATCCTCAAGAATGGCCATCACAGGGAACCGGCCGATGAACTCGGGAATAATTCCATACTTGAGAAGATCATCCGGACGGGCCTCCATAAAAAGCTTGCCCGACAGGACACGATCCTGAGCCGGCTTCGCCTCGGCTCCAAAGCCCATGGTCTTACGTGCCAGACGCTGGGAAATGATGGCATCAAGGCCCACAAAGGCTCCACCGCAAATAAACAGAATATTGGTGGTATCGACCTGGATGAACTCCTGGTGAGGATGCTTGCGTCCCCCCTGGGGCGGAACATTGGCCACAGTCCCTTCCACCAGCTTCAGCAGTGCCTGCTGCACACCCTCTCCTGAGACATCTCTGGTAATGGACGGATTTTCAGACTTGCGGCTGATCTTGTCGATTTCGTCGATATAGATGATCCCCCATTCGGCCTTTTCAACATCATAATCTGCCGCCTGAAGAAGCTTGAGCACGATGTTTTCCACATCCTCTCCCACATACCCCGCCTCTGTGAGCGTTGTTGCATCGGCAATCGCAAAGGGCACATCCAGGATACGGGCAAGAGTCTGGGCCAGCAGGGTCTTGCCGGTCCCCGTGGGACCCAGCATGATGATATTCCCCTTCTGGAGCTCGACATCTTCTGAAACCTTGTTGGCACGGGCCCGTTTGTAGTGGTTATATACCGCCACGGACAGGATTTTTTTTGCCCTTTCCTGGCCAATAATGTAGTGATCGAGAGCCCGCTTGATCTCGGAGGGCTTCATGAGGTTGGGGGCCGCCACCTTTTCCGGCTCAGCCTCCCAGGCCTCGGCGATAATAGCCGAGCACTGCTCGATACACTCATCGCAAATGTAGACTCCCGGACCAGAAACGAGGCGCCGGACATCCTCCCGCCTCTTGCCGCAGAATGAACAGGCGATCTCCGATTCACCCGTCCCGGTTTTATCTTTGCGTTCTCGCGCCATGACTCCCCTCTCTTACATTGGCTCTCACGTTACAAGCCTTACTTTGTTGTCTTGTCGGTATCAATCCTGTGCGAGGTGATCACTGAGTCGATCAAGCCGTAATCCTTGGATTCTTGCGCCGACATGAAATAGTCCCGGTCCGTATCCTGGGAAATCTTCTCAATCGGTTGTCCACAATGATCCGCCATCATACGGTTGAGGTCGGCTTTAAGCTTTAAGATCTCACGTGCATGAATTTCAATGTCGGTGGCCTGCCCCTGAAAACCGCCCATGGGCTGGTGAATCATGATCCGGGCATTTGGAAGGGCATAGCGTTTTCCCTTGGCCCCTGCCGAAAGAAGAAAAGCTCCCATGCTCGCAGCCTGTCCGATACAAATGGTGGACACATCAGGCTTGATGAACTTGATCGTATCGTAGATTGCCAGCCCCGCGGTCACAATTCCTCCCGGCGAGTTGATATAGAGATTGATATCTTTGGAGGAATCTTCAGACTCCAGGAAAAGCATCTGGGCAATGACAAGATTCGCCACTGTATCATCGATCGGAGTCCCGAGGATGATGATCCTGTCACGGAGAAGGCGCGAATAGATATCGTAGGCCCGTTCTCCCCTGCTTGTCTGCTCCACAACCATCGGTATAAGCATCGGCAAAATCTCCCGGAATATAGTGAAGGAGGGGCCTTCAGGCCCCTCCTGAAAGAGTGATCCTAGTGACGGTGACCTGCGTGGTCGTGGTTGTGATCATGGCCATGATCATGATCGTGGTCATGGTCGTGATCATGGTTGTGAGGCTGCCCGATCTGCTCCGAGGGCGCAGGAAGGACACCAAAACTTCCCCACTTCATCTTTTCAAGAAGGCCGCCCGCAGAGAAGAAGTCATCCCACCCCGAAAAGGCGGCATGGCGCAGGAGATACTCTTCCGTCAGGCGTCTTCGCGCCGACATGATTGACTGCTCGACATACTCATTGCGGCGCTCTTCATTTTTTCCAGGGCTTCCGGCTCTCTGAATCAGAGCATAAAATTCCTGCTCGACTCTCTGAACGCTCGGGACTACAGGAATCTTTGAGGCAAGCTCGTCGAGAATGAACCACCAGAGAGTATCTTTCTTGACCCTTTCCCTGTCGATTTCCGTCTCCGACATCCCTGACTGCTTCATCCGGGAGACCTCCAGGTCGATGCGGCCTTCGGGAACAGGAATGGGGTTACGGGAAAGAACCTCAACGACCAGCTCTTCCATCTTTCGGTTGAGGGTCTCGGTGAGCTTCTGCTCAAGGACACGGGTCTCAACAATACTTTCAAGCGTTTCGCCATCGGCAGGCTCTCTTTCGCCAAGCAGCGACTTAAACAGCTCTTCACGGGTAAGAGGGCTCAACCGGCGAACCGAAAGGATCCCGATCGTGGCTTCATAGGTTTCGTTCCGGCTGCGCTCTCCCTTTTTCTCCCCGGGAATATTGAAGGGGATTTTTCCGGTAAAGCTCTCACCGGACTTCTTCCCGATCAGGGCCCGGGTCAGAGTTTCAGGAACTCTGGGGTCCCCCACTGACACGGTCTGACGGCCATCCCGGGAGAGACCGGTCGAAGCGTCCACGAAGGCGAAGGTGAAGTCGACCAGATCCCCCTCTTCGGCCGCGGTATCGGCCGGCAAATCCTTCACAAACTGGGTCGCCCCCTGCTTTGCGAGAAGCGTAATCGCATTCTCAACCTCATCTTTGCTCACTGAAGGCGTGCTCTCCGGTGACAGGTCGATCTTCTCGTAAACAAAGTTTTCAGGAAGGGCGAAGACCTCAAGGATCCCGGTCACCGTCAGCCCCGATTTTTCATTTTCTTCCGTCACGGAAAAGTCTGCAGGATCGAGGAAGACAACGGTTTCACCGGCCCCCTTGATCAAGTCGCCAACAACCTCCGAGTGAATTTTTCTCGTGACTTCCTCATGAACGGACGTCAGATAGGAGGGGCGGCTTCTGACATAAGAAGCGGGAACGCGGCCAGGCCGATAGCCGGGCACCTTCACATCCTTCAGAAACTCCTGGATTGTCCTGTCGACCCGGGTCCGGACCTCCTCGGGGGAATATCCCCGCTGAAACGTTCTCTTTGCTCCATCGCCCGGCTCAATCTTTAAACTCATGGACACTCTTCCTTCCTGGCATATTGTGGGAATAACGCAACACGGGCCTACCCGCCAGCGTGAGGCGTCGGCGGCTCACAGGCAAGAGCTGCCGACAGCCCGGCTTCAGGATCTCCTTAAAAGATCATTTCTTTATTCTATCAGAAACAGTAGCGATGAAAAATCATCCCGTTGGCAAAAATTCGCTGATATTGACCTTTCCCAAAAAAACCGTATAAAGTTTTCGGGGACGCCGCCCTGCCTTCGCTTCGGCATCACTGATTTTTCAGGGAGACTCGCCTTGCCAACAGAAGATGTCGAAACACTGATCGTCGGAGGAGGCCTTTCCGGTCTCGCATGCGCTGCACACCTCAAGCGAAATGGGCGCACCTTCAGGCTCGTCGAGCAAAATGACCATCTGGGGGGGGTGATTCGAACCCTTTCCGACAGCGGCTACCAGATTGAAACCGGACCGAACAGCCTCCTTGCCCGGCCTGAAGATCCTCTACTGGAGTACCTCTCCTTCGCAAACCTTGCGGAAAAGATCCAGACCGCAGGCAGGACCGGGAAAAAAAGATTTATCTTAAAAAATGGCCAGCCCGTCGCGCTTCCCATGAGCCTGTCGGAAGGGATTTTTACGCCGGTGCTTTCCCTGTCCGGAAAGATGCGTCTTCTCAAGGAGCCCTTCATTCCTCCCGCTACCGGAACCGAAGGCCTCTCTTCTGAGGACGAAACCATCGCCGATTTTGTTCGACGGCGCCTCGGCGAAGAGTTTCTCGAATCGCTGATCGATCCCTTTGTCAAAGGGGTGTACGCCTCCGACCCCCATCTTCTCTCGATGGCCGACACCTTTCCCCGGCTTGTCGCGATGGAGAAGACCTATGGATCGCTTATCAAGGGCGGACTGGCCCTGGCCAGACAGAAAAAAGGAGCGGCTCCCCCTTTTTCCAGGGAGATCCTCTCCTTTTCAAGCGGTATGGGCGCCCTTCCCCAGTACCTCGCCGGCCTGCTCGGCGAAGATGCCGGAACCAACGCCGAGGTCATTGCGTGTTCCCGGTCAGAGAATGGCTTCCGGACGGCTCTTCTTTTCGAAGAAGAGACGTACTACATCCGGTCGAAGCACCTCGTCCTGGCCCTGCCAGCCATCCAGACAGCGCCACTCATCGCACAACTCGCCCCGGGGGCCGCGCCTCTCCTTGAGAAAATTCCTTACGCGCCCATTGCCGTGGTCTACCTCGGATATCCCCGGGAGCGCATTGCCCACCCTCTCGACGGGTTTGGACTGCTGGTTCCGTCTAAGGAGCGCCGGAAGATCCTGGGAGCCCTCTTTTCCTCGTCCCTTTTTCCCGGGCGATCTCCCGAAGGGCACGTTCTCCTCACGGTATTCGCCGGAGGGATGGTCCAGCCGAAACTTGCCCAAGCGTTTGACGAAGACCTTCTCCCCATCGTTACTGGAGAAGTGAAGTCAATGCTGGGAGCCACCGGGGCCCCCTCCTACGTTCGGATACAGCGCTGGGGGGCCGCAATTCCCCAATCCATCCCGGGACACGGTGCAAGAATCCGGGCGATCGAGTCCTCTCTCCCTCCCGGGCTTCACCTGGCGGGAGCTTATATGGGAGGGGTCTCCGTTTCGCAGACCTTTTCCTCCGGCATCCGGGCTGCCGACACTATCCTTCTGACGCCTCCGTCCTGACGAAAGAGCCAGGAAAAACCCGCCTCATGATCCTCTAGCAGGGGATTCCCACCACCGAATGGAATGTTTCGTTCTCAAGGCAATAAGCAGACAGGCGTCCCGTCCTGTAGGCTCCCGTATCCACCATGATGACGCCGTCGCAAAGATGCTTTGCCTTGCGGACAATGGTATGCCCCGAAACAACAAGGCGACCGTCCCATGAAGGAAGGACGTTGGGCGGACGCAGGTCAACGCACTCATGAAAATTGCCGGAGGGGGAGATTCGTGTCGCACAAAGATCAGGGTCCCCGAGATTCGATCCGGGAACGGCAGGGAGTCCGCCATGGACAACAATGTGACGGGAGTCGGACCAGACAAATGGCCAGGTCCTGAGCCATGACTCCAGCCTGCGGCTCCGGGTATGGCCAAGACGGCTCAAGGACTCTAGCGTCCTTGCTCCCCCGAATTCAGGGTCCTGGTAAAAGGGAAGACTCTCTCCGTCCCGAAGCCGGAGAAAGGCCTCTTCATGATTTCCCGCCACGGGAAGAAACCATCCGTCCCGAGATCCGTCGTAAAGCCGTTCGAGAAGTTCTCCCACATGGGCTCCCCGATCGATCACATCGCCTGCGGCAATCAGACGGTCATCCTGGAAGGAAAAGTTGATTTTCGTCAGGAGATTTTCAAAAAGGGGGAGCTGCCCATGAAGATCTCCCACCACGTAGGTGGCCACAGGCAGCCCTTCTCCCGTCAGCCTGCCGGAAGCAGACTCGAAATCGAGCGGAAGGTGTTTTTGAGCGATGACGTGGCATCTCCGACAGCCGATGGCTCAAAGCCGGAGTGGACCATACAGTCACGGCACTTGGAGTTTCCTGAGTTGGGACCATACTGACTCCAGTCCGTCTCGTCCATCAGCTCGCGATAGGTGGCGGCGTAACCTTCGTTCTGAAGATAGCAGGGGCGCTGCCAGCCAAGAACAGAGTAGTTTGGACTCCCCCAGGGCGTGCAGTCGTAATCTTTTTCCCCTTCAAGAAAGTCAAGGTAGAAGGGGCTGTGGTTAAAGTTCCATCCCTTTCCGGCCCGATCAGCAAGAATCGCCCGGAAGAGATCCTTGGTTCGCTCCCGGCGCAGGAAGTGATCCTGATCCGGCGCCCAGGCATACGGATATCCGGGGGAAATCATCATACCCTTCACACCAAGGTCGCGAACAAAGTCAAAGAATCGTCGAATCTCTTCCGGATCCTCACCTTCAAAGACCGTGGTATTGGTCGTCACACGAAACCCTTTGGCAAGAGCTGTCTTGATCGCGCGGACCGCAATGTCGAAGACGCCTTCGCGACAGACCAGCCGGTCGTGGGTCTCCCGGAGACCGTCGAGATGAACGCTGAATGTCAGGTAGGGGGAGGGAGCGATGTTTTCGAGGCCCCGCTCAAGAAGAATACCGTTCGTACAGAGATACACGAACTTCTTGCGGGCGATCATGGCAGAGATGATCTCCCCGATTTCGGGGTGGATCAGGGGCTCTCCTCCGGCAATCGTGACGACGGGGGCGCCACACTCCTCAGCCGCCTGAATACACTGCTCCGGTGAGAGCCGCTTTTTCAGGATCTCCTCGGGGTACTGGATCTTGCCGCAACCCGCACACTCAAGGTTGCAGCGGAAGAGCGGCTCGAGCATAAGAACCAGGGGATAGCGCTTATCCCCCGACCATTTTTTCTTCATGACGTAGGATCCGACCTTCAAGGCCTGCTGGACGGGGATGGACATTGAGAACGTCCTTTCTTGTGCGGATTGTGGGCCGCCACCCGAAAATATATCCAAAGAATAGAAACAACAATTTTTAAGGATGACAAAACTACAGGGACAATCTAAGATCATACGGAGAGGCGTGCTTTTCTGTCAAGGAACCCCGAGGATCTCTGAGAGACAAATCGTTACCAAGCAATAATACTGATCTATGAGAGAGGAGGAACTCGTGATCCTGGCTGGAGACATTGGAGGAACGAAAACTCTTCTCGGACTGTTTGACCCGGACACCCGGTCCGCCCCCCCCCGGCTTCTCCGCTCCTATCCCTCAAGGGACTATCCCTCTCTTGAGTCTGTCCTTTCCCGCTTTCTGGACGAGACGCGCCCCCTTCTCCCGGACACCTCTGTCGACGGGGCGGCCTTTGGCGTCGCCGGACCGGTTATCGCAGGACGATGCCAGACGACGAACCTTCCCTGGACAATCGAATCCGCAACTCTCGCCCGGGTTCTCGGCATTCCCCCGACCGCCGTGGCTCTTGCCAATGACCTCGTCTCCATTGCCTGGGGAACGACGGTGGCCCCTCCTTCCTCCTTGCGGACGGTTAACAGCGGCTCCGAAGTCCCCGACGGAACCCGTGTCATCATTGCCCCTGGAACAGGACTGGGGGAGGCGATCATCGGCATGCACGAAGGCGTCCCCGTTCCCCTCCCGACAGAAGGGGGACACAGTGACTGGGCTCCCACCTGCCCGGAGGAGATTCCGCTCCTTGAATGGCTCTGGAACACGTTTGGCCATGCCAGCCCCGAACGTCTCCTTTCGGGGCCGGGGATCGCCCTTCTCTATCACTTTCATATCCGGACACGGCCTGCAGACCCCCCCCCTCTCCCGCAGGATCTCCCGGACGACAAGATCCCGGAGGCCCTCTCGAAGGAGGCCCAGAAGGGAAATCCCGTCGCACTGTCTGTCATGAAAAGCTTCTGGAAGCTCCTTGCCGCGGAAGCGGGGAATATGGCGCTGAAGACCTTTTCCACGGGCGGGGTTATTCTCGCAGGAGGAATTCCCGAGAAGGTCTTTCCATTTTTAGACAAAGCAGCCTTCATGGAGTCCTTTACGGCCAAAGGGCGCTATCGTGACCTTCTCTCAAAAATTCCCGTCAAGATCTCGTCCGATCCGGATATTGGCATCAAGGGGGCGGCCGAGATCGCGCGCAGGATTTCCCGGTCCAACGCGCACTCTGAAAGGAGCTCTGTATGACCGCCTCATCCGCATTTTTTCAAGAGGGGAGCCCCGTTAAAATCCGTGTCTTTCCCTCTCCGGAAGACTGGTCAAAAGGGGCCGCCGGAGAGATCCTGCGACGTCTCGACACCCGGCTCTCCGCTCACAAAAATGTTTCCATCGCGCTCTCCGGAGGGTCGACGCCCTCTCCCGTCTTTCGCGAGATGGCGCGGGAGCTCTCCCGCTGGCCCGACGGGAAAAAACAGAAAATCCACTGGTTCTTTGTAGACGAACGATGCGTCAACCCCGAGGACTTACAAAGCAATTACCGCCTGGCACAGGAGACCCTGTTCTCACCGGGAAAGATTCCCGCAGGAACAGTCTTTCGCATGAAGGGAGAGAATCCTTCCGGGGAAGAGGAGGCCCTGCGTTATGAACGGCTCATCACCGATATTCTGGGGCCGGCCATCCCCCACCCTCCAGCCATTGACCTGCTTCTGATGGGCATCGGTCCCGATGGCCACACTGCGAGCCTCTTTCCCGGAACATCCCCGGAGGATGACCACCACCGCCTCGTCGTTGGCGTTCCCCAAACAGGGGAGCGGGTTGCCCGGATCACGCTGACCTACCGGATGCTGGCCTGGGGCGGTGAACGACTCTTTCTTCTCGCGGGAGCCGACAAGAAGAAGCTTCTTGAAAAGATTCTCTCCGGCGAAGGGGACCTCCCCTCCCAATGGGTCCTGCGGGAGGCCACCACCTTGGGACATCCCTCGACCTTTCTTGTGGATGGCTCCGTTGCTCCGACAGCATGACGACTGTCGGCCGATCTCCCCTCCCGCCTCCGCTGGAGTCATTGGAAAGGCTTCTCCCGCAAAGACTCAGAACGTTTCTCCTTGCCCAGATCCCGAAGTCTTTAGTAGAATGAAAAGATGCATGCGATCGGACATCTCCGGTTGAATGCCGATTCCGTATCATCTTGAATCACGATGGGTACAAGTAAGAGGCGAGGGGCCTTAGCAGAGGATTTGAATGACAGAGCCAACATCGGCATCGGGAAACGGTTCGGATCGGGAGAAGTCGGCAGCGACGCCTCCTCCAGCAGACACCCCTTCCCGCGTCAACAGCCAGGGAAGCCGGGAGAAAAACGCGACCCCTCCCTCGAAAAAAGCATCCTCACCCAAGAATGGCGACAAGGAATTCGAAGAACTATACAGCCCCTCCCGCCCCCGGGAAGAGCAGGGATTCAGCCCCGTCACGATCGCAATCTATATTGTTGTCGGATTACTTCTCGTGGCAGGAATCGGCGGGTCTATCATCGGGCTCAAGAGCAGTCCCCTGGGCCAACCCCACAAGATCGTTTCGCAGCGAAGCATCAGTACGCGAACAACCTTTCGGGTTATTCAGGGAAATGGCTGGCAGCTCAACATGTCCATGCTGCTTTCCCCTTCGGTCGCCTACATGAAATACACACTCGAAGGCACCACCCCGGTCAAGCTCCAGATGCTCGGGGCCAAATATAAAATCGGGAACGGCGATCTCGTTCCGCTCAAGCTTCCTCCGGCCTATCTCATGTTCGAGCCCATCGCCCCCAAAGAGGAAACATCCCGGGCGTTCTGGCTGGGAGGGTCTCCTGTTTACTCCATCACGATCCTGATGCGCATTGATGACGGCCACGAGATCCGGAGCGAATCCGTCACCTTTGATTAATCCGTGTCCGACGCACCCGTCAGACGATGGATTCCCTCTGTCTCGGTCAATCCTGCAATGGCAAGCCGTTTGATCCGGCTTCCCTGACCGGAGACGAGGGTGACCGAGGACGGAGCGATTCCCAGAAACCCCGCCACGGCTCTCACCACACCGGCATTCGCCCGCCCCTCCCGGGCCGGCTCCTTCACCCCGACAATCCAGGACGGAGCCCCTCCCTCTAATTCCCCCCGGCGAAGGAAGCATCTGGACTGACCCGGTTTGACAGCAATCACCAGGGTCCATTCGGATTCTCCCTCTCTGGAGATCAGATCTTCCGGCCTTCTAAACGAAGCTTTCTTCGACTCCCGGGCCTTTGCCAATGTCGGAGACCCCCTGTTCCCATCGATCCATTGCTTCGTAAAGGGCGTCGAACTCACCACGCATCCTGGAGAGCGTCAGGGAAAGCTCCTGCCTGAGGCGTCCCCGAGCCTCCTCGATCACTCCAGCACGCTCCCGCGCCCCCCGCAAAATTGCCTCGGCCTCTTCGCGGGCCTTCCGGATCATATCGTCGGCCTCGCTCCGGGCTTCCCGAATAATCTGGTCCGCCTCCCTGCGCGCCACGGACCGCCACTCTTCCGCGGCCGTCTGTGCCGCCACAAGGGTTGCTCCGAGACTTTCTTCACGCTTTCGCAGGGACTCTTTTTCCTCTTCAAGCTCCCCGATCCGCGAGGAGAGAGAAGAGGCTTTTTCAATGATTTCAGCGACGTCATCAAAGAGGGTGTGGAGAAAATCATCCACATCGCCAGGGGAATAACCTCGAATGGTTTTTGAAAATTCATGGGCCCGGAGTTCGGACAGGCGGGTATGGTCAATCATGCGGCCTCCTCTTTGGGCGAAGATTCGAGCCGGGACGTCTACACTGGGTCAATAGACAAACCGTTCGATCGCCTGGATGATGAAGATGAGGATCAGGGGAGAGAGGTCAAGCCCTCCCATCTTTTCCGGTGGAACGAGACGCCGGATCGGGTGGAGAAAAGGTTCGGTGATGTAATCCATAAAGCGGATGATCGGATTGTTCGGGTCGGGCCGCACCCAGGAAAGCAGGGCCCGGATAATGACGATCCATGTAAACGCATTGAGGATATGAGTGAACAGTGAAATGGGAAACCTCCTTGATTCATTAACGAGAAAGGGACCGTGAGCGTTCCGCCATCGCATGGACAGCGTCGATCAGGGTTCCTCGAACTCCCCCTTTTTCGAGGACTGCCAGACCTTCGATGGTCGTTCCGGAAGGAGAGGCCACACGAGACTTGAGGATCTCCGGAAGGATCCCCTTTTCGGCCAGAAGAGCACCGGCTCCATAAAGGGCCCAGGAGGCGAGGAGTGTTGCCGTCTCACGGGAAAGACCTTCCCGGACACCCCCGTCAGCCAGGGCCTCTGCCACCAGCGCCATGAGTCCTGGACCCGACCCGGCCAGAGCCGTGGCGGCGTCGAACGACTCCTCCGGAAGCCAGAGCGCCCGCCCCATTCCGGAGAACAGGGTATAGATGGCGCTTTGCTCCCCGTGAACGACATCGGCAGAAGCCGCCAGAAGGGTCATTCCCTTCCCCTCCGACAGGGCGAGATTGGTCATCGCCCGCACCCACCGGAGAGCCGGGAGCTCGGAAGTCAGCCGTTCAAGAGAAATCCCTGCCATAACCGAAAGGGCCAGGGTTTTTGAGGGGAGAAGCGACATCCCTGAAAGAACATCCCCCCCGGGACGCAAGAAGACACCCGGTTTGACCGCCAGGATTACCAGAGAGGGAGGCTCTTCCTTCCGAAGGGCCTCCGGCAGGGACGGGGAGACGAGGATTCCTTCGGACTTGAGAGCCTTCTGGACTTCGGCTCCCGGATCGACGACACGAACCGGACCGAAAGGTCCCCGACCTTTCCCTGCAAGATGGCGGGCAAGCACCCCCCCCATCTGACCGCCTCCCACCACGAGGACAGGGCCCCCCAGCGCCCTCTCTTCCCCCACCTTCTGACGCTTCCTTGCCACCTTGTCTGCCTGGCTCACGGTCTCATGCCCTCAAAAAGACTCCGTCCGATTCTGACCTCGGTCGATCCCCATCGGATCGCCTCCCGATAGTCTTCCGACATTCCCATCGAAAGAGTGGCCACCGACGGGATCGTTCTTTTGGCCGCCCCGAAAAGCGACGCCCCCTCCGAAAAGACATCCGCCGCTGACGGGGACTGCGGATTTCCCGGGATAGGCCCCATCACCATCAACCCTTCAAGGCAAAGACCAGGAAGAGCGGCGAGCTTTTCAAGTTCTCCGGGGAGATTCTCCGGAAGGATCCCTGTCCGGCCCGGATCCCGGCAGACATTCACTTCAATGAGAACTCTCTGGGGAGAACCGGACTCCATGGCAAGCCGGGAAAGAAGCCCCCCATGGGACAGGGAGTCGAGGGTGTCGAGGCTGTAGCAGGGCCGGTAAAACTGCTTGAGAGCCCGCCCCTGGATCGGTCCGATAAAATGCCAGAAGAGGGAAGGTAAAAGCTCTTCCGAAAGAGCCAGAAGACGTTCCTGCCAGCTTTTCCAGCGATTCTCCGCCAGGTGGTCAACGCCGGCATCAATAAGAGCGCGAACCTCATCAAGAGACCGCATCTTCGTAACCCCCACCAGGCGGGGAGAGTCGGCGCGCCCTGAGCGGCGGGACACCTCCCGAATGTCTGAAAGAACGGCCGCTACATTGTCTGCGATGGGGGACAAGGTTATGTCCGGGGACGAATGTGGTTGACCATGGACCGGCCCTTCCGGTCATCTCCCATCCCCCGATGGGAATAGAAAAGCTCCGGATGGCATCGCGTACAGAGCGGCAGGCTTCCGATATTTTCAGGGTCAAGGCCCGCTTCTTTGAGCTGAAAGAAGACAAGATCTTTGATATCGAGCCGGGCGGTCGAGGACGACCGATATCCGGGAGTCCCTTCCGATACGGCAGACCAGACGTCAGGACCCACCTCGTAACAACACGGACCAATGGAGGGGCCCATAACGGCCCGAATATCCCGGAGAGGCACTCCCCCGTCCCGGGAAAGCAGCCGGACCCCTTCCCGGACAATCCCGGCGGCGGCTCCCCGCCAGCCTGCGTGCAGGGCAGCCACGTGCTCTCCTGACGGTGAGGCCAGAAGGACGGGAAGACAGTCGGCGGTCCAGACGCCGATCCGACGCCCTCCCGGGCCGGAATACAGTCCATCTCCCGACGAGGGGGATCCCGTTGTCAGACAGTCTTTTTCGTTGAGAACCGCTATCTTGTGCACCTGGCGAAGGGTGACCGCCTCTCCCCTCACCCCGGATTCATTGTCCCCGATGCGCGTCCCGAATCCATGATCCACTCCCATGGCAACAAGGAGCGGATGGCGGAGATCCATCAGGGTTCGCCCCGCTTGCGCCAGATTGCAGGGCGCTCGGAAAGGCCCTCCCCGTCCTCGTGTGAGGACGCGGCAGGCGGAACATCGCGCAGCGGAAGGCGGCCTGGCTGCAACGTCTGACGACGAAGGTATGCCGGCATCTCCTCCTGACCTTCCGTGATCGTCAGGGCCTCTTCGGCAGCCGCCGGCGCCTCCGGCTCAGCGGGGCGGTCGAAGCCGGTGGCAATAACAGTGATATGAATCTCCTCCATGGGCTGGTCTTCCACCACCGTGCCGAAGATAAGATTGGCCGATCCCCGCTCCGCCTCCTCCTCAATCAGCCGGGAGGCTTCGGTAATCTCGGTGAGGGTCATATTCGATCCTCCCCGGAAGTTCACGAGGATGCCCTTCGCCCCACGGATGGAGCTGTCTTCAAGAAGAGGGCTGTTGATGGCGGCACGCGCGGCCACCAGAGCACGATCGGGACCAGAGGCGACTCCAATGCCCATCACGGCACGTCCCATATTGGCCATGGTCGTCCGGACATCCGCAAAGTCGAGGTTGATCAGACCCGGACGGGTAATGATATCTGAAATCCCCTGGACACCCTGGCGAAGGACGTCATCCGCCTTCTTGAAGGCATCGATGAGGGGCGTTCCCCGGTCAACCACCGACTCGAGCCGGTCATTCGGGATCACAATGAGCGTGTCCGTATATCGCCGGAGTTCCCGGAGACCTTCTTCGGCATTGCGGCCACGCTTTGGCCCCTCAAACCCGAAGGGGGTTGTCACCACCGCCACGGTCAGGATCCCGGCCTCCCGGGCCACCTGGGCAATGACCGGAGCCGCTCCCGTACCGGTTCCACCCCCCATTCCGGCGGTCACGAAGACCATGTCAGCCCCCACGACCACACTGCGAATCTTGTCCATATCCTCGAGCGCCGAACGGCGGCCGACATCGGGGTTGGCTCCGGCGCCCAGCCCCCGGCTCACGGCACTCCCGATCTGGATTCTCTGTGCATCAATCCGGTTAAGAGCCTGGACATCGGTATTGACCGCCACAAACTCAACCCCTTTGAGGTCGGACTGGATCATCGACCAGATCGCGTTGCAGCCGCCTCCCCCCACCCCGATGACGAGGATGCGGGCTCCCAGAATCCCTGACTGCTTGTAATCGATGATGGGCGGATCGCCCCACTCAGACTCCATGATGCCTCTCCCCCAATCCCGGACGGAAACACTCCCGGGTGACGTCTTCTAAATGATTTCCCTCAGCCAGTTCCAAAGGCGGACTCCGGCGGGGGGACCTTCCTTCTCTTTTTTCAGCGGTTCACGGGAGGCAGGTTCAGAGAGGAGGGGCTCCCGGACAGGCACATCGGACGGGCTCCACTGGTCCCGGGCAAAGTACAGGAGACCCACAGCCGAAGCGAACTCCGGACCAGAAGTTTGATCGACAAGGCCCTGGATTCCCTCTCCCGGGTGGCCCACCGTCACCGGCATATCAAAGATCTTTTCTGCAAAGGAGACAATGTTCGGCATTCGGGCGACGCCCCCGGTCAGGACGACACCACGCGCGAGATAGCCCCCCTGGCGAAGCCGGTCGAGATCGAGTTTGACCTTCCGGAGAATTTCATCAAGGCGGGCTTCCACCACCTCGCGGGCCTGAACACGACGTCCCGCATCCGAGAGCTCCTCTCCTGTGAGGGAGCCGGCTTCTTCATCGTCGGGAACAAGAGAGCCACTGGCCCCCGGGGAGCTGAAGACCTCGCGCTTGAGGCGTTCGGCGTCGGCCTGGGAAATCCGGAGGACGGCAGCCAGGTCTTTTGTCATTGCGGTTCCCCCCATGTGGACCACCGCCACGCCGGAGAGCGCTCCATTCTGGTAGACGACCATTCCCGTCGTCCCGCCTCCGATGTCGACGACACAAACACCCAGCTCCTTGTCGTCTTCGGTAAGCACCGCCCGGGCACTGGCAAGAGGCTGAAGGATAAGATCTCCTTCCCGGACGGTGAGCCCCGCCCGTTCGACGCTTCGCTTGAGGTTCGCGAGCACCATGTCCGACCCCCGGATCACGTGGACCTGGGCCTCAAGCCTTGCACCCACCATGCCGACTGGATTCAGGATCCCGCCCTGCTCATCAATACGATAGCTCTTGGGAATGGTGTGAAGAAGCTCGGAAGAAGAACATCCCATCATCGTCCGGGACTCCTGAAGAATCCTGTCGATATCAGATTCCTGAACCTCGCGGTCCTTCAGGGCAATCATCACCCGCTGGTCCTGCCCTTCGATCTCGCCGCCTGCAAAGCCCACAACAACGCGGGTCAGGGGATGGCTCGCCTTGCGTCCGGCAATCTCAACGGCCTTCCGTATGGCCGCCACCGTCTGCTGGACATCCACGATCGTTCCGTTCCTGATCCCATGATGGGTGGAGGCCGTCCCTATTCCGACAATCTCAAACCTGTCCTCTTCAAGGGCATGACCCACCAGCGCGCACACCTTCGTGGAGCCCAGATCGATTGCAGCAAACACCTGTTGGTCCGACATTGGGAAATCCTCAAATCATTTTTAACTGTCCAGGAGACATGGAAGCACCGTTAGCGCGTGCCCATTTTCGCACAATCCGGGGAGCGCCTCAACAGCGTCCCCTCTCTCTTCCTTCTGTGATCCTCCGGAACAGAAAAATCCTGCCCGGCAAGAGTCCCCACAGGGCTGAGGAGAAGAGGAGGAGACAGTTAAAAACTAGGATCTGACAGGACGGGACTTACTTGTTGTCGATTTTTGAGGAGGGTCAAGAACAGGGCGAAGAATCAGCATTCCCGCAAAGCGAAGGTCGATTCCTTCCGGGATTTTCCCTGACGCCAGCCCTTTTGCGTTCTTCATAAAAGAATCATAGAGACGAAACGGCTGGCATCCAAGATCTGTGCCAAGGAGAAGAACGGGAGCGCCATGTCCCGGGTAATAGCGGATTTCATGAGGCGAATTCAAGCTGTACCAGCTTCCTTCCTGAATGCCATCCTTCCGGCACCGCTGTACCGTCTTAATGGTCCGGACAAGCCGACGGCCTACGTTGTACGTCAACGGCGAACGGACAATGACCTGTGGAAGCGTCCCGGCTCCTGAAAGGGTCTCTCCAGACAGAACCAGCCCTCCGTCGACAAGGAAGGAAGAGAAAATCGGCGCCGCCTGTGACTTCTGGGACTGAAACGCCAGGAGGCCGTAAGAAGGGAGAAGAACCGCCACCGGTGTCTTCAGCCGAACCCGAACGATCCGGCCGACCCCCGGAATAAGCTTGATGCTGGCCCGCATAATCCAGGGGTGAGTCCGCACCAGTGAGGCCAGGAGGTCACGATTCGAGGAGGGAAGCGTCTTGAAGGCCAGGGGGGTTACCCATCCCCTGACGGCATCGTTTGAAACAACAGGAGGGCCCAGGACAAGGATCCGAAGCGGGATACGGGGCATCCGGGAAAGGCCCACCACAACAATCACTCCCCAGGCAACCCAGAAGAGCAGGAAAAGAACGTAGCGACCGGTCTTTGGCCGGATTTTCAGGGATTTTTGGCTCTCCGGGAGAAGGGTCTCAGAAGCCGGAGCCCCCATCAGTGGCCGGAAACTGCGGGGAACTCCCTCTTCTCATCAAGGGAGGCGGTCGCGATGAGCTCGATGATCAGGTCGGTGAAGGAGAGACCCTCATGGGAGGCAATTTCAGGAAGGAGAGAGGTCGGGGTCAGACCCGGAAGGGTATTGATCTCCAGAATGACAAAGACCCCTTCGTCATTAAGAATGGTGTCGAGCCGGCACGCTCCCCGGACATCCAAAACCCGGCACGCCTCGATGGTAATCCTTGAGAGTTCCGAGGACTCCTCCTCGCTCAGAGGAGCGGGGCTGATATGGCGGGACCCTCCCGGAACATACTTGGAGGCAAAGGTATAGAAAGGCTCCGCTTTGTCGGGGATGATCTCGATCGCGCCGAGATAGCGCCCCGACAGAAGGGCCGACTGGATCTCGCGTCCGGGAATGAGCTGCTCCACCAGAACCCAGCGGGAGTAGCGTCCCGCTTCAGCGACAGCTTCCTTCAGGTCTTCCCGTCTCAAGACTCTTTTGATTCCGATCGAGGATCCCGCCGCTTCAGGCTTGACCATGTAGGGGGGATCAAAAGAAATCATGCCGGGGCTAAAGAGATCCTCGGTCCGATGGGCATAGGTCAGGGGAACGGCCAGACCTCTTTCCCGGAACAGGGCCCGGGAACGCATCTTGGACATGCCGATGGCCGAAGCCAGAACACCGGAGCCGGTATAGGGGATCTTCATCGTCTCGAGGAATCCCTGCAAGGTTCCGTTCTCGCCGCCACCACCATGGGTCGCCAGAAAGGCCACATCCGGAGAAAACGCGGTGAGGGTTTCTGCAAGGGTCCGGTCAGCCTCAAATTCTCCCACCGCAAAGCCGGCCTTCAGAAGTGACTCCGCCACAGCCCTCCCGGAGACACGGGAGATCTCTGCTTCATCCGAATCCCCTCCCGAAAGAACGGCAATCCGGCGAATGCCTTTGGCTTCCAGAGCGTTTCGGCTTATGCGTTCCATACTCTCACCTCAGGCTCGAGAATGACTCCCCACGTCTTCTGAACGGCATCCTCCACGGTAGCCATAAGTTCAAGAAACTCGCTGGCCTTGCCTCCTCCCGTATTCACGAAGAAGTTGGCGTGCCGGGGAGAGACCATCACTCCTCCCGCTGAGCGGCCCTTCATTCCAGATTCCTCGATCAGGCGGCCTGCGGAATAGCCGGGAGGACCTCCCGAAGGATTCCGAAAGACCGATCCGAGACTGGGCTCATCAAGCGGCTGGGTGGTCCGGCGATAGTCGAGGTGAGAGGAGAGCCTGGCCAGACACTCCGACGGGTCCGAGACCTCCCCGCGGAGACGTGCGGAGAGGACAACTGCCCGAAGCAACCCGCTGTTTTTTCCTGAAGAAGCCTCGCCGCTGTCAGCGCCTGCGAGAAGTGCCGAGGTGCGGTAGCCATACGCGAGATCCTCAGGAAGAAGGAGCTCATGGCTGCCCGTTCCTGTCGCCACGAGAACGCTCTCACAGAGATCCGACCACTGTCCGTTCCCGGCGCCGGCATTCATCACCGCCGCGCCTCCCACCGTTCCGGGGATCCCCGAGAGAAACTCAAACCCGCCGATGCCCCGGCGTGCGGCATCACGGGCGAGGGCGGGAAGAGAGAGTCCGGCATCGACCTCCACCTGCCCGCCGGAAAGCCAGCGGCACCCTGCGCCTCCATCCCCATGCTCAAAGCGGACGAGTGTCCCGCCCAGACCGGCATCGGGAAAGAGAATATTGCTTCCCCGTCCGATGAAGGCGAGTGGTCCGGGAATTTCTCCCCGGTGATACATATCGAGCACATCTCCCAAGACCTCGCTCGAAGAGAGGGAAACAACCGCTTCTACCGCTCCCCCGATACGGATCGAGGAAAAACGGCTCAGGCGCTCACGGATTCGGAGGCGCGGGCGGAGACGGATCGCGGTTGCCACAGAAGATAGTCCTTTCCAAGTCGAGTAATATCACCGGCCCCGAGAGTGAGGAGAAGATCTCCCGGCTTGAGCATCCCGTTGAGGCGTTCTACCCAGCGGTCGCGGCGGGGTTCATAGTCCACACGGTCATTCCACCGATCCCGCATCTTCTTGTAGAGTCCCTCACTGCCGATCCCGGGAATCGGATCCTCTCCCGCCGAGTAAATTTCAGTCACCAAAATCTTGTCGGCATCTGAAAAGGATTCAATGAAGGCATTCTGGAGATCGCGGACCCGGGTAAACCGGTGGGGCTGAAAAACGGCCACAATCCGGCGACTCGGGTAGGCCAGGCGCGCGGCGGCCAGCGTGGCACGGATCTCAGTGGGGTGATGGCCATAGTCGTCCACAACAACCACTCCGTCCTTTTCACCCAGAAGGGTGAAGCGGCGGCCGACACTCTCGAAGCGTGACAATGACTGACGCATCAGATCCGGAGAGATCTCAAGGCAAATTCCCGCGCAGATGGCGGCCAGAGCGTTGAGGATGTTGTGCATTCCCGGAACCTGAAGGGAGAAGCGTCCCCAGAGGGCGCCGTCGACCCGGACGTCGAAGGAGGAGCCGATGCCTTCGTGGACGATATTCTCGGCCCGGACGCGGGCACTGGAACAAAGCCCGTACGTCAGTGGCACGGTATTGATCCGTTCAAGGAGGGCGGCCACGCCGGGATCATCAACACAGAGAATTCCAATCCCGCCTTCTTCTCCAGCATCGAGATAGGTGGAGAAGGCCTGAATCAGATTATCAAACGTCCCGTAGAAGTCCATGTGCTCACGGTCGATGTTGGTCACAATCCGAAGTCGGGGCGCAAGCTTCATAAAAGAGCCGTCACTCTCATCGGCCTCCGTCACAAAGTAGCGCGAGCGACCGACCAGGGCGCATCCCGGGAAGCTCGAGACCCGGCCACCAACCACGCATGTCGGATCAAGGCCGGCAGAGACAAGAAGAGAGGCGACCATCGAGGTGGTGGTCGTCTTTCCGTGGGAGCCTGTGACGGCAATCCCGTACGAGGGATTCACAAGGGAGGCCAGCATGTCACCCCGGTGAACCACCGGAATGCCGCGGGTCACGGCTGCAATCCATTCGGGGTTGCTTTGGCGGATAGCCGAGGAGACCACCACCTTCCCGACGCCCTCAGCGATATTACTCGTGGCGTGACCGGTCAGGATGGTCGCCCCCTTCTCTGCAAGCCGGCGGGTACAGTCATTGGATCCGAGGTCCGATCCAGAAACAGGGATCCCCCTCTCGAGAAGAATTTCCGCAATCGGAGCCATGCCCGCTCCGCCGATCCCGATAAAATGAACCATGGCCCCCTTTGCCTTCCTCATCCGGTCCTCCATTGTTTCTGGTTCATTGTAGCGGATCTCCTTGAATTTTCCAAGGTTTTCCGTGTGACGGAAATCATCTCTTTAAAAATTTTATCACATCATCATTTTCTACTGTCGTATCAACCATTCCGATGCAGATACACCCGGAGAATTCTCCCATGCTTTTTTCCCCCTCCCATACAAAAGAGGTCCGCTCGACAGAATTCGGGCAAGTTCAAGGGCACAAGCCTTTTTATCCAAAAGTTGCTCCTCCTCCCAGCACCATCCTCCCTCCGTCCTTTCCACAGACCGGGCGTTTTCTCTTTGATGCCCTCCCGCAGAGTGGGGAAAGGGACAGTAGATCGCCGGGGTTCCGGAGGCGGTGATCTCTGCGACTGTCATCGCTCCGGCACGCGCCACCACAAGAGACTGCTCTCCCAAAAGGGTGGCAATTCCGGGAAGGAAGCCTTCGACACGCGCGGAAACGCCCCATTGCCGATAGCTTTCCCGGGTGGACTCAACCCATCGCTCCCCGCACTGGTGAATGACGTCAACAGGCGTATCCCCCATGCTTTTCAGAGCCGTCGCGACAATTTCCGGGAGACGTTCGTTTAAGACCCGGGCTCCCTGGCTGCCCCCCATGATAAGAAGACGAAGAGGACGCCGTTCAAATCTCTCGGGGACGGGGGCCGGTCCCCGAACATCGGGGGCGAGGGGAATCCCTCCGCCCGGAGCCCACCCGAACACGACCCGGTCGACAAAGGGGGCAAAGACCCTGTTGGCCAACCCCGCCACCTGGTTCGGCTCAATCAGTAATGTGGGCACCCTCAACAGCCGGGCGGCCAGAATGACCGGAACCTGAACATATCCGCCTGTCCCGATCACAAGACCGGGTCGGGACTTGCGCAGCAGCCGGAGGGCATCTCCGGTTCCACGAAGGATCGCCATCCCCCCCGCAAGCTTTTTCACAAACGACTTTCCGACAACCCCGCCGGCCCGGACCGGCTCAAAGGGAATCGTGGCCCGGGAGGCCAGCCGCTCTTCGAGGCTTCCCGGGGTTCCGGCATAGACCACCGGCAACGCGGAAAGTCTCCGGTGGGCCCGGGCAATCTCAATGGCCGGGATGATGTGCCCCCCTGTTCCCCCTCCGGTCACAAGAAGGCTTTTCCCCGGATCATAAAGAGGAGGCACCGGCCCCCTCCTCTTCCCCCGCACCTCTCGACTCCGGTTCCTTCTTCCGGTAGCGGGAGATGGACAGAATCATCCCGATCCCCCAGGCATTCGACAGGAGGGAGGAGCCTCCAAAGCTCATAAACGGCAGAGGAATTCCCTTCGTCGGAAAGAGGCCGGTCACAACACCCAGATTCATGAGGGCTTCGAGGACGATGGACATCGTCAGTCCCTGAGCGAGGATCCTCCCCAAAAAGTCCGGGGCCTGAGCGGCCGTCCTCATTCCCACAAGAAAGACAATAAGAAAAACAACGACGACAGCCACTGACCAGAAAAATCCCAGCTCTTCTCCCACGAGGGCAAAGATAAAGTCTGTTCCGGGCTCCGGAAGAACTCCGCCTCCCACCCAGTCATGGCCAAGACCCTGGCCCCAGATGCCTCCGGAACCGATCGCCACCAGGCTCTGACCCAGCTGCGTTCCCAGAGTTTGCGTGGCATTGTGGGTACGGGCAAAGTTATGGAAACGGGCAATGGCATACGCATGATGCAAGAGAAAGAGGGACGCGCTGACGCCAAGCACCGCCAACACAATCCCGATCTGCCGGAAGCTGACTCCTGAGAGAAAGAGCATGGCGAGCATCACGATCACGATAAAGAGGTCTGATCCAAAGTCCGGCTCATGAAGAATAAGGGCCAGGTAAGGAATCATCAGGAGTGCGAACCCTGCGGCCTTGTCCGGCCTTATTTTGAAAACATCTCCCTGTCCGAAGAACTGGACGGCCTTTTCCCGGGAGAGGAGGGCGGCCATGAGAATCACCAAAATCACGCGTGCCACTTCTGAAGGCTGAAGAGTTATGACTCCGAGGTGAACCCAGCGGCGGGCGCCATTGAGCGTCACCCCAATATGGGGAACAAGCAGAAGCAAGAGGGAGAAAAGCCCGCCGACCCAGAGAAGGGCTCTTTTTTTCACCCAGAAATGGTAGTCGATCCGGCTGACGGCGAGCATGACGAAGAGGGCAATGAGCGTGGAGACAATCTGGCGCCAGAAAAGCTGATAGGGAGAGTGCATGGCAAGACGGGCCGACATCACCAGCGTTGTCCCCAGCATCATGAGAAGAAAGACCACGACTGCCAGGATTCCATTGATCGGCCTCACCTCAACGTTTTCCTTCCAGTCCTCTTGGGAGGGCGTCCTTGCTTCAATGGCTTGAGGCTGTGCCATGACTTCTCCCTTCTCCTCCGAATTTTGCCGACAGGCGCCGGACAGCCTCCCGAAACCGCTCTCCCCGTTCTTCATAGCCATGGAACATGTCATAGCTCGAACAGGCCGGAGACAGAACAACCATCTCCCCTGAATCAGCGACTGAAAACGCACGTGCGACCGCCTCAAAAAGATCCTGGGCCTCCTCCATCGGAATCTCGCCTCCAAGGTCGGCGCGGATCTTTTCTCTGGCCTCTCCGATGGCGACAACCTCGCGGACGTGCTTCTTCAGCCAGGGAAGCAAGGACCTGTAGGAGCTGCCCTTGTCGCGCCCTCCCATAATCAGAACCACGTGGGGATGGCCCGTATCGGGAAGACCCGCCAGGGCCGCCTCGACAGCCCCGACATTTGTCGCCTTTGAATCATTGACAAAGGTTACCCCACGAACCGTATCCACCCGCTCCATCCGATGGGGAAGGCCGGAAAAGGAGGCGACTCCCTCCTCCATTGTCCTGGAGGTGACAGGCCGGTTGAGCTTTTCTCCTAGCAGGACCGACGCCAGAACGGAAAAGGCAAGATTCTGAAGATTCCCTCCCCCGATGAGCCGATAATCCTTCGTTGAAACCGAGAAGGCTTCCTCCAGTCCATGGCTTCTGAGACTTGATTCTTCGATCGCAATTCCCGGACCGGGAAGCTCTGGGCCGGAGCCTACAAAGAGCGACCGGGCCCTGGTGCGGGAGATCCACTCGCGCCAGTCACTCTGACCGGCGTTCCATAAAATCGTGGTCGACGATGGAAAAAGTCCGGCCAGATGAAGTTTTGCCATCCGGTACTGGGAGAGGGAATCATACCGGTCGAGGTGGTCAGGTGTGATATTGAGGAGGAGATAGATATCCGGAGAAAAAGATTGCATCGACTCCGTCTGGAAGCTTGAGACTTCGATGACCCCTACATCGAAAGGAGCGGGCGCTCCCTCCTCGCGGGCCTGTCTCATCTGTCGCACCCCTTCGGAGAAGGGCGTTCCAAAATTCCCCCCGATAAAGGGAGAGAACCCTGCCGTTTTGAGCAGATGACCGATCAGGGCCGTCGTGGTCGACTTCCCGTTGGTTCCTCCGATCGCCACGATTGGAAGCTCCCACAAGGAGGCGGCCCATTCAAGTTCCCCCCGGACGTTTGAAAAATGGGGCGCCACGGCCTGACCGCACCAGGACACCGGCGGAACCCCCGGACTCATGAGGACGGGGCCTTTCCATGTCCGGATCCAGGGACCGATCCGGACGCCTGACATGATACGGGCCCCCTTCTCCATCACCGGAGTCCAGCGGGGTCCGTCGAAGGCGCCCGGATCATCATCGACTAAAACAGGTTTGCCCCCGAGATCTTCCGCAAGAAGCGCCGCATGGAGACCAGAGCGTCCTCCGCCCACAATCAGGACCTCCGCCCCCTCATGAATGAACCCGTCCCTCATAGGCCCGACCCCGCTATCTCAGCTTGAATGTGGACAGTGCAATGAGTGCGAGAACGACAGAAACAATCCAGAACCGTACAATGACTTTGGGCTCCGGCAACCCTCCAAGTTCGAAGTGGTGGTGAAGAGGGGCCATGCGAAAGATCCTCTTTTTCCGGAGCTTGTAAGAACCCACCTGCAAGATGACGGAAATTGCCTCCGCGACAAAGACGCCTCCC
The DNA here is from genome assembly GCA_021828805.1 of Nitrospirota bacterium. GTDB lineage: Bacteria > Nitrospirota > Leptospirillia > Leptospirillales > Leptospirillaceae > UBA4572. The sequence goes on along the minus strand of JAJZCZ010000008.1, from coordinate 10,417 downwards.
ACAAGCACAAGAAGAAACTCCTGGCGGGTCACGATAGCCGTCATTCCGATCACCCCCCCGATCGCCAGAGAGCCGGTATCCCCCATGAAAATCTGGGCGGGATAGGTGTTGAACCATAGAAATCCGAGGGAGGCCCCCACCAGAGCTCCCATGACGACAGACAGCTCTCCGGCTCCCGGAACCTCCAGCACCTTCAGGTAGGAGGCGAAGACATGATTCCCCACAAGATAGCTGATTGCCACAAAGGTCAAGCCGACGGCGATCGTCGGCCCAACGGCCAGCCCGTCGAGTCCGTCGGTCAGATTCACCGCATTGGCGGAGCCAACAATCACAGAGACGAGAAAGGGAAGCAGCAGGACACCCAGGTCCGGGGTCAGGTTTTTGACAAAGGGGACCTCGATCCTTCCATCCCATCCGACCATCACGGCATACCACACGGCCAGGCCTGTTCCCGCCCCCAGCTGGAGAAGAAACTTCTGCCGGGCGGAGAGACCTTTCGAACGCTTCTTGATGACCTTGAGATAGTCGTCGACAAACCCGATCCCCCCGTTGGCCAGCAGGGCGAGAAGGGCCATCCACACATAGCGGTTGGAGAGATCTGCCCAGAGAAGAACGGACAGGAGAAGGGCTCCCACGATAAGGATGCCTCCCATCGTCGGGGTTCCCTTTTTTGAAAAATGGCTTTTGGGACCATCGTCACGCACTTCCTGACCAACCTGCCTCCGCCGGAGTGTTGCAATAAGAACAGGTCCCAGAAGAAGAACCAGGGCCAGCGCTGTCAGCGTCGCGTATATGGAGCGAAAGGTGATGTAGCGGAAAACATTCAGGACAGGAAGGGAGTGGTGGAGATAAAAAAGCTGGTAGAGCATCGACTAGGCCCCTTCCAGGAGAGTGGCAACCACATCTTCGAGCTTCATGCCCCGTGACCCCTTTACAAGAAGAACATCTTCAGGCCGGGGTCCCCGGCCTTCCTTCAAATCACGTTCAAACGAGCCCGCCTCATGGATCTGTGACTCCCGTCCGCCACCTTTGAGAAAACCCGCAGTAAAACTGGCTTTTTGCTCCCCCCGGTACCAGATCGCCTCAAGCCCTGTCGCGGCAGCCCTCTCACCGATTTCCCGGTGAAAGGCGGCGCTGTCTTCGCCGAGCTCCAGCATGTCTCCCAGAACAGCGTATCCTCGTGCCCCCGGACGAAGCAGCTTTTCCCGTTCGAGCCACTCGAGCGCCCCGCCCATCGAGGCCGGATTGGCGTTATAGTGGTCAAGCAGCAGCAGGAGTCCTGAAGAATGATGACGTCTCTCCATCCGCCCCGAAAACCCCCGATAATTCGATATCCGGGCGGCCGCTTCCTCGAGATTGACCTCCTCGTCAATGAGGGCGGCCAGAGCCATCAGCGAACACCATCCCAGAGCCCGGGATGGCCAGGGGAGAGGAAGGCGAACCGGTGGATTTCTGACGGCGAGAACCATCTGCCCCTCTTCAATCAGAAAACGGCCGGATACACTGGCGTTAAGGTCATCATCGAGAGCCACACTCCGGAGACGTCGCGAGCCGTCCGCAAACAGGGGGTCCTTCGACTCATTGCGTCTGACCTCCTCGGGGAAGATCCGGCAACCGCCCGCGACAACCGCCCGAAGAAGCTTCGACTTCTCCTTCCACACCCCCTTGAGGGTTCCGAGAGTTTCAAGATGAACCGGGGCGATTGCGGTCACAATGCCTGTCTCGGACTCCAGAAGAGGCGCCAGGATATCCATGTCGCCGAAATTTCTGATTCCAACCTCAAGAACACACCATCGGGCGGCTTCCGGCCAGGAAAGAAGCGTTAAGGGAACACCGATCTCGTTGTTTTCGTTTCCGGCGCTCCCATGGCTTTCTCCTGGAGGGAGCCCGGCCCGTATCAGCTCACGCGTTGTTGTTTTTCCGACGGATCCCGTCAGGGCAATCAGACGGTGTCCGGCTTTCCGGTGGGCCTCAAGAGCGAGTCTTCCCATTTGCCGGAGGGCAACAAGGGTGTCCTCAACAATAAGCTGCGGGCAGGCGGCACCCTCCACGGCTCTTTCAACAACAGCAAGGATCGCCCCCCGACGCACCGCCTCAGGAAGATGGTCATGTCCATCACTCCGGGCTCCCTTGAGAGCGACAAAAACCTGTCCCGGTGTTATTTTTCGTGAGTCGGTTCCGGCATTGATCCAGGAGGGGCCCTCCCCTGGCAGCGGAGCATGCCAGCGGCCTTCCAGAGACTCACAAAGGGTCCTTGCCGACACGCCTGGCGTCACAACGTCTCTCCCATGGACAACAGAATCTCCCGGGCGGTTTCCCGGTCGTCAAAGTGGCTTTTCTCGTGGCCGACGATCTGATAGGGTTCGTGGCCCTTCCCGGCAATGAGAACAGCATCGCCGGGACGTGCCAGGGACAGGGCCCGGGCAATGGCCTTTCGCCGGTCCACTTCCCGGAAAAAGGATCGGCCACTTTCCTTGAGTCCCGGCTCAATCTCATCAATGATAAAGGAAGGATCCTCCGTTCGGGGATTGTCCGACGTCACAACCACCATATCGGAAAGCTCCCCTGCCACCTTTCCCATCCGGGGACGCTTCCCGCGGTCCCTGTCCCCCCCGCACCCGAAGACCGTGATAACCTTTCCAGGAGTCAGCGGACGAAGCGCCGAGAGAATGTTCTTGAGGGCATCGTCGGTGTGGGCATAATCCACAATCACCGCAAATTGCCCCCCGGGATTGGCCCGTTCAAAACGGCCCGGAACTCCCGAAAGGGTGCGGATCCCCTCCTCGATTTCCTCGGGGGAGCGTCCCAACGCGAGAGCACACCCCGCAGCCCCCATGATGTTCTGAAGATTGAAATCTCCCGGGAGACTCGACGCGACCTTAATCCGTCGACCCTCCACCGCAAGCTCTCCCCGGATCCCGTCGAGCGTGATCCTGATATCCAGAGGATGAATGGAGACATCGCCTGTGTGGCCGTAGGTCAAAAGCGTTCGATCTCCCCGCCGGGCAATCTGCCGGGCCAGGATTGCCCCGTACGGATCGTCGGCATTAATGACGGCCGGAGGGAGGGATCCGTCGGGATTAACCCAGTGGATCAGGCGTGATTTGGCAGCAAAGTACTCGTCAAAGGTTTTGTGGTAATCGAGATGGTCCCGGGTCAGATTTGTAAAATGCACGGCCGAAAAATACGTCCCGGCAACCCGGTCCTGCGCCAGCGCGTGGGAGGAGACCTCCATGGAAAGCGCGGAAAGTCCATGGTTTAGAGCCTCCCGAAAGGACTTCTGAAGAAAGAGGGCTCCGGGGGTTGTCTGCGGGGCCTCCACGAGTCCGCTTCCAAGATCAAACCAGACCGTTCCGATGAGGCCGGCCCGGCTGTCGCCGGCATCGAGAATACTGCGCACGAGAAAACTCGAGGTGGTCTTTCCGTTTGTCCCGGTCACCCCCACGACCTTCATGGACCGGCTCGGCTCTCCCCACCAGGCGGAGGCGATCACCCCGGCGGACTCCTGAATATTCTCCACCACGCAAACCGGAAGCGTCCGTCCCGACAACGCCCGTCTTTCCATCACGGCCGGAAGGTGTCTGCGGGAGACCACCAAAAGAGCGGCCCCCTTTCTGATCGCCTCGTCGAGAAACTTCTCCTGAAGTTCTCCGTCAAGCCGCAGAAGAAAGAGGTTGCCTTCGGCCACTGTCCGGCTGTCGTCCGACAAGCCCGACAGGCTCTCGGGAAATTCACCCTCCAGGGGCGGGGGAAGGCAGCGGCTCATCCAGTCCCGTCCCCGCCCGTCCCCCTTCACTTCCGCTCCGGTCATCAGACTCTCCAGCCATAAACAGCGTCCGCGTCAACCCACTTCTTCATTTTCCCGTCTCCCCCCCCGTTTCCTCCGGGAGATCCGCCCTGGCAAGCGAAGGAGGCGGAAGCGCCCCCTCTGCAGGAATCCGAAAATGAACCAGAGCCATCTCCGCGACCTTCCTGAAAAGTGGTGCGGCAACCGTTCCCCCCCAGGAGATTCCCTTGGGTTGAATCACAACTGCCAGAACAACCAGTGTCGGATGGGAGGCCGGGAGAATACCGACAAAGGAGTCCACCGTTCGTGTCCGCGAATACCGATGGAGCACAGAATCGTAGACCTCGGCGGTGCCTGTCTTTCCTGCCACATCAAACCCTGTGATGGCCGCATTCTCACCGGTTCCTCCATGGGAGACAACCCCCGTCAGCAAAGAGAGCAGACTCCGCGATGTTTCGGGAGAAATAACTCGCCTGACAGGAACCGGATGATGTTGCTCCACAACCTTGCCGGAAGGCTTTAGAACCTGGGAGACGATATAGGGACGCATCAGGACGCCCCCATTGGCAATTGCGCTCACGGCCGTGGCCAGCTGAATCGGGGTTACGCCGATCTCCTGGCCCATGGCGATGGTATAGATCGATCGTTTTGACCATCGGGAGGAGGGCCGGAAAAACCCCCGGGACTCTCCCGGAAAATCGATGCCGGTCCTCTCTCCAAACCCGAACGCCCGAATATAGCGCTCAAAGGTGGAGGGCCCCAGGCGAAGAGCCACCTGGGAGATCCCGATATTGCTTGAATGGGCGAGAATCCCGCCCAGGTTGAGATCGCCAAGCGGCTCGGCGTCATGAAGAGTCCCACCCGGAATGTGCATCGACCCGTTGTAGCAAAAGAACGTTTCGTCGGTATTGACGCGGTGCTCATTCAGCGCGGCACTGGCCGTCACCAGCTTAAAGATGGAGCCGGGCTCGTAGACGATCGAGACTCCGGGGCTTGTGCCCGACCAGCGCCCCTCTCCCCGGCTCGCCATTGCCAGGATCGCCCCGCTCCTGGGGTCCATGACGAGCACGATCCCCCCCTGGGCCTTCGTCTGGTCAACTTCTTCATCGAGGGCATCCTGCGCGTAGGACTGGAGGCTTGAGATCAGCGTCGTCTGAACCGTATCTCCGGAGAGGGCATCAAGACTCTGTGTCTCCACCTGAAAATAGGAGCGTCCCCGGGCAGAAACCTCCCGGATCAGCTGGCCGCGATGGCCCGTCAAAAGGGTGTCGTATCCCTTTTCGATGCCATACATGGCAGAGCCATCGGAACGGACAACGCCGACAACCGAGCGAAAGTTTGAGCCGTAAGGATAGATCCGGCGCTTTTCCGGAAGGAGATAGAGGCCCCGGACCCGGGTCCCGATAAGGTGTCGTTTTCGTTCGCTGATATCGTGGGCAAGCCAGACAAAACGACGATGAAGAGCCAGGAGCTGACGTAAATGTCCGGAAGACTCTCCCAGGATCGGGGCAAGACGCTCGGCAAGCAGTCGGGCCCCGCCGGACTTTTGTACCTGCTCGGGGTCGGCCGCAAGGCTTGTGACAACGCGATTGTCCGCCAGCGGCTTCCCGTCAGCGGACAGGATCATCCCCCGCGCTCCCACGATCGGAGAGAGTCTCTCCCGCTCAGAGAGGGAGAGCTTCTGGTAAAGGGGATAGTCGAGAACCTGAAGTGTGAAGAGACGACCCACCACAACTGCAAATCCGATCAGCACACAGGCTACTGCAACAGTTGTCCGGGTTTTCATCGCCATTCCTCGGAGAGCCCTCTTGTGGCTCCCGCTCATTGTTTAAGGAACGTAAAGAACGTCTGCCGGGAGGGCCCTTTCAAGATGATTGGCCCGGGCATAGGCCCTGAGACGCGATTCCCGGCCGAGGCTAATAAGCGTCTCTTCAAGCGACTTCTCCCGCGATTCTTCGCTCTGAATCGTTGCGCGGAGGTCCGTCACATGTCGTTTGATCCTGACCGAACCGATCGAGATGGACATGGCGAGGATCAGGCCGATAATCCCCCCCAGAAAAAAGAGAAAGGCCACATGTCGCCGGCGCCAGAAAGGCATGGCTTCTTCGTCAGGGTGCGACAAAAACAACTCCTCTCATTCGGGCACTTCGGGCCCGGGGATTGGCCGCGGTTTCTGCCTCTCCCGGAACAAGAGAGCGCCGGAAAAGAAAGCTCGCCTCATCTTCTGACACCCACAGGCGAAGGTTTCTCTTTACAATCCGGTCCTCTCCCGAATGAAAGCTCAGCACGATCAGACGGCCTCCGGATTCGAGCAAGAGCTCCCGGGCACCTCTCAGCGACTCCTCGAGATTCTCGTATTCCTGATTGACCCGGATCCGGAGAGCCATAAAGGCCCGTGTGGCAGGATGGCGGCGGCTTCTCCGAAATCCCTTGCGATAGTAAACACCGGAGACAAATGCGGCCAGGGCCGTCGTTGTCCGCGGAAGGCGGCCTTCCCGTCGGGCCTGCACAAGAGCCCTGGCAATGGGTCCTGCAAGCGGCTCATCTCCTTCGGAGAACACCCGTTCGAGCTCAGACTCCGTCAGCGACTCAAGAAGGCTTTCCGCCGTCTCCTCCTGGTCCGTGTCAAGACGCATGTCAAGCGGGCCCTCTTCCGAAAAGGAGAGTCCCCGCTCCGCATCCTCCCCTTGAATCGTCGACCACCCGAGATCAAAGAGGATCCCTGCGACAGCATGGCCCGTCTGCCGGACGAGCTCCGAGATGTTTCTGTTGTTCCCGTGAAGGACTACGAGGCGGTCGGGGTAGCGGGGACACAGATGCTCCTTCGCCTGAAGGACCGCCTCCCTGTCACGGTCGATGGCGATGACCGAGCCCCCCCGTTCGAGGATTTCACGGGTGTGGCCGCCCCCTCCCAGGTTTGCATCCACATACCACTGACCCGGGTGAATAGCGAGCCACTCCATTGTCTCGGCAAGCATGACAGGGCGATGACCTGTCCCCTCTTCCTCGCCAGAGCCATTCAAAAGAGCCCCGACAGCTTTTGGGTCACGGAGCGGACCCGGTCTCTTCCCGTCGCCTTTTCAAGCCGCTCCCCGTTCCAGATCTCAAAGTTCTGCAGGACCCCCACAAACCAGACCTCGTGATCAAGACCTGCATACTCCCGGAGAGGGGGGGGCACAAGAATGCGTCCCTGCCGGTCAAGCGCACCATCGGAGGCCCATCCCACCATGAAGCGAAGGTAGGTTTTGAGCTCATCGTTCATCTGGGGGAGCGATTCCCACTTTCGTTCAAGGTCGCGCCAGACATCCTCCGGGTAGACGACGAGACATCCTTCAGGATCCACTGTCATCACAAGTCGCAAGGACTCCTCGCCTCCCCCCATCGCTTCGCGAAAGCGCTGAGGGATGGCCACTCTGCCCTTGGCATCCAGACTGTGAAGATAACGACCACGAAAAAAAGCCATCCACATTCCCCCACTTTTCCCCACGAATCACCCCTCATTATAGAGAGACAATCCGATCTGTCAATCCTTCCCCACCCCGTTTCTCTCAAATTTCGAAGGATGGTTCTTCATTGAGTGGGAATACGGCTTGAACTAGCGGGGGGGCTGTGGGAAAATGATGAGAGAATCATTGAATAATGGAGGAGGTTCTTATGCCGATCTATGAATATTCCTGTCACACCTGTGGCAATGTCTTTTCTATGCTCCAATCGATCCGGACAGGGCCCGGGGAAACGGCCTGCCCGAAATGTCAGGGTCTTGACCTGAGAAAGCTTCCTTCATCTTTTGCCAGTGCAGTGGCCGGCGCCCCCGGCTCCGAGTTTGCGGCACCCGCGACTTCGCCCTCGGGAGGAGGCGGAGGTTGTTGCGGTGGCGGTTGCGGCTGCGGCTGATCCCTGCTCTTTATTTAACTTAACGAAAGAAGACTGATGCTCAGGCTCCTGCACCGGATGACGCACTACGGATTTTTCTTTGTTCTTCTCGGCTTCCTCTTTCTCCCGGCCTGCACCATCCGGACCCATTCTCCGCTAAAATTTCGGCCGCAGGCGCCCATCATCGAGGAAAAGAACGGCATTACCTACATTTACCTGCCGATCGAAATCGAAGACAAAGGCTCCCGGACACTCCGGATTCACCTTCGGAGCAACCTGCTTGATCTCACGGCCAACGATCAGCACTTCCGTCTTCGGGGCAACAAGAGCTATGCATTCATTCTCCAAAACGCCAACAAGTCCTGGAACACGATCTATCCCAAGGATTGGCAGAGCACCTGGACCGACCACTATATGTCTCATCATGACTGGATCGTACCGGCCATCTCGAAAACGGTCGTACCTCTTCTCTTTATTCTTCCCGGTCCCCCGCCCTCCCCGCGCAAGCTGATTCTTCACCTTTCCTACTCCTACCCCCAGACGGCGACATTCGACGACCTTCGCCTGACTGTTCCCCTCCCCGGGGGAGCCCAGCCGACCAATCATTACTCCTCGTCCGGAGACTAGAAAGCGCGACATCTCCTCACGGTTGCCTGAGAGAAAACACACGAAAAAAGCCTCCCCGAAGGGAGGCTTTTTTCATACACCGGGAAGAGGACCGCGCCTCTCCCTCAGGACCTGGCTTAGGAAATCTTTTTCAATGCATTCAGAATTTCCTGGTCATCACGGGCCGTAAGGATCTCCTGAACCTTGACATAGCGGACGATTCCTTCACGGTCGACAATGACAGTAGCTCTCTTGTTAATGTTGGCCTCTTCGATATAAAGACCATAGTCTTTGCAGACCGTTCTTTTGATGTCGGAAAGGAGTGTTTGTTTCAGCTTCAATGCATCCTTCCAGGCCTTGTGACAGAAGGTGCTATCGGTGCTGATCCCGAAGACGACGGCATTCGCATCGTCGAACCGGGGAAGATCATTGGAAAAGCAGGTATTTTCATTGGTACAGATCGGGCTCCAGTCGAGGGGGTAGAAAGCAAGGACAACGTTCTTCTTCCCGCGAAACGAAGAGAGGGTTACCGCCTTCTTGTCCTGATCGTCCAGGGTAAAATCCGGAGCCTTGTCTCCCACTTTGATCTCTGCTGCCATGCTATCCTCCTTAACGCTGTTCATCCATCATGTGATTGTTCCTCATCCCCCGCCGGGCAAGAACTCCCCTGTGTGAGGACAGGCATTAGTGACAGCTCGGCACCCGCCGATAGTCCCCTTTTGCCAGTGTTTCAGCAACCGTCTTTCCAATGACCGAGGGGTTGTCGACCACAATGATTCCGTAGGACTCCAGAGCCTTCATCTTGTCCCGGGCCGATCCCTTGCCGCCAGACACGATGGCGCCGGCATGGCCCATACGACGTCCCGGAGGCGCTGTCAGACCCGCAATAAATCCGATCACAGGCTTGGTCATGTGGGCCCGGGCAAAGGCTGCTGCACGCTCTTCATCATCTCCCCCGATTTCACCGATCATGACGATCGCTTCAGTTTCGGCGTCCTTTTCGAAAAGGGCGAGAACGTCAAGGAAGTTGAGGCCCCTGACAGGATCGCCGCCGATACCTACGCAGGTGGATTCTCCCAGCCCGAGCTGGGTCAGCTGCCAGACAGCCTCATAGGTCAGGGTTCCACTGCGGGAGACAACACCGACCTTTCCGCGCTTGTGGATGTATCCCGGCATAATCCCGATCTTCGCTCCATCCGGCGTAATGATGCCCGGGCAATTCGGTCCGATAAGACGAACCTTTTCCCCCTCTTCATTCCGGATATCAAGGATGCGACGAACCCTCATCATATCCTGAACGGGGATTCCCTCCGTGATACAAACAATGAGTTCGATTCCGGCATCGGCCGCTTCAAGAATGGCATCGGCCGCAAACGCCGGAGGCACAAAGATCAGAGAGACATCCGGGTGAACGGCATCAACAGCATCCCGCACAGAATCCCACACGGGAAAGCCTTCATGAACAGTCCCGCCTTTTCCTGGAGTCACGCCTCCCAGCACCCGAGTTCCATATTCGCGGCAGGCGGTGGCATGGTAGCTCCCTTCCTTACCGGTGATTCCCTGGACGATGACCCGCGTTGATCGGTCGACAAGAATGCTCATTTGGCTCCTTTCACAGCCTGGACAATTTTCTGGGCTCCCTCAAAGAGCTCTTCCGCCACCTGCAGATCGAGCCCGGATTCACGGAGCATTTCCCGTCCTTCCTTGGCATTTGTTCCCTGAAGACGAACGACGAGGGGCACATGGAGCTTCACGTCTTTGGCCGCCGCGATAATTCCTCCGGCAATTCGTTCACACCGAACGATTCCCCCAAAGATATTCACAAAAATTCCTTTGACTTCAGGATCTCCCAACAGAATCCGGAAAGCCTGTTCCACGGTCTCCTTGCTGGCCCCTCCTCCCACATCGAGGAAGTTAGCGGGGGTCCCGCCGGCGAGAGCAATCACATCCATGGTGGCCATCGCCAAACCCGCACCATTGACCATACAGGCGATCGAACCGTCGAGCTTGACATAGTTGAGACGGTGCTTCGATGCTTCGACCTCAAGTTCATTCTCCTCAAAGAGATCGCGGAGAGCCAGAACCTTTTCCTGACGGTAGAGGGCGTTGTCATCGAAGGAGACCTTGGCATCGAGCGCCAGAAGATCGGAA
>JAJZCZ010000074.1 GCA_021828805.1 Nitrospirota bacterium | reverse complement strand
AAACGAGGGTGACGTCTCTACTCATCAGGCGTTCTCCACGTCCATGTTGCGGGCCTCGGATTCGTTCAGTGCCTCCAGAAGGATCTGGTAGGTGTGCAGGTCGATCTTGTTGTCGGCCCAGGCCAGGTCGAGTTTCTCCATGAGGGTCTCCCACATGGGGGAGGAGACGGATTCGCCGTCAAGATTCTGTGCGGGAGCCGGTTTTCCTGGTCTGCTTTTCGGGGTCTGGGCCATGGGATCTCCTTCAAGCGATGGGGGTCTTAGGTAGCCGGCCGGCGCAAAAGCCTTCCTCGATGGAGGAAAAAGCGAGTGGCCTGCCGGTAGCGGACGAGGGTGCGCCGCTCGAAAAACGCCTTGGCTTTGTGCATGCGGAACTCTTCGCGGGAAAGTTCCGGGGCGAAGTCCTGTAGACCGGTGTTTCCTGGTTCAGAGTGTTGTCAACACAGACAATCTTCCCCCGATCCCCCGCCCCGATGACAATGATGCGCGTCAACAGACCCCTTCCTGGATGAGGACTTGTGTGCCGCGAGAGCAAAAGGAGCGGAAGGATCATTCACCGCTCTTCTCTGATGTCTCATTGTAGGTCGGAGAGCTGTCTCCCTGTCAACCGGAGGGAAGGATGCGTTTTGGGAAGGACCCTACTTTTCAGAGGAGCCCTGATTTCTTTTTCGGGAAAAGGCTTCTAGAAGGCCCAAAAAGCGGTTTGTCCTCCTGTATTGTAGCCCACGGCCACTGTCCGCCCAAAAAAGAAGGGAAGGCCCGCGTCGAATGTCGTGGTTGATCCGTAGGGACCGGCCAGGTCGTTCCAGGCGATATTATTGGAAGAGACAATGGTATTTTCGCTCAGGACATTCAGGGAGAAGGATCCTGTGGCACCACTGCCCCCGGTCAGCGTGAGGGAGATTGTGGCCGGGGAAGGGGAGGGACAATACCAGGTGTTATTTTTTCCACAGAGAGGGAAGGTGGTGGTCCCGAAGAAAAAGCCATTGGACCCTGAATCCAGAAAGCCACAGGAGCCGGTCGATCCTCCCGTGAAGGAGGCGTCGATGTAGCTGTTACTGCTTCCGCATGAGTTTGTGGAGCTCACTGTATAGGTGGTGAGTCCCGAGAGGCTGTTGTCACTTTGTGTGCCGATGCCGAAGGTGAGAACGCCGTAGACGGGTGAGGCTGCACCGTTCGTAGAGATGGACTTCAATGCAAGGAGGACCCCGTTGTTGTCAGAGGGAAAGGAAAAGACCGGGTTGGCCACATGACAGGGAGAGGCGGGGTTGATGATCGTGCCCGAGCAGGAGAGCTTGCCGGTTCCCGAAGTGCATCCTGAAGAGGGGCAGGCGTAGTAGTCCCCTCCGTCGTCCTGGGAGAAGGGGTAGCCGACCCCGAGGATGCCGTTGATTCCGGACGATTGAATGGAGGAGGGAGTACAGGTAGAGGAGGGAGAGGTGAGGGTGTGGTTTGAAATCTGGACGTCGACGGTCACGGTTGGCTCTCCCCCCAGGGACACATCGGCCGAAACGACAGGACCGAAGTTGTCGCTTGTGGCAAATGTATAGCACTCGTAGACATCGCTGGCCCCGTCTGTGACCGCAGGAAGGGGAATGGTAACAAGGTTGTGGGCAATGCGCAGGCCGACAGAGCCGGTATCAATAAGAATGTTGTTGATTGTCTGGCAATCGGATGTTCCCGGGACACAGAGGGTCACGCTCACGGTGGGGATGTTCAACTGACCGGAGAGAAGCTGGACGTCGATCTGGTTCGAATAGACAGTGGGAGGGCTGCTGGAGCTGCTCCCGCCCCCCCCTCCCCCGCCACACCCCAAAAAAGGCAGGAAAAGCGCCAGAATCATCAGGGAAGCTTTCATGGAAAAGAACTGTCTCCATGGGTGGGCCCGTGCGCTGTCATGCGCCTTCTTTTTTGTCATGGCAGGGCCAGCAGGGTTGTAAGGTCGGCTCCCGTGGGGATCCGCCGGGGATCCCATGCGGTGCCCTCCGAGTGAAGGAGGGATCCTCCCATGCGAAGCTCAAGATTGGGCAGCGAGAGAATCCGTTCCCCGCGGACAAAGGGCAGAGAAGCAGGAAGGCGTCCTCCCAGAAGTTCCCCGAGATCGGGATGGTGGATCCCCGACCAGGAGAGGGCGAAGATGCGGCCATCGGGGCCGGCCACCTCCCTGATCTGTTCGGTAACGGTGTGTCCCAGAGGGTTGGTCGTGGTGCGGCTCATGGTATAGACGGCGAGGGGGCCGGGAAGAGAGGCGGTTGCCACCTGAGAGTATCCGAGACGGGAGGCTTCCTGGGAGGAAAAGGGAGAGCCCAGGGCCGCCCGGGCAGATTCGGGGAGGCCAATGATCCCGAGAAGAAGGAGCAAAAAGACGATTGGGGGGCGATGGCTGAGGAGAAAACGGTGGCTCCGGGCGGAGGCCCCGGTGGGATCGCGCGGGATTCCTATCAAATGAGTCGGGGACTTGCGGGAAAGCAAACCTCTGTAAGAGGACTTCAGATGATTCACAGAGTTATCCTTCGAAGGGGAAGAGGTGAGGAATGGAAAAGAGACCCCACCCGAAGGCCAGCAGCATCACCACCATCCCCCTTTTCATAAAGTCCACCATCCGGTAGTCCCCCGGCCCCCAGAGAAGGGTGTTGACCGGGTGTGAAAAAGGAGTCAGGAAGGCGAAGGTGGAGGCAAAGGCCACGCCCATCATGAGCGGGTAGGGGGAGAGGTGGAAGGTCCGGGAGAGGTCCATGGCAATTGGAGCCATGACAAGCGCCACCAGATTGTGGGAAAGAAACTGTACGAGAATCGCGGTCGTTCCCATAAGAAGGGCCAGGAGCAGCTCGGGATGGGGAAGAAGTCCCGGTGTGCCGAGGTGGGTGGCGAGCCTTTCCCCGATGCCGGTCTCTGAAAGGGCCCACCCCAGAGGGAAAAGCCCACCCAGGAGCATGACAACCCGCCATTCGATCGCAGATCGCGCTTCCTCGAGGGTGAGGCATCCTGACACAACCATCAAAAGGGCTCCGATAAGGGCGGACAGGCTCAGGGGCAGCCAGCCCAGAACGTTGGAAAGGACCACGCCCCCCAGGATCAGGAGGGCGGAAAGGGCCTTGCCGGAGCGGAAGGTTTCCCGTTCATAGCGGTCAAGGTAAAGGAAGATGTTTCGGCCGGAAAGCTCCGAGATGGCGGGCCGCGGCCCCAGGAGAAGGAGAATGTCTCCGGGTTCGATCGTCATGTCGGCCAGGTGGCCCGGGGCCCGGCGCCCCCCCTCCCGGTGGACGCCGACGATATCGACCTCCGGAGGCAGGAGAAACTGCAGGGAGGAGAGCTTCCGCCCTACCATCCCGGAGCGGGGGGAGAGGACGGCCTGGGCAAAGATCCAGTCCTCTGACTCCATGAGCGGCCCCAGTGTCGTCTGGCCGCTTCGCGAGGCGGTCCCCGGAAGAAAGGCGTGGACGGGTTCGAGCGAGAGTCCCCGGATATCGGAGAGGCGATGGAGCTGGTCGAGTGTTCCCTGGACGTGAAGATGGTGCCCGGGGGCGAGAACTTCCTCTTCGTCCGGGGGAGGTACGGGCCCGGCTTGTTCCGGGGAGGGGGGTGGCGGCACGATCTTCCGGCTCCAGTCCCAGGAGGCCCGGAGAAAGGTCTGGGCCCGTTGCCTTGCGGTGATGGGCGCGAGGTCGTGGTTTTTCGAGAGGACGAGTCCGATCGTCGTGGACAGGGGGGTTTCGTCGAATTTCTGTCCGTGGTAGGGGAAGTCGGCTCCCAGGACAATTTCAAGATCGTAGGGACGATCGTCTCCATTATGGGAGTGGGGCTCGGGAGACTCGGCATCATTGGGTCCTTTTTTTCCTGTCAGAAGAAGCCAGATAACCCCAAGGAGAAAGGCCCCGCCCCCCACGGGAAGAAAGTCGAACATGCGGAAGGGGGGAAGCGAGAGGCTTTCGAGATAGCCCGAGACGACGATATTGGAGGAGGTCCCGATGAGGGTCGCGGAGCCTCCGAGGATGGCGGCATAGCCCAGGGGAAGGAGGAAGGGTTTGCGGGAAAGCTTCGCCTCCCGGAGCAGAGAGAGGGCCACCGGAAGAAAGAGGGCTGTGGTGCCCGTATCGTTGAGAAACATGGAAAAGAGACCCACCGTCAGAAGAAGTGCCGGAAGGAGGAGGCGTGGGTGGCTGTGCCGGATGCTTCCCAGAAGCAGCGCAACCTTTCGGACGACCTTGGTGCGGGAGAGACCTTCGGAAAGGATAAAAAGAGAGACAATGGCGATCACCGCCGGCTGGGAGAATCCCGAAAAAGCCCGGTCGAGGGGGAGAACTCCTGTCAGGGACAGAACAACAGGGACGGAAAGAACGACGATCTCCAGCGGAAGCAGACGGGTGGAGAGAAGAAAGACGACAAAAAAGAGAAGCGATAAGACGACGATGGTCTGCATTGCACTCCGGCATGTAGAGAGAAGGGTGGATGGGGAGAGTTTACCATTTTTCCCGCGTCTCTGTTAGTCTCTTTCATAACGTGGTTTTTTGTTCTTTATTTCGAAAGGAGGTCTCTGTGAGAAGATCGCTGCGTCTTATTCTGCTGGGCGGCCTGTCCCTGGCCCTTGCCTCCTGCGCCTCCCCGGTGCTCCCCTCCTGGGTGGCGAGCCCCCAGGCTCCTCCAGGCCGGGTGGCGGCGGTGGGGTTTGGACAGGGGAAGGATGAGCCAACGGCTGTCGCCATGGCCCGCCGGCACGCCCTTCTCCAGATTGTGGACAGCGTCTTCGGTGAGAGAATCAGCTATCGTTACGGCAAGAGAGGCTCCCGCATCGGGAGGGAGGATGCCTCCAGGGTCCGGGATTTTTTCGAGGCGGCTTCCCGGGGGACCCTTGTCGGACAGAAGGTGGTCCACAATGAGATCAACCGTCTTTCCTCCGGCTATGTTGCCTATGTGATGGTGGAGGTCCGGAAAGAGGATCTCAAGAATGCTTACCGGGCATTTTTGCAAAAGAGGAAGGCCAGGCGGCAGATCTATGAGGCGGAGATGGAAGGGGCGGTTCTCCTGTCGGAGAGACACTACCGGAGAGCCCTGTCCTATTACCGGGAGCGGGTGCTGAGGGACCCTGCCAACGATGTCTGGCAGATCGGGGTCGGGGCCTCCCTGTTCCGGCTGGGCCGCTATACGGAGGCGCTCGCCGCCACCGACCGGGCCCTTTTAAAGAATCCCCGATCCTTCTATGGCTACTGGAATCGTGCGAGCATTCTCGAGAAGCTCGGTCGCTGGCGGGAAGGAGTGGCGGACCGGGAGGTGGCATGCCGGATTCGGCCTTCGGATGCCTGTAGCGAGCGTCTGAAGACCGATCACCGGCATGAAGGCGTCCACTGACCGTCCGGTCTTGACAGGTGCTCCCAGGTTCCTTTTGAGTCAGAGGAGGGTGTTCTTTTTTCCGGAGATCCGCCCTGTCGGGTCAGTTTTTGGGAGGGGCGCCCGGAAGCTGTCCCTCATGCGAAGGAGCAGGGGGCGGAGCATATCCATTTCCCCCGGAGTGAGGCTCTTGTTGAAGTACTGCTCGAGGTGGCGGATATGGCGGGGAAAGACCTTCTCGTAAAGAGCCTCTCCCTCCGGGGTCAGACGGATGATCTGACCTCTTCTGTCGAGGGGATTCTGGGTTCGCAGGACAAGGTTCTTCTTCTCAAGGCGGGTGAGCACTCCCGTGAGGGTGCCCTTGGTTACCAGGGTCTCATTGGCAATATCCGTACACCGAAGCCCCTCAGTCTCTCCCAGGGTGACAATGACGTCAAACTGCCCCCGGGTGAGCCCGAGAGAGGCAATATGGCGGTCCGAGACCTGAAGAAAGGCCTGGTAGGCCTCGACGAGAGGGCGGAGAATTTGAAGAAAGTGGGGGTCGGGGAAGGGGAGGCCGCTTTTGGAGTCGGAGCGATCTTTCGCAGGTGTCTGAGTTTCCAGCGCCTTTTCGGCGGGCTTGCTAGTGGACGGTGAGTGTGGCATGTGCGGTCCCCGGGTGAAAGTCTCCAAAGAAGTCGTAGCGGCCTTTCCCAAGGCCCGAGACCGGGACAAGGATCGTTTGTCCCGGACGGACAACGACTTCAAATCCCATGTCGTAGCTTTCAAACTCTTCAGTCGTCGGGTCAAGATTGGTCACCCGGAAGAGGAGAGATTGTCCGGGGGGGAGGGAAAGGGGAGTGGCCTCGAATTTGTGGTCCCTGATCGTGACGGTGATGGTTCGGGGGGGAGCGGTCTCCCCGGCCAGAGACAGGGAAGGCAGCGTGGCGGCCAGGGTTGCGACAAGGAGTCCGTGCATCATTGTTAAAAGAGATCGTCTCATGGATTTTATTCTACCCGGGATTGGTCTGCTTTTGAAGTATGGGGCGCCTATCGGGAGGAATGCTTGCCTGAGTGTCCCGGGGTGGCGGAGAGAACACCGGGCCGGTGGACCCGGATCCACCATGCGAGCATGATGCCGGTGTAGGCGAATGTTGTCAGAACGACGGTCAGCGAAGGACGGGCCCGGTAGCCGAAGAAGTCGGCCATGAACCCTCCGAAGATATTGTGTTCGGGGAGGATGCGGCTTGTATCCCAGACCTGGCTGACCAGCGGAGGAATGGCGCCGATCATGACAAGACGTCCGACTCCCGCCGATACCATTCCTGCCGCAAAGAAGATCAGCAAAACCGAGGTCACGGAGAAAAATCGACTCAGGGGAACTCTCACAAGTCCCTGAAAGACCAGAATGACAACCCCGATGCCGGCGATGACCCCGAGGAGGCCAAAGAGCAGTTCGGAGGCTCCGGACTCCCCGCTCTGGGTCACGATTCCCCAGAGAAACAGAATGGTCTCGAGACCCTCGCGGAAGACGCCGAAGAAGGAAAGAAGAAAAAGGGCTCCGTGCTCCCCTGACTCAAGGAGCCGGGAGGCCTTCCCCGAGATCTCCCGGGAAAGCTCCTGTCCATGGTAGTGCATCCAGACCACCATGGTCGTGAGAAAGAAGGCGGCGAGAAAAAAGATCAGGATGTCGAGTCCCGTCCGGAAGCGTCCGGAGAGGAATTCGGGGATGTCCCGGGAGAGGGTGAGAACCAGTCCGCAAAGGGCGAGGGCCGCCGTCACGCCGGCGATAACGAATCGCCGGTCGCCGGGTCGTCCCGCCTTCTTGACGGTTGTCAGGAGTATTCCCACAAGGAGTGCCGCCTCAAGCGACTCTCGCATGACGATCAGGAATGTTTCCATGGTTCCTCCGGAATGGTTTGATAATAACTCTCATTTCTATTTTATCGACAGAAGGCTCATGCGTCAAGGATCCGGGCGCTCAGGACAGTGCGGCGGATAAGATTTTTTGGAGAAGGAGTCTGTGATAGACTGGGTTCTGCTCATACACAGAGAAAGAGGAGGCAGATTCAATGAAAATCACCTTTCGCGGTGCGGCTCGGCGCGTCACCGGCTCCTGCCATCAGGTCAGTGCTGGAGGACGCGAATTTCTCGTTGATTGCGGAATGTTTCAAGGCCGCGACGACATGGGCCATGAGAACGGCCAGCCCCTGGGATTCGATCCGAAAGAGATTGCGGCAGTTCTTCTGACCCATG
>JAJZCZ010000073.1 GCA_021828805.1 Nitrospirota bacterium | reverse complement strand
CTTCTTTGGATTTTGTATCTCGATCTCTGGAAGAAGCCCGTGAAAAATATAGCTTGGGTCCGGATGCCCGGGACTGGAAAGTTGAAATGGCCCAGAATGATCTCAAAAAGTCGGGACTGTCAAAAGACAAGATTGTTCCCATCCTCTACCGACCCTTTGATAGGCGTTATACATACTATACGGGGCATTCCAGAGGGTTCCAGTGTATGCCTCGCCCAGAGGTCATGCGCCACATGCTTGCGGGGAAGAATCTAGGGTTGATTACCGTTCGACAAGTTGCTGAAGGAGTTTTCACTCATTCTCTTGTCTCCGATAGGATCATAGAATGTCGCACGATGATAAGTAACAAAGGGATGGGATTCGTTTTCCCCCTCTACCTTTACGAAACCCCTCCACCGAACCCTCTCCTTTCCCGAAATCGAAAAGAGCCGGACGCGCCCATTCGCCGTCCCAACCTCTCTTCGGAGTTTCTTGAAGACTTTTCCGGAAAACTTAGGATGGATTTTATTCCCGATGGGAATGGGGATCTCAGAAAAACCTTCGGATCGGAAGATGTTTTTCATTATCTTTATGCGGTTCTTCATTCCCCCACCTACCGGAGCCGCTATGCCGGATTTCTGAAGATGGACTTTCCCCGGATTCCTTTGACATCGAACATCAATCTCTTCAGAACCCTTTGTGCTCTAGGAGAGGGCCTTGTTTCCCTTCACCTTCTGGAAAAAGGGGTTCCAGTCTCCCCGACTTTTCCCGTTTCTGGAGAAAACAGAGTGGAATCCGTCCGGTATGATCCTGAAAACAAGGGCCGACTTTGGATCAACGGAGCACAGTATTTTGAAGGCATCTCGCCCGAGGTTTGGAATTTCCATATCGGGGGCTATCAGGTCTGCCAGAAATGGCTTAAGGACCGGAAAGGGCGGGCCTTGGGTTATCAAGACTTGACCCACTACCAGAAGATTGTGGCCGCCTTGTCCGAGACAATAAACCTTCAGGAAAATATTGATGAGACGATTGGGAAATGGCCGATAACGTGATTCGCCCAGAATCTAAAGGAAGCATTGACGATGTTGGCCTTTATTGATGAAACCGGAGACACTGGTCTTAAGGTCGGCCAAGGGTCGAGCCCTTACTTCACGATTGCATTGGTTCTTTTTGAAGACCATGACGAAGCCTTGGCATGCGACCAGAGAATTGGGCTTCTTCGGAGAGAATTGAACCTTGATTCCCGATACGAATTCCATTTTCATGAGAATTCGGACAAGATCCGCCAAAAATTTCTTGAAGCAACGCTTCCGTACTCATTTCAATTTTTGGGATTCGCATTGAATAAGGACCCCGAAAAACTCTGGGGGCCGGGGTTTCAGGTCAAATCTTCCCTCTACAAATTCACATGCGGGAAGGTTTTTGAAAATGCCAAACCCTATCTGTCGAATGCCACGGTTGTTCTCGATTCTTGCGGATCAGAAACATTTCGGAGCCAACTTGCCAAATATCTCAGACAAAGAATGGAGGATCCAGACCATCAGCGAATCAAGAAAGTGAAAATGGAATCCTCCCATTCAAACAATCTTTTACAACTTGCAGATTATGTGGCAGGAGTGATCAACAGGAATGTTCAGGGGAAAAAAGGTTCCGAGTATTACCGATACCTTGCAGTCAAGGAAGTTGACCTTCGTGTCTGGCCAAGGTAAAAAGAAACCCAACCCCTACTCCCATAAAGGGAGACGCACACCATAGAGGCGACTAGTCAGGGTTGGGTCAATTCCTCTTTTAATATGGATCATCAGTTAACCGATGTCAATTCATTCGGTCAGGTTTTTTAGAAAGTCTCTTTGTGCTTTCAATTCTCGAGCCAATTCTCGGATATAAGCTCTTATCCCTCCCTTCCATGCATTTCTCGATGAGCGACTCTTCCCTTCTTCGCTCCTGGGTCCGGTCGATCTCTTCCATGGCGTCCATCCGCGAATGAGCTTCGATTGCCGGGATCTCCGTTCCGGCGTCCATCCGTTCAACGGGGCCTCCTTCCAATAGTTCGTCCGGCTGTTTTCCGGTTTCCTGTGCGCCCGGAAGATCATTGTTCACAATCTGCTGGTTGGCATTGTTCTGTTGCTTGATGAAGGCCGTTTGTCGGGGGTTCTTGATCTCCGAAAGCGTCCGGAGGGTCAGGGAGCATTGGGCCTGGGCTTTCATGGCAACCCTCATCAACCCCTCGAAGTGCTGGAGATTCTGCTGATTGTCCATCGCCCGAAGAAGCATGGCGTTGAACACGGCGTCCAGCGTGTCGGCCTGGGCAACCAATGTCGCCTCAACTCCCGCCATATCGCCGCCCTGAACCTTCTTGATCCGCTCCCGAAGCGTTTTTAGGCTTTGGGCCGCATCGCCTCCGGGAAGGATGGTATTGCTGAATGGCCTTCCCGCGCATGTCGCCCGGAGCGCAGGGCTGTGGGAGAAAACCGCCTTCGATTCGGCCTCGTTTTTCCCTTCGATCCCTCCCAGATAGAGCATATTCGGATCTCTGTGAAATGGTTTCTTGCCTTCCTCGCTCTTTTTCTTCGGTGTCGCCATGGTTTCTCTCCTCTGAGTTCTTCTCATCGCCGGGCCGTCAGGATCGCCGTCCATCCGATCAGCCCGAGAATAAAGACCGCCTGTTCAATCACTGGTTTCCTCCCAAGTTGTCGACTGACAATCCCAACACCAGCCCATCAATGGGAAAAAGTAGAGGTCGGCGGCGGGGATGATCTCGTTGCAGAGAAGGCATCGGCGCGGTTCTGTTTTTGGTTTCCTTTTCTTCCGATTCACTTTCTGCCTCCTGGCTGGACGTGGCTCTCTGAAACCCAAACTTTCTGTTCTCCCGCCTGGAGCTGATACCACCCCCGATTGATCGGGGCCGGATACCATCTCGCCTCCAGGACGATTCCCGCCAGAACGTCGAGCGCCCGCTTATGAACGAACCGGACGTGATCCCCGGCCTTAAACCGGGCCGGAAGGGGCGATTCATCCCCTCGGGGTAGGGGAGCCTCGCCCGATACCTCAGAATCGTTTTTCGGGACATCCCCGTGTGCCCCGAAGGGAAGGAGCCGGGCTCTCCCCTTCTCGACCAAACGGAGGGCCTTCTCCTCGTCGATGTCGAGAGTGTCTCCGGGGCGGAGGATAGAGCCGTCTGATAGTTTTTTGAAGGTTTCGACAATTTCAACCAACATCAGAGTTCCTCCTCTACGGGGATAGAATCGTCGGAGAGTGGCTCTGGCATTGGATTGTCAAGCGATTTTTTAGCGGAAAATGGCTCAGGTCCTAGCGGGTCAACCATGTCAACCTGATTCCCATTTGTTCTCTCTATACATTCATGTGACACTTCCCCATAATTCCCCCGAAACGTTTTTTCTTGGAAAACGCTTGACATGGTTGACCCTCCTTGACCCACGCCACTTTGCGAGAATGGAGACGCTTGACCCGACGGTTGACCCGGTTGACCCGAGGGCTCGCTGTAGCGATCTGCGACGGAGAGACCGATCCCGGTCCAGAAATTCGGACGCCCTGATAAGTCGCGTTCCTTCGGCCTGTAAGTCTGCACTGGAATCGCCGCTTGAAGGTTTCGGGAGAACATCTCAACACTTCCGGCATGGTGCCCGTTTTCTTCAGTCCACCTCTTCCACGCCTCGAAAAGGTCGGTCTTCCTGACCCTGAAGTTGGAGCCCACCAGGCAACAATCCGAAACGAAGGCCGATACGGGCGACGCGAGCCTATGCATGTCTTCTGCCAATTCTTTTCCGGATGTGGGCTCGATGAATTTTCCGGATGTCTTCAGGTCAGCCGTTCCTGCCAATCCCCAGTTCAGGATGCCGGAAAGTTCATCCAGGAGCCGATTCCTCAAGCCGTGGTCTTCTTCTCCGAAGAAGGATCTTTTTAAGCGAAGGATTAGAAACCGTGATGCAAGCGCTCCTGAAGAATCCTGCAGGCGTGGAAGTTCATTTGAAACAAGAATAAGTCTCGCCGGGATTCTGGCCGTCACAATGTCGCGATATTTCCGATCGACGGGGAGGGCGTCTTCCCCGGATATGCTGAGGAGTGTCTCGACTATAGGTCCTTGTTCCGTCGATCCCGTCAATCGCGCATCTGGGAAGAATGCGAGGGATTTTCCCAGGAGACTTGCCAATCCAAAATTCGATCCGAGTTTTCCAAGACTTAAGGACGCTGTATTCTCTGCCCCGACAAGCTCCGATAAAACATGGAGGATCGTTCCCTTCCCCGCCCTCTTTGGCCCGATCACGAAGAGGATTTTTTGCAGGTGGGTTGATCCGGTCAAGATATATCCAGTCCACTGTTTCAGTAGACGGGGCGCTTCTGGATCCGCTGTCCAGAGGGTTTCGAGAAATCTCTCCCACGCGGGGCAGGCGGCTTCGGGGTCATAGTTGAAGGGAAGGGTATTCGGCGTAAACAGTTCGATGGAGGGTGGATAGAGTTTGCGCGTTTCGATGTTTAGGACTCCGTTCGACAGGACAAGGAATTTTCCTGAGCCAACGGGTTTCGGCGGGTCGCCCATCCGGAACGGAGCGTCGAGGCTGACCGGCAGGTGACAGAGGCGTTCAAGGGTTGCCCATACGTTTTCAAGGAGGCTCCGGGTGGGTGGAACCATCCCCTCCTTCTTGTCGAAGATGGGAACGTTGTCGAGCCATTGGTGGAGGTCGGCACCGAGGGCCTTGTCCTCGACGATTTTCCACCTTCTTCCTGTCCACTGATAAAAGTCTTCTCGCCACCGCACAAGGCCGGGCGTTCCGTCGGCCTGAAATTTTTGGCGATACCATCGGGCGAGGTCCAGGTGGGCCTTCTCCTGAAAGGAAAGCGCCCGGTTCCCCTTCCGGCAGAGCTTGAGAATTTCTTCCTTGACCCGAATCGCTCCCTCCGCAACAAGCCAATCGTCAAGTCCTTGCTTCTCCTCCGGGCTCTCCGGGTTCTCAGGAAGAGGACAGAACCCCTTGAAAACTTCCACATCCCCGCCTTGCCACTGAATCGCCCTGGCAAGCTTGCGGACGGCACTTTCGACGGCAGGGTTGCCGGAGACGACAGCCCCGGCCTTGTCATATTCCACGCGTCCGTCAGAATCCCCGAGGACAAGGATCATTCTGACTCCGGCGCCCTTTGCCGCCCCGATGACCGTCATCAGTTCGGGGTGGATGGGGGAGGTGCGGGCGAGGGAATGGAGAGGATTTTCGTTGATGGAGGCAAGCGTCTTGTCAGCTTGCCGGATCTCCGGATCGCACCAGCTCTGAATCCCCCCGAGGCCAACCGTCGGGATGCCGTGGGCCGTGGCCGACAGCGCCTTTAACTCACCTTCGGTGACGATTAAAACGGGGAATCGCTTGAGGCTTTCGGAAAGGTCGGGAGGAATATAGATATGAGGATTGCTTCCCGTCGGCTGAACGTAACGGCGGTGCTTGCCGTCGGAGTCTTCGAGCCCTTCCCCCCGGAACCGGAGCCGGAAATAAGGCGTCCCGTCGTCCAGAACGGCCTCTCCGTCAAGCGTTTTATAGGGGATCCTGAGCGCCTCGGGTGTGGGATTCTTTCGGAAGTCACGACCGAGGAGCACAGCGACTTCTTCTGCCTTGACGAAGGAAATTCCGGCCTGTTGCGCGATATGTGGCGGGATTCCCGAGGCGGCAAGTTTTTCTTGAATCCACAACAGGCAGGTGTTAAGATTTTCTGTAGCCGGTTCGACTTGAGCGCCTCTCGTCAGGGGGCGCTCTTTTTTTGTTGTCATCGGCCGACCCCCGCCCTCCGCTCAATCCAACCTTCTACGTCGGACTGTAACCAGCCTGAAGTTCGGGGGCTGAGTCGGATTTGTCGCGGGAAGTCGCCTTTTGCGATGAGAGTATAGAGGGAGCTTCTTGAAAGCCCGACAGTCGAAAGGACCTCGGGAAGACGCAGTATTTTCTCCATTCTTCCTCCATTGGGTTGTTGGTGGATCAACAAGGCCATTGTCGGAAAAACGAGGAATAATGCGCTAATACCTTAATATTCAGTTTTTTTCGGGAATATTAGGGGATTCTGTAAATGGAGCGAAGGGAGGTCTGAGGACCGCACACATTGGCAAGATCGGGGTTATGGATGTCGCTGGTATAGTACCAGTCCATTTTTTCGGCTCGCTCTCGGAAGTCAGAATATTTTTCTGGAACCTTACCAAAAACCCACTGAAAAAGGGGCTCGCAAAGATGGTCTCTTGGTTGGCCTCTCTTCGCTCGCCTGTTCGCTTCATGGGTATTAGCCCATTTGGATTTTTCATTCCTACTCTGATGCCTGCTGATACTGGCCAGTTCACAAGCCAGTGCCTGGGCCATGAGAATGTCGTACTCGAAAGAAGAAACAAATCCGTCTCCTGTAAGCTGTAAGACAATGAGAGGCTGGGCCTTTTTATATTTCGGGTTCGGCTTGTACCAAGTGCGAATCCTCTCTAGGCCGGTCCGTCTTCCGGGCCTCTTCTCGGGCTTGATCTGCCATGCGGCATAGCGTTGAAAACCGATAGCTTTTGAGACAACCCCCTCCGCTCGGCCTTCAACCAAAATTTCGTACCGGATTTCATCGGGAAGGTCCTTGAAATCCTCCTCAAATTGCTGATCCGTATAGCCGGACTTGAACGCCTGCTTGTAGGCTCCGGTTTTCAGGTCCTCCTCATAGAACCGCTTGAGAGTCTCGAACATGTTATCAATCGCTTTCCGATCCTCGTCATAAAGAACGCGGGGGGATTGCTGTTCCATGAAATGGTAGGCGAGAACACAGTCAATTACGGGAGCGGGATCTTCAAACTGGCAAAGAATGTTTTCCATTTCAGTTTTTAAACGCTCCGTCGCTTGATCGAGAATGGCGTCCATAACGTGATCGGTCGTTCCGACAAGGGTGTAATATTGACGGACAGGAATATGTCCCGCCTTCCATACATTCACTCTCTCGAGAAGATAGCAACCTAGCTTCCCGCTCTTCATTCTGCAACCTTTCGGAACGGAATAATGTCTCCCCCCGCCTTCAGCTCGTCCAGAAAATCCGCCCATGCCTGCATCATTTTCCGACGTTCTGGAAGGTGCTGTGCATAGTTGTAAGCCGCCCGAATCTCGTCCCTCTCCGCATGGGCCAGTTGCCGCTCTATAGCGTCCCGATTCCATCCCTGCTCATTTAAAAGGGTTGAGGCCATCGACCGGAATCCATGGCCGGTCATCTGATCGTTGTCATATCCGAGAGTTCGAAGGGCAACAAGAATCGCGTTCTCGCTCATCGGCCGGTCCCATGACCGGGGGGATGGAAACACATATCGCCCTTCCCCTGTCACCGGACGGATCTCTTCCAAAATCTCCAGGGCCTGAAGAGAAAGAGGGACTATGTGCTTCTCCTTCATCTTCATTTTGGAGCCTGGAATATGGATCTCCTTTTTGTCGAAGTCAATCTCCGACCAATCGAGACGACGGAGTTCTCCAGGACGAAGGAAGATGAGGGGGGCAAGCCGAAAGGCCGCCCGAACGACAAGGCCACCCTTATAGCCGTCGATAGCCCGTAGAAGGACTCCGATCTCCTGGGGATCCGTGATGGAAGCGTGATGCTTCGCTTTTGTCGGAGGGATCGCCCCCCGAAGATCCTGGGAGGGATCC
>JAJZCZ010000007.1 GCA_021828805.1 Nitrospirota bacterium | reverse complement strand
CGCGACCAGAACGGCGGCCAGAATGACGAGAAACAGGAGCGCCGTTTGTGTCTCCATGGTCGTCCTTGCTAAAGTGGGTTTATCGTATGAGAGCTCTGATCACCGGGTGGACTCTTCGGTCGATGGTCCGGCCCGGAGGGCCCGGAAGGATAATGCCGCCGTATTGCCTGTTCCGACCATGCCGTCTTCGTTGATCGCCGGCCCCTCTTGAGCGGATGCCTTGGCCGGTGTTGTTTTTGCCATTCCATGTGAGGTTTTAAAAAAGGGTGACCATCTTTTTATCCTACCGGATCGGCAGAATTTTTCAAGCCGGACATCTTCGCAGACGAGAGCTCCCGTGAACTCTCCCCTCCTGCGTCGACTCTCCTTCCTCTGGCCGACGCTGCTCGGGCTTGTGATCCTGTCGGGGGTTCTCCTCCTGTTTTCCCGGACCGCTCCATCGGGAGTCCCGGTGATCCCCCGGGAGGATCTCCGGGATCTTCCCGGAGACATCCTGCACTCCCTGATCCGGCTTTTTCTGGCCTATCTTCTCTCCCTTTCCTTTGCCTATGCCTACGGGCTTGCCGCCGCCCTGACCCGCCTCGGTCCCCGTGTTCTGATTCCGGTCCTGGACATTCTCCAGTCCATTCCGGTGCTGGGGTTCTTTCCGGCGGTGGTGCTGGTCATGGTCCCGCTCTTTCCGTCGACGCGCACGGGGGTGGAGGCGGCGTCGATTGTTCTGATTGCCACCAGCATGGCCTGGAATATGGCCTTTGCCGTCTACGAGTCGGTGCGGACGGCTCCCCGGGAGCTGACCGATCTCTTCCGGGGCATCCGCGCCCCCTCCTGGCTCTGGGCGGCCCGCTTTCTCGTCCCGGTCACCCTGCCGAAGGTTGTCTACAACTCGGTGCTCTCCTGGACGGCGGGATGGTACTTTCTGATCGCCTGCGAAATGATTGCCCTGGGTCCGGTGCACTACGAGCTTCCGGGCCTGGGGAGCTTCCTTGTGGGGAGCACCGAAAAGGGGCATTTCGGAGAGGCGCTTCTGGGGATCGGTGCCCTGGTGGTAACCGTCATGGTTCTGGACCTTCTGATCTTCCGGCCCTTCCTGGCGTGGTCCCATAACTTCCGGCTGGGCGAAGTCGAGGGCCATACCCCCCGGATCTCCTCCCCCGTCTACGACCTTCTGGCCGGCTCCGCGTGGCTTGCCGGGGTCAGACGCTCCCTTGCCGAAACGGCGGCGGGCTTTTTCCGGAAGCTCTCCCGGACCTCCCGGCCCCGCCCCTTCGCCACCCCTCCGGGCTTTCGTCTTCTGGGTCTCCTTCTTTTAGGTTTTTTGGGGGGATACCTCTTCACGGAGAGCCTGTACGCCGGGGTTCGTGTGGTCAGCCGATGGGTCAGTCAGGGGATTCCGTGGCGGAGCATGTCGGAGCTTCCGGCCGATCTGGTTTATTCGTCACTTCGTCTGATGGTCGCCTATCTTTTGAGCCTTCTCTGGACCCTTCCGGTCGCCTACTGGGTCTTCCGCGTCCCCCGGGTGTCCCGGATCGTCTTTCCCCTGGCGGAGGTCATGGCCTCGGTTCCGGCGACGGCCCTCTTTCCCTTTGTGATCGTCCTTGTCGTCACCCATCTCCACAGCATGAACCTGGCCTCGATTCTCCTCCTCATGTCGGGGATGCAGTGGTATCTCCTGTTCAACCTTCTGTCAGGGGTGGGGACCTTCCCGGCGGAGCTTCGGGAGGTCTCGCTCGCCTTCGGCATCCGGCAGAGGCTCTTCATCCGGAAGGTCTTTCTTCCCTTTCTTCTTCCCTCCCTCGTTACCGGCTCCATCACCGCCTTCGGCGGGGGGTGGAACGCCCTGATCGTCTCCGAGTATGTTGTCTACGCGAAGAAGGACTACGGCGTCGACGGCCTGGGAGCCTTCCTCGACCGGGCGACCTACCAGGGAGCTCATCCCGTTCTTATCGTCTCGGCCCTCATGGTCATGACAGCTGCCGTGGTGGTGGCCAACCGGTTCTTCTGGGTTCCTCTCTATGAACGGGTCACGCGGAGGTACAGTTATGACGCCTGATCCGTCCCCCTTTCTCTCGCTTCAGGATGTGGCCCGGGACTTCTCCCGGGACGGCCGTTTTTACCGGGCCATCGAAAACCTCTCCCTTTCGGTGTCGGAAGGAGAGTTTGTCGCCATTGTGGGGCCCTCGGGGTGCGGCAAGAGCACCCTGCTCCGGATTCTGCAGGGGCTCATTACCCCCTCGTCGGGCGGGGTCTTCTACAAGGGGGATCCCCAGGAGGGAATCAATTCCGATATGGCGATGGTCTTCCAGGGATTTGCCCTCCTTCCCTGGCTCTCTGTCCGGGAAAACGTGGCCCTGGGCCTTGTGGCCCGGGGCCGCTCGACGGCGGAGATCGACCGGACCGTCTCTTTTTACATCGACAAGGTGGGGCTCGATGGCTATGAGGAGGCCTACCCCCGGGAACTTTCCGGAGGAATGAAGCAGCGGGTGGGTCTGGCCCGGGCGCTGGCCATCGAGCCCCGGATCCTTCTCATGGACGAGCCTTTTTCCAATCTCGATGCCCTGACCTCGGTCACCCTTCGTGACGAGGTTCTCATGCTCTGGCAGGACTCCGAAATGCCGGTGCGCACGATTGTGATGGTGACGCATATCATCGAGGAGGCGCTCCTCATGGCCGACCGCGTCGTGGTGCTCTCCCGGCGGCCCACCCGGGTCGTGAAGGAAATCCCGGTGCGTCTTTCCCGGCCAAGAAACAGAAAACATCCGGACTTCGAGCGTCTCTCGGATGAGATCTTCTCGCTCATTTCCTGAAGAAGAGGCCTCGAAGGTTCCCGAATGATCAAAACGGGACGGAGCTTCATAACAACCCAAGGAGGATGGTGATGGAAGGCGAATCGGAGCCTTATACGGGGATTAGCCGGATCGTGGGGCTTCTCAAGATCCTGAAAGAGAAGGGAGGCACCTCCGATCTTTACCAGCTCGGTCTGGACCTCCACCTCGATCTGGGAGAGGAGCTCCAGATTGTTCGTTCGGCCGAATCCCTGGGCTTTGTCGTCACTCCAGAGAGCGATATTGCGCTGACTCCGCTGGGGGAAGCCCTGCTCGAGAAAGATATCAACGGACGAAAAACGGCGTTGAGGGAGCGTCTTCTCACCCTGCCTCTTTTTTCCACCGTGCTTTCCTGGCTTGCGGCCGAAAAGGGGGAGAGTCTTTCGGCGGAAGAGGTGAAGCACCGGCTGGCGGAGAGCTTTCCCTCCGAGGATGTGGATGGATCCTTCCTGCTTTTGGTGAACTGGGGGCGCTACGCGGAGCTTTTGGGGTACTCCTCCTCCCGGGAGGAGCTCTACATCGACCGGGGAGAGTGAGTTCCGGCGCTCTGGGTCTGGAGAAGACGGCGCTTCTCCTCTTCGAGGAGGGCGATCCGATGGTGAAAGGCGGCGATCTGGGAGTCGATTTCGGCGACCCTCTCGACGGGAGAGAGAACGGCCGGGTCGGGACTCTCCGCCTTGCGCCGCTTGCGGTCGTAGAGGAAGTAGAGGAGGCCCGCGACGGTGAGAGCCGTCAGGATGATCGTGGCATAGAGGAAGAGATGATAGAGAGACTGATCCATGGCGGCTCCTGTGGATGGCATCCGGAGAGGGCCCGGAAAGACCTGAGGGGGAGGCGCTCCCCCTCGCTTCATTCTACCTGTCCGTATCCCCTCCCCTCAATCCTCGAAGGATCCCTCCCGTGGAGATGAGCGGTCCGGATGAGCTTCCGTCTGGTTTTCGGGAGGGGGAGGAGGGCTTCCTCTTCGGACTGGCCCACCTCGTCGAGCTTGACAGCCTGGCCCGGAAAAGACGGCTTCGGGAGGAGCCCCGGGAAGATCCCGCCGCGGCCCGGGACCGGATCCTCGAGCGCCTTCCCCTGAGGGAGAGAGTCCTTCTGGAGGAGCGTCTCGCCCTTCTCCTTGACAAGGCCAAACGGCTTGGGCTTAAGATGATGCATCCGGGGCATCCCGACTATCCATTGAGGCTCGGAACCCTTGCCACTCCCCCGCTTTTCCTGTTCTTTCAGGGGGACGCGGCCCTTCTCGACCGACCCTCCGTCGCCGTGGTCGGAGCCCGGGAGGCGGGTCGGGAAGCGCTCCGGGAGGTAACGGCTCTGGCCAGAAATCTCTCTGAGGCGGGCTTTCTCGTTGTCTCGGGGCTCGCGCGGGGCGTCGACGCCGCTGCCCACCGGGGGGCCCTGGAGGCGAAGCGTCCCACCGTGGCTGTCGTCGGGACGGGGCTTGACCGTGTCTATCCTCCGGAGCACGGGGATCTCGCGCGGGAGATCGGGCGGGCGGAGGGGGTGCTCCTGTCGGAGTATCCGCCGGGATCGGGTCCTGACGCCTGGCACTTCCCCCATCGCAACCGGATCGTGGCCGGGCTCTCCCTGGCGGTGATCGCCGGTCCCCACCGCCGGCGTTCGGGAACGTACATCACCGCCCGCATCGCCCTTGAGGAGGGCCGCGAGCTTCTGGTCTTTGACCGGGGGGCCCGGGGATGGGAGCGCGAGGGACCCGCTCTTCTCGAGGGAGAAGGGGCCCGGAGAGCCGGCTCTGCCGAAGAGGTTCTGGCGGCACTTCTTTCCTGAAGCATGCGCCTTCCTGCCCGGACCCCCGCTCTCCCCGGCCGGTTCACTGCTGCCCCGCTCCGACGGGTGGCGCGTTGGGCCCCCGGACGTATATAAAACTTTCCCGCTCCCGGGGAAAGACAGAGCCCGAAAGGCCTCGTTTCTCATCTTGCCGAAAGGGTTTGATTCGTGACCGTGACTCGTAAGCCATCCAAAAAAGCCCCCGGCTCCCGCTCCTCCAAGGGAACGGCGGCCTCCTCCAAAAAAGTTGCCTCCCGGAAGACGGCCGATGCCGACGTCGACGGGGCGGTGGTCTCCGGCCGGGGAGGGACCCTTATCGTTGTGGAGTCTCCCACCAAGGCCCGGACGCTGACCCGGATCCTGGGTCCGGATTACCGGGTGAAGGCGAGCGTCGGCCATCTGAAGGATCTGCCGGCGTCGAGGATCGGGGTGGATGTCGATCGCGACTACGAGCTCGAGTTCGAGGTGTCGGAGGGGAAGAAAAAGGTTCTCGACGAGATCCGGCAGGCGGCCCGGGGGGCCCGGGAGATCTATCTCGCCTCCGACCCCGACCGGGAGGGGGAGGCCATCGCCTACCATATCGCGAGCGAGCTCTCGTCTCTTAAAAAGCCGATCCGGCGGGTGCTGGTCCATGAACTGACCCCCCGCGGCATCGCCCAGGCACTTGAGCATCCGGGAGAGATCGACTTCCACAAGGTGGATGCCCAGAAGGCCCGCCGGGCCCTCGACCGTATTGTGGGCTACTCTCTTTCGCCGCTTCTCTGGGAGCGGGTGCGGCGGGGTCTCTCCGCCGGGCGCGTCCAGTCGGTGGCCGTCCGCCTCGTCTGCGACCGGGAAAATGAGATCGCTGCCTTTGTGCCGGTCGAGTACTGGACCATCCTCCAGACCTTTCACCCCACTGAACCGGGCCGGGAGAAGGACGCGTTTGAGGCGAAGCTCGACCGGATCGCCGGAGAAAAGGCGGAGATCGGGAGCCAGGAGGAGGCCCAGGCCGTTTTGCAGAGACTGTCGGAAGAGTCTTTCCGCATCGGAAGCGTCTCTGCCGATGAAAAGAAGCGCCAGCCCTCTCCTCCGCTGACGACGAGCCGTCTCCAGCAGGAAGGAGCCCGGCGCTTCCGTTTTCCGGCCAAGAAGACGATGCAGGTGGCCCAGAAGCTTTACGAGGGGCTGGAGATTCCGGGACAGGGGCTGACCGGTCTCATCACCTATATGAGAACCGACTCCGTCCGCCTCGCTCCCGAGGCCCAGGAGATGGCCCGCGATTTTATCAGGCGGCACTATCCCAGGGGGCTTCCCCCCAAGAGTCCGTCCTACCGGAACAAGAAGGGGATCCAGGATGCCCACGAGGCGATCCGCCCCACCGATGTGACCCGGACCCCCGAGTCCCTCTCCTCCGTTCTCGACCGGGATCTCCTCCGGGTCTACCAGCTGATCTGGCAGAGCTTTGTCGAGTCCCAGATGCTCCCGGCCCGCTACCTCCAGACGACCGTCATCATCGAGGGAGACCAGCGGGACAGCTTCCGGGCCACCGGCCGCCGCATGCTCGATCCGGGCTTTCTCGCCGTTCGGGGAGCCCGGGGAAAGAGCGCCGCCGGCAAACAGAAAAACGAGGAGGACGAGGAGGGAGGCGAGGAAGAGGAAGCGGAGCTCCCGCTTCTCCACGAGGGGGAGACTGTCGTGGCCTCCGCCCCCCCCGATGCCTCCCAGCACTTTACCCAGCCGCCTTCCCGCTACAACGAAGCCTCCCTGATCCGGGAGCTCGAGGAGAAGGGGATCGGGCGACCCAGTACCTACGCCACCATCATGACCACGATTCTCGACCGGGAGTATGTGGAGAAAAAGGAAAACCGCTTCTACCCCACAGAGCTCGGCCAGACGGTCAACCGTCTGTTGGTGGACAGCTTCCCCGGCCTTTTGAACGTGGCCTTCACCGCCCGGATGGAGGAGGAGCTCGACGCCGTCGAAGAGGGAGACAAGGTCTACCGGGACGCCGTCGACGACTTCTATCGCCCCTTTTCGGCGGAGCTCGGCCGCGCGAAGGGCGGGGGGATGACCAACCTCAAGGCCAAGAGCGAGCCCACCGAGATCCCCTGTCCGGTCTGCGGGACCCTCATGGTCAAAAAGTGGGGCCGTCATGGCGCCTACCTGGCTTGCGGGAACTATCCCGCCTGCAAGACGACCCGGAATATCGTCCAGACCGAGGCGGGGCTCGCGCCCGAAGTCCTGCCCGAGGCGCCCGGCGAGGTCTGCCAGACCTGCGGCAAGCCCATGATTGTCCGGAAGGGCCGCTTCGGGACCTTCCTCGCCTGCAGTGACTACCCGGCCTGCAAGACGACCCGCCCCTGGCCTCCCAAAGATCAGGTGGCGGCGCCCGTCACCCTGCCTGCGGACATTCCTCCCTGTCCTGTCTGTGGAGGGGCGATGGTGGTAAAGACGGGCCGCTTCGGGAGCTTTCTCTCCTGCGCGAACTACCCGGCCTGCAAGACGACCCGCCCCCTTCCCACCGGGATCCGCTGTACCCGCCCCGGCTGCGACGGAGAGATCGTTCCCCGCCGCGGCAAGAGGGGGATCTTCTACGGCTGCAGCCGCTATCCGGAATGCGACCGGACCTATCCGGGCCGTCCGGTGGCCCGGGCCTGTCCCGCCTGCGGCCATGCCTTTCTCATGGAGAAGAAGGCGGGGGGCAGGATCCGCCTCGTCTGTCCGGAGAAGGACTGCGGGGAGGAGGCTCCCGAGGGAGAGGATCCGGGGACGTCCCCGTGAGCTCCCCGCAGGTGACGGTGGTGGGAGGGGGGCTCGCCGGAACGGAGGCGGCGCTCTCCCTCGCGGCGGCCGGGGTTCCGGTCCTTCTCTTCGAAATGCGTCCGGGGACCATGACCGGTGCCCATCGCACGGGAGGGCTCTCCGAGCTCGTCTGTTCGAATTCTCTTAAAAGCCTCGACCCCGGAACGGCCCACGGGCTTCTCAAGGAGGAGCTCGGCAAGATGGGGTCTTTTGTTCTCGAGGCGGCCCTTGAATGCCGGATTCCGGGAGGCGGCGCCCTCGTGGTCGACCGGGAGCGTTTTTCGGAGAGGCTGACCCGGGCGGTCGAGAGCGCTCCGGGGATCACCGTCCGCCGGGAGAAGGTGGACCGGATCCCCTCCGGGCGGCCCCTGGTCCTCGCGACCGGACCCCTGACCCATCCCGACCTGACCCGGGCGCTGGAGGCGGCCATCGGCTCCGACCGGCTTTCCTTCTATGATGCCATCAGCCCGGTGGTGGAGGCGGCCTCCCTCGATTTCGCGCCCCTCTTCCGGGGGGATCGCTGGGGAGAGCCGGGGAAGGGGGACTATGTGAATGTTCCCCTCGATGCCGAGACCTACCGCCAGCTCTGTGACGATCTGGTGGGCGGGGAGCGGGTTCCTCCCCACGAGGGGGTCGAGGACCGTCCCGAGGTTCTCCGGGCTTTCGAGGCCTGCCAGCCGGTGGAGTCTCTGGCCGATACCGGCCCTGAGACCCTGTCCTTCGGTCCTCTTCGTCCGGTGGGGCTCACCGATCCCCGGACGGGCAAGATCCCTCATGCGGTCGTCCAGCTTCGGGCGGAAAACAGGGAGGAGACCTCCTACAACCTGGTGGGTTTCCAGACCAAGCTCAAGTATTCCGAGCAGGACCGGATCTTCCGCAAGCTTCCGGGATTTGCCCAGGCGGTCTTTCTCCGGTACGGATCCCTTCACCGGAACACCTTCCTGGACGCCCCCCGGGTCCTTGCCCCCGAACTCTCGCTCCGGGCCCTTCCGGGGGTCTACCCCACGGGGCAGATGATGGGGGTGGAGGGCTACACCGAGTCGGTGGCGCTGGGACGGCTGACGGCGCTTCTCCTCGCCCCGGGCGACTCTCTTTCCCTTCCTCCGGCCGAATCGGCCCTGGGCGCCCTGGTCCGGGCCCTTGTTCCGGGGGCCTACCGGGCGGAAGGGGTCGAGCCCGGCCCTGAGGAAACGGGGCGCTTCTCCCCGGTCAATCTCCACTTCGGGCTCTTTCCTCCGGCGGGACGCGTCCGGGGGGGGAAGGCCGAGAGGCGCAAGGTGATCGTCGTCCGGGCCCGGGAGGCCTTTGACCGCTGGTGGGGAGAGGTGGCCTCCCGCCGGAAGGTCCGGCCCCCTCTGTCGTAGGAGGAGTTCATGGGAGGAACGGGATCGGGACACCGGAGGCTGAAAGGAAAGGGGGCCCAGGGAGAGGAGCGCGTTTCCGGACGGAAGGCGCTTCTTCTTGCCGATCCCCTGTGCCAGTCCTACCAGAAGAGCCTGGCGTTGTCCGGACGGTCTCCCCGGACTGTCCAGGCGGCCATGGATGATCTGGCCCTTCTTGCGGTTCTGGAGGAGCGGCTTCTCGGAGGCGACGCGGCCTTTTTCTGGGAGAGGATCGACCGTCCCCTGGCCCTTCGTTTCGTCAAGCGACTCCACGACCGGGGCTATGCCCCCTCGAGCATCTCCCGGATCCTGTCGAGCCTGCGGGGATTCTACGGGTTTCTGGTGACCCGGGGCCATGTCGTCGATGATCCCTTTATCGGGATCTCCGGCCCCCGGGCCGACCGGCCTCTCCCGCCACTTCTCACCGAGACGGAGGCGGAGGCGCTGGTCACCGCCCCGGTTCGACGCCGGGAAGGAGCATCGGGTGACGACCCGAAGCAGTTGCGGGACCGGGCGATTCTTGAGCTCTTCTACCAGACCGGCGTCCGTCTTTCCGAGCTGTGCGGCCTCCTCTGGGAGGACGCGTCTTCGGGGATCTCCGCTCTTCGGGTCCGGGGCAAGGGCGGCAAGGAGCGGCGGGTTCCGGTGGTCGGCGAGGCCCTGGAGGCCATTCATGCCCTGCGGGAGCATCTTTCCGCCTCCGGGTCACCTCTGACGGGACCCCTCTTTGCCGACAGTGATGGAGGTCCTCTCTCTCCCTGGCAGGTGAGCCGGATCGTGAAGAAGTATGCCCGGGAGGCCCAGCTTCCCGGAACGGTCTCTCCCCATGCCCTGCGCCATTCCTGCGCAACCCATCTTCTGGACCGGGACGCCGATCTCCGGGAAATCCAGTCTCTTCTGGGTCACGCCTCCCTGGGCTCAACCCAACGATACCTTCACACGGGGCTGTCCGAGATCGCCCGGAAGCTTGCGAAAATCCGCGACGACACTCCCCCCGCCACCCCCTAGCCATCCGGAGACACCATGGAGAGCATTCACGAGAAGGCCCAGGTCCTCATCGACGCCCTTCCCTACATTCGGACATTTCACGGAAAGACCTTCGTCATCAAATTCGGCGGCGGGGCCCTGGACGGCGGGGGAGAGGAGAGCCTTTCCTTTGCCCAGGACCTGGTCCTGCTCCAGCACATCGGCATCCGGCCGGTTGTGGTGCATGGAGGCGGTCCCCAGATCTCCTCCCTGATGGGGCGCCTCGGAATGGCCTTCGAGTTCGTGAACGGGATCCGGGTCACCGGATCGGATGCCATGGAGGTGGTGGAGATGGTTCTGACCGGGCGGATCAACCGGGAGATCGTCACGATGGTCCATCGCCACGGCGGCCGGGCCGTGGGAATCTCGGGACGGGATGCGGGCTTTCTTGTGGGGGCCCGGAAGATTCATGAGGGACGCGATCTCGGCCACGTGGGGGAAATCGTCTCGGTGAACCCGGAGATCCTCGATCTTCTCGACCGCCACCGGTACATTCCCATCGTGGCTCCGGTGGGGGTGACGCCGACGGGAGAAGCGCTGAACATCAACGCCGACGAAGCGGCCGCCGTTATTGCCGGGGCGCTGAAGGCCGAGAAGCTCATCATGATGACCAATACCCGCGGCGTTCTCGACGAAAGCGGCGAGCTTCTGGGTTCGCTCGACCGGGAGGAGATCCTCTCCCTGATCGGCCGGGGGGTGATCGCCGGCGGGATGGTGCCCAAGATGCAGGGATGTCTGCGGGCTCTGGCGGAAGGGGTGGGCAAAGTCCACGTGATCGACGGACGGATTGCCCATGCGCTCCTGCTTGAGATCTTCACTCCTGAGGGGGTGGGCACGGAGATTGTCCGGGGGGGCTCGGAATGACGGGAAGAAACGGGGCCGCTCTTCTTCTGGCGGCGTTTGTCCTCGGAGGCTGCACCCCCCACAAAAATCCCTCGCCGGTGAAGGCGTCGATCGTCTCCGCCCGGATCCTCCAGGTCGACGCCGGAGGGGATATCCTCCACCGGACGACGTTTCCGGTGCTGGCGATCAACCTCTCCGTCATCAATCCGGGGGCCGAGGTCCGCCTTTTGGGATACCGGTATGCCTCCTCAAAGGGGGCGGTCCCGGAGGCGCTGATGGACCGCCGGCTTGTGGAGGAAAGCCGGTCGAAGCTCGGACGTCTCGTCAGACTGGGTCTTCCAACCGTCTTCCCCGCCAACTCGACGACCCCGGGGTGGGTCTTCTTCCGGACAAGTGAGACGCAAGGATCAATCCATCTCTCCCTTCGGGATGTGTACGGGCGCTTTGCCTCTCTGGATATTCCTGTCGCTCCGGCATTGACGGGAGAGACGGCGAAGGAGGGCGGAGGAAGTGATGCCGGGAAGAAGGGACCATGAGGGGAGAGCATAACGAGGAAGTGACACGGGAGATTGCCGTCCGTGTCCTGAGGGAGTCTCCCGGCTTCCGTCTTCCCTCCCGGGCGACCCCCGGATCGGCAGGGCTCGACCTGCGCGCCGCCATCCCGGAGCCGGTTAAGATCGCCCCCGGGAAGAGACAGCTTGTCGGTACAGGCATTGCCCTCGATATCCGGGATCCCGGGATTGTCGGGATCGTGGCCTCCCGGTCGGGACTTTCGCTCAAGCACGGAATCCGGGTGGCCCAGGGAATCGGGGTCATCGACTCCGATTACCATGGGGAGATCGGGGTCATTCTGGCCAACGACGGGGAGCAGACATACACCGTTGAGCCGGGAGAACGGATCGCCCAGTTGATGTTCCTTCCGGTTCTGTCATCGGTGGCGCTTGTTGTGGCGGAGAGCTTCGGGGAAGTGACGGCGCGGGGGGAGGGCGGCTTCGGCCATACCGGAACCTCCTGAGTCCCGGCTTGAGATCCGGGA
This sequence comes from Nitrospirota bacterium, assembly GCA_021828805.1. GTDB lineage: Bacteria > Nitrospirota > Leptospirillia > Leptospirillales > Leptospirillaceae > UBA4572. The sequence goes on along the minus strand of JAJZCZ010000007.1, from coordinate 32,420 downwards.
CAAGAGTCAGGCGTTCGTCAGGGGGGTGATGAGCCCTCTGCCAGCCGGAGCCGGGAGAGGGAGGGGCGGAAGAGCGTGCACCCGGAGGCGACGTCCGTCAGGCGACGCCTTCGATGGTGGTGATACGCAGGGAATCCATCATGCGGGCGACAGAGGCGTCAATAACGTCGGAAAGATCCGGCAGCCTCTCTCCCAGCCGCTTGAGCTGGCGCATAAGAACCTTCTGCGGGAGCATGCGGTCGTATCCGGGGGCCTCACGGGCCATCAGGATTGCCCGGCGGCGATAGTCTTCCATGGTGTTGTGGAGGGGCATCTTGTAGTTGAGTGTTACCTCCTCAATCAGGGAGAGAACTTTTTCGCCGTAGTACTCGACGAAGGAGTCGACCATCTCGCTAAAGAAGCCGAAGTGGCGTGATTCATCCTTGGTGAGGTAGATGAGCAGACGGTTCAGGACCGGTTCCTTCACCACCCGGGAGAGGCTCTGGTAGTAGAGCTGGGTGGCTTTCTCCTGAAGGAGTGTGTAGGTGAAGACCTGCACAGGCTCGGAAAATCCGATGCTGAAGGGTTTTCTGTTTTCCACGATCAGTTTTTCCTCGAGACGGTCGCGGTCGGGCTCAATACCGGAGTGGTACTGGTAAAGTGCCAGAGCCTGCGCATGGCGATCCTCTTCAAGACCCCCGCGGATGGTGAAGTGGAAGAGCTCCCGGTTGTGGAGGGAGAGGGCCATGGAGTCAGTCTCGATGGGAAAGAGGGACTGGTATTCCGAAAAATATCCGGGGAGATGGTCTTCCACGTAGGTGACGAAGATAACCGCATTTTTCTGTCCTTCGGTGAGAAGGGCAGGGTTAAGCTCGTTCCAGTGAAGGGACTTGAACCGGTTCCAGTTGGAGTCGTCGGCAAGTCTGTTATATCCGTCAATATGATGTCTGAGTCGTTCAAGGGGAAGCTGCACTCTGTCCTGATCCTTTCATGAATGTTCCGCCCTCTCTTTTTGGAGGGCTGTCCGGAACACGGCACTCTTTTCCGAATCGTTCCTGCTAAAAAATCAGGGATCCTTTCATTATACTCCTGAATTACGGGAAATTCATCAGAAATTTTTTGTAACAAGTTGTGGTGAAAGAACAGGGGGCAAAAATTTACAAAGAAAAGAAGCGAGGACACCCTTTTTGCTCATGACGCGGCGGGGGCCATGCTGTAGGGGCGCCAGGGAAGGGACTCGGGGTCCAAAAGCGCCCGGGCCTCTTTTTCTGTAATCTGTCCGGCCGAAAGAGCCTCGGTGATCCGGTTGATAAAGTTAAGACCGTCTTCAATGATCCTCCCGGCCTCGTCAAGGGTCAGCCCGGGATGGCCTGAAAGATAGAGTCCCGGAGAGCAGACCCATGTGGCGCACCCGAAGGGAAGAGGGATGCGGAAGCGGTCCCAGGAGTGAAGTTCTTTGGATTTTGTGCAGCAGACACTCTGGAGGTAAAGCGGCTTCTTCGAGGAAATGGCAAGGTAGCCGATCCCGTCCTTGACCTTGTAGATAGGGCCTTTGGGGCCATCCGGAGTGAAGACGATCGAGTCTGTATTCTTCCGGTCGAGGCGAAGGAGCTCCTTGAGAGCCGCCGTGCTTCCCCGGCTTGAGGATCCCCGGATATTGCCGATCCCGAACCAGAGAAGGAGGGAGGCAATGAGGTCTCCATCTTTCGAGCGGGAGACGATCAGCTTGATCCGTCCGGGTTTTCCAAACCAGACGAAGGGCATGAAGAGACCCTGGTTGTGCCAGAAGGCGATGAGAACATGCTCTCCCCTGTTCAGGCGCTGACGATACTCCCTGAAGCCGATGACCTGACACCGGTTGGTCAGGCGGAAGAGCCGGAGAAGAAGGGAGACCGGGTAGGAGGCGATCCGGAGCTGGAGGGGGAGAGTGGTCATCTCGCTCTTGTTTAAATGTTTCAGTTTAAACAAAAAATCAATCACTCTTCTATGAATCATAGAGGAAAGAGGAAAAAATGGAAAGCCCGATTGTTGAGTGAGGACTGGGGAACGGGGAGAAACTCCCCGTTTTTTCACGACGGGAGCGGGAAAGAGAGATTTTTTCCGGGCTGAGAGTCTTGTCCGGAAAGGGCTGACAGGATAGAGTGCCGGGCTTCCGTTGCCAGTTCCTTTCTCGACTTTTTTTCCGGGAAGATCGGGCGGCAGAGGGAGAGGCGGGCCATGATGCGGGGCTCCCCGAGTGTTCTCCAGAAGGATTTTCCGAAGCTTTCCCCTCCGGTATAGGAGACGGCAAGGTTGTGATTTCCTGTCAGGGTTTCATAGCGGATGGCCACGGGAAGGACCGGGATCCCCGTCCGGAGGGAGCTCTGGAAGAGGCCGCTCCGGAAGGGAAGAAGCGACTCTCCCGTTGTCGTCGTCCCCTCGGGAAAGAGGGCGACGGACTTGTTTTCGTCGAAGCGCTGGCATACCTGCTCAAGGATGGAGTGGAAGGAAGAGAGTTTTTCTCTTGAGATGAAAAGCGTTCCGGCCCTTCTGGCGCCGGATCCGATGACGGGCCAGAGGGAGATTTCTTCCTTGGCGATAAACTGGGCCGCCGTGAGATGCCGGATAAGGAGAATGTCCATCCAGGAGATATGGTTGGAGACGATCAGGAAGGGGCCCGGACCCGGGAGGGAGCCATCGATTGTCACCTCCACGCCAAACTTCGAGAGAAGTCGCTGGCACCAGATCGAGAGAGGGTCGCGGGCTTCCGGGGACGTATTCCGGTTCGTTGCCGGAAGCAGAAAGCATCCGGCAATATGGGTGGCGACATGGAGGGCCCGGAGGCTTCGAAGGGCTTTGGGAAGAAGCCGGGGGGCCGGAGAAGGCAGTGCGGAGGCCTTCATGAAGCGCTCCGGTTGCGGACCGTCTTCCGTCCTGACCGGAAGAAGTGCCGTGCGTAACGCCCGGAAGTCTCGCTGACCGAAAGCCAGACAGGAAAATCGGCCGTCTGGAAGACCGGGTCGTGGGAGGGCTCTCCCAGAACCTGCGCTCCCAGCCGCACATAGCCTTTGAGAAGGGGCGGGAGAACGGGGGGGCGGGGATCATGGCCGGGCCGGTAGAGGCAGGGGTAGTGGCGGTAGGGGATGACTGTCTGGGAGTCCTCTCCCCAGGCCTGGCTCCGAAGATAGGTATAGATCCGGTCGATGTCGAGAGAGGGGTCGGTCAGGTCGCAGCTGGCGCATCCCATGAGGTACTGGATCTCCTCCTTCATGAGAACCCTGGCCAGGGCCGACCAGAGGAGGGAAATGACCCCTCCGCTCCGGTAGTCCGGGTGGACGGCCGAGCGTCCGAGCTCCGCGGTGTGTTCGAGGAGGGGGGACAGGGCACTGATGTCGAACTCGGTTCCTGTATAGAACCCCCCGGCTTTTTGGGCCCCCCGGTAATCAAGGATCCTGTAGGTTCCGACGCAGAGGTCCCGGTCGGTATCGACGACGATCAGATGGCGCGCAAAGGAATCAAACCGGTCCTGCTCCGGGATAATCAGGTGTTCTGGGGTTTGGGGAGGGGAAAACCCAAAGGCCAGAGCCCGGAGACGCTGCGCCCGAAGGAGATCTTTTTCGTTGCGGGCCCACGAGACTTTGAGGGGGGAAGAGCGAAGGGGAGCAAGAACCGGAGACATGGATGTAGACATGGCGACCTCCCGGGTCGGGTTGGATGGCTGTCATCGCTCCCGAGAATAGTCGCGTCATATGACGGTAAGGTCTACATTTTGTTACGGATTTGAGGCGAGAGCGTCAAGAAACGGTAACGTGAGAGGGAGAGGCATCCCGGTCAAGTCATCAATGTGCTGTAAATTTTTACATGTAAGCAAAGGCGAATGTCTTCCAAGAGGCATTCATTCTCTTTTTCCTCTTGCGCCTTCCGCTCCGTCTCGTCGGACTTTTTTAGTCCGTTCGCCTGCGCTGATCTGAGACTCGGCGCATCGGTCCCCGGACGGGATGCCTTTAACGTCATGATTCTGTCCTGTACGTCAAGGCTTGAGACCTGCTCGTCATCAACACTGCCTCTACAGGAGAAAAATTGTCCTTGCGAAAAGTCGCCATTTTTGACCCTCCTTAACAGGTAAAAGTTAAGGGTATTATGTGGCTGTCCGGGTGACAGGAGAGTGAGAAAGTAATGGAAAGTTACCAAGGAATTTTTGCTTAGAACGGCTTTGATATTGGTGCTCGGGAGGAGAATCGAACTCCTATGGTGTCACCACCGGCGGATTTTGAGTCCGCTGCGTCTGCCTGTTCCGCCACCCGAGCCTGGGTCGTGGGAGATGTGACGTTACGATTATACGGAGGCTTTCTGGGTGTGGCAAGAAAGGGTCCATGGCAGGGGTCTGCCATGGACTTTTTTGATTACGGCATTTTCGTGACGAGAGGGTAGTCTTCCGGCCGCGCCTTCGACCAGAGCATGACGTACTGGCTGACAAGGAGCAGGTAACGTCTTTTGTGGTTGCTCTGGGGAAAGGGGGCCATCCCGTGGACTTCGCCCACAGCGGTGACAATGTGGCCGGGTCCCATGGTGATCGTCCGGTTTTCCTCCTGCCCGAAGACGACAAAAGCGCTCTGTGACCGCTTCTTTTTCACCCGGTGTTCCCCCAGGATGTGCATCGCTGGGGTAAAAAGAATGAACTCCCGGGACGGATCGATGTGGATCTTGCCGGCCGGCGGGTGAGGATAGGCATCCTCATCCAGTGGAAGATCCCTGATAAGAAAGTAGCGTCCCGTGGGTCCGTCGTAACGACGGAGAATCTGTCCGCCCAGAACGGCCACTCTTCCGTTAGGAAGAGGCTTATGAGCGAGGACCTCGGAGAGTCTGTCCGGCTCCTGGCGCGTAATAAAGGCCGTGGGTTGGGGAGGAAGCTGATAGGCGCAGGCGGCAAGTCCAAGGCCGAGCAGCCCTCCCGTGATCAATCGGGTGATGTTTGTCCAGATCGGTTGCGACACGGAATCTCCTTGGCGGTGGGTCAGTGGTAGTGTTGGTTTTCCATCCTCTTTCCGATAGGAAGGGTATGGGAATATTCTTAATGTTTATTTTCCGGCAAGGCTGAGGGGGTAATCAAGAGGAAAGCCCATCCTTTGGCCTTCGCATGGACATGGCCCGGGCATTGGTTGCGTGGATGGCCGCTGTCAAGCGTTCCCTGGCTCTGTCGAGCCCTTCAGGATCAAGCTCTTCCGTTATCTGGACAGGATCCCCGGAAACAAAGTAAGCTTTTGTAAAAGGGTAGGGTATCAGAAAACCGTCCCAGCTTTTGAGCGGTGTGTATCGCTGGTAGGCCACCGCGAGAGGGGTGATGGGTCGTCCGGATCGCTTGGCCAGAATCAGAAGGCCGTCTTTGACCACAAAAGGAGGCCCCTTGGGGCCATCGGGCGTCAGGGCAATGTGGTGACGGGGATTTCTGGCCCGCCGGAGCAACTCCTTGAAGGCGTCCATGCCTCCGCGGTGGGAAGATCCCCGGATGGTTCTGATACCCCAGCGTCTGACAATGCGTGACGTGAGCTCTCCATCTTTTGACAGAGAGATCAGTGTTGAGAGTCCTTCGGGCCTTCCAAAATAAAAAATGGGGAGCGTCAGGATCTGGTTGTGCCAGAAGGCAAGGATCATTCCCTCTTCTTTTGCGTATCGCGTCCGGTAACTTTCCGCATTGACGTAGGTTTTTCGGAGAGTCGCAATATAAAGACGGATCAGGACGTAGACGAAAAGGGAAAGGAAGAATAACCAAAGATCCTCCCGGCGGGAGATCTTTTTTGAAGGGATTTTTCTCATTCCAAGGATATCTCTTTGATTCTGAGCCACAGGCCCCTCAAAGGGGCCCTTTTTGGATCGGCCTTTCCTCCGGGAGATGAGCTCGAGGACCTGGCCAAGGTCCTCGGGTCCAACATGGCCCTCTTTTACCATAGCTACGAGATCATCCTCTCGGCGCCGCCTCTTCGTATGATATGGCCGGAGGGGGTTCTCGGGTCAAGTATTGACAGATTCCGTAGCTTCATGGAAGAAGCCGCCGCCCCTGCAGAGAAGATGCACCTCAAGGCATTCTGGGCCCATCTGAAAGAAGAAAAGCCCGTGACTTCGGATATCTTCCTTCTTCGTTCTGGTTTTTTGTTCGATACGTCAGTTTTGGGAATAGTCTTTCTGGGATTTTCCTGGGGTCGACTTCTGGTGGTGATTCCCGGGGAAGATCCCGCACGGGTCCGAGAGCAGTCGGCAAGGCTGACGGAGAGCCCTGCGACCGCCTTGCGAGGCGCCCTCGACAGGTGGGTTGAGGATATGGAGGCCGAGTTCGTCGTTACAAAGCTTCTCGAGCAGTTTCCTGAAGAGTTTCGTGGAAACTCAGGGTTTTCGAGAAGGACAGGACTTCCCCTTCCGGAACACCGGATGCAGATTTACGAACTCTATTATGCTGTTCGAAACAGGAAATGGCACCGGGATGTCATTGAAGGGGAAATCTCCGAGGGGGTGACGCAGTCCGGGCTGACATGGAAGCGTCCCGGGTTAAAGTCCGGCGCCACGTCGACCGGCACGCCTGTTCTCAGGGAGCGGGGGGTCCGGATCGGTAACGAGGTGCATATCCGGTTTTCTGTCTTTGTCGGGGGAGTCCACCTCCTGGGCGAAATTCCGGTGCCGGTCAGTGCCCTGGCCGGAGGAGGCCTCGTGAGAATGAACCGATTTATCCGGGAGATTTCCACGGCCCTGGTCTCTCATACCCAGTCGCTCACCTCGTCGCATTTCCGTTTTTCGCGCTTCTGGACCGAGCGAGGATTTTCGGTGGCAGGTGTCGAAGAGATCGCAAAAATTATCGACCCTGCCGGGTGGCGCAATCTGGTCCTGCTTCCCTTTTGGGAGACCGGCCCCCACTCCCTCTCCGAGGTCAAGGCCGCCTGCCGGGTGTCGGATCCCTTTTTCTACGATCCGGCCAAAAACATGGGGGCGCTTCTTCTGCGGGACTGCAGCGAGTGGCATGCCAGAAACGTGGTTGTCCGTCACTTTCGCAATCGGGTCAGCGCCCATGTCGAAGCTCCTATAACAGTCGGGAGATTCCTTTCGGGGCAGTAACCGGAGGAATGAAAATATTGAAGGAGGAGACGAAGATGAGTGATGGTAAAAATGGCGGGAGTTCCGAGGCGGCTCCTGATGCATCGATTGATTTGCGAGGGGTGAAGTGCCCCTTCAATTTTGTTAAGACGAAGCTCAAACTCGAGACGATGGACTCCGGACAGACGCTGGTTGTCGTCCTTGATCCCGGAGAGCCGATCGCGAATGTTCCCCGTTCCGTCCAGGAAGAGGGCCATGCCCTTCTGAAAACCACCCCGCGTCCCGACGGTCTCTATGAGATCCTCGTGCGAAAGGCTTGATCAGCTCCTGTCCGGGAGATCTTCCAGGAGACGATAAGCGGATTTGCGATCGACGCCGAAGGCCCGCGCAAGGAATCGGGCCTTTTCCGAAGGCGGAAGGGAAATGCCAGAAAGGGCCTCCATCACCCGGGAGGGAATGGAATCAAGGGTAAGGGCTCCCTCCTCTTCTTCCTCCCACCCTTCGATGATAAGAACAATCTCTCCTTTGACAGGGGTTCTCCCGAGGCATGCGAGAACCTCTCCGACCGTTCCCCGGCACAGGGTCTCGTGACGCTTCGTGATTTCTCGTGCGACCGCCACCCGCCGACTCTCCCCCAGAACCTCCCGCATGATCTCCAGACTCTTTTCAATCCGGTTGGGTGATTCGAAAAAAACGCAGGTTTCGGGGCGATGCCGGAGGTCTCCGACTTGCTTCAGAATCTCGCTTCTCTTCCGGGGCAGGAATCCCCCAAAGTGAAATCCGTGGCGGAACAGACCGGAACAGGAGAGGGCGGCGATGGGGGCGGAGGCTCCCGGAACCGGATGAACCGGCAGTCCCCGGTCAAGGGCCTCTTCTACAAGAAAGGATCCGGGGTCGGAGATGAGAGGCGTTCCCGCATCAGAGACCAGGGCGATCGACTCTCCCTTTTCCAGACGGTGAAGGAAGACCGGGGTCTTTTCAAGCCGGTTGTGCTCGTTGTAGGAGACACAAGGGGTGTCGATCCCGTAATGGTCGAGGAGGGAGCGGGTGACCCGGGTGTCTTCGGCGGCCACAAAGTGAACCCCCTTCAGGACCTCGATGGCGCGGAATGTGATATCCTTCAGGTTCCCGATAGGGGTGGCCACCACATAGAGGGCCCCGGTCGTATGGCTATACACGGGAGATCCCCGATTCGAGGGTGATGTTGTCAATCAGACGTGTCTTGCCCAGAAAGACGGCGGCGAGAAGGACCACCTTCCGGGGGGGAGGGAGCGAGACCTCCATGAAGGTGTCGGGGTCGGCGAAGGCGACGTAGTCGACGACAAACCCTTCCCGGGAAAGGCGCGTCTCAAGGTCGGTGCGGAGCGCGAGGATTTCTCCGGAGGTTTTTGGAGGGGTCTCCTCCCACTTTCTCCCGACGGCGTTCATGATGTGGGGAAAGAGGGCCGCCCTCGTTCGTTCGTCGGGGCTCAGGTACCGGTTTCGGGAGCTTAAGGCCAGCCCGTCACTTTCCCGCACGGTGGGGTGGCCTGTGACGCGCACGGAAAGGCCAAGATCTCTGGCCATCTTGCGAATCAAAAAGAGCTGCTGCCGGTCTTTTTCCCCGAAGATGGCGAGATCCGGGTTGAGGAGATGGAAGAGCTTGAGGACAATGGTCAGGACCCCTTCGAAGTGGCCGGGTCGCGAAGCTCCGCAGTAAAGCGTTCCGACAGGGCCGGGGTTGACCGTTATCGTGGCATCCGGAGGGACAATCTCTTCGGGGCGTGGCAGAAAGAGCAGATCGGCTCCTCTTTTCTCGAGGAAGGCGATGTCCTGTTCCGGGGTGCGGGGATAACGTGCAAGATCTTCGGTCGGACCGAACTGGAGAGGGTTCACGAAGATCGAGACGGCAACAAGCCCTCCCTCGTCCTTTCCCCTGTCGACTAAGGCTCCATGGCCCTCGTGGAGGGCGCCCATGGTCGGAACAAGGCAGAGGGGGGCGGTTCTGAAAGCGGGGAGAAAGGTCCGGAGTTCGGCGAATGAACGTGCGATGCGCATGCCCTCAAGTGTAACACAGTCAAGGGAGGACGGGTGGCAAAGAAGGATCAGGAGTCTTACCGTTGTCCGGCCTGTGGATACCGGTCGCCCAAATGGATGGGGTTTTGCCCCTCCTGCCACGAGGCCCCGGAGGGGCTGGTGCCGGAAGAGAGTCCCGGGGGGCGGGTCGACCGCTATGTCCGGGAGGCGGCAACGGCCACGAAAGGAGAGAGCCGGGCCCTTCCCATTGCGGGAGTCACGGTGGGGGATCTCCCCCGGAGTTCGACCGGGCTTACGGAGTTCGACCGGGTTCTCGGGGGAGGGATTGTTCCCGGCTCCTTTATTCTCCTCGGGGGTGATCCCGGCATCGGAAAGTCCACGCTCGTTCTCCAGGTTGTCGCCAATCTTGCCCGGGAAAAGACTGTTCTGGTCGTCTGCGGCGAGGAGTCTCCCGAACAGATCCGCATGCGGTTCGACCGCCTCGAAGCGGGGAAGAAGAAGCATTCCGGGCTCTATCTTCTTCCTGAGACCGATCTCTCTCTGGTGCTTGCCGAAGCGGCCCGCCTCTCTCCGGATATTCTCATCGTCGATTCGATCCAGACCGTCTTTTTGCCCGAATGGACGCAATCGGCGGGTTCCGTGATCCAGCTTCGGGAGACGGCGGCGACCCTGCTCGAGTTTGCCAAACGCTCCCGGGTGACCACCCTCGTCATCGGCCATGTGACGAAGGATGGAACCATTGCCGGCCCCCGGGTTCTCGAGCACCTTGTCGATACCGTTCTTTACCTGGAGGGAGAACGGGGGCAGCCGCTTCGCATTCTCAGGACGGCCAAGAACCGCTTTGGCCCCACCCAGGAGGTGGGTCTTTTCGAGATGGAAGAGGGGGGACTCGCCGAGGTGACCAACCCCTCGGCTTTTTTTCTCGAAGGGAGAGATCCCGGCCGCCCCGGATCGACCGTGGTCTGCGGGATGGAGGGTTCCCGGCCCATCCTGGTGGAGCTTCAGGCCCTGGCGGCTCCAACATCGCTTCCCATGCCGAGACGGGTTACCCAGGGCGTCAGCTCAAATCGGCTGGCCCTCCTCACCGCGGTTCTCGTCCGCCGGATCGGACTGGATCTCTCCGGGATGGACCTTTACCTGAACGTTGTCGGCGGGGTGGAGATCGAGGAGACGGCCCTGGATCTGGGCATTGCCCTGGGAGTCGTCTCCAGCGTCAGGGAGCTGGTCCTGCCTGCCGGGTGGGTCGTGGTTGGGGAGGTGGGTCTCGCCGGGGAAGTCCGCCGTATTCCCGGGATTTTTGAGCGTATGACCGAAGCGGCGCGGCTGGGATTTTCTCATATGGTGGGACCGGTTCTTCCCGCCGGAAAGTCCCGTCCTCTGCCCCGCGGGCTCGTTTACCATCCCGTGAGCGACCTCAGGGCGGCGCTTGCTTTTCTTGAAAAGCCGCCTTTTTCCGAGAAAAAATCCCCCCCGTCGGGAGGGGCCCGATGATTCATCTGTCGGTTGAGACCTCCACGGAGTGGGTCGATCTGGCTCTTCTAAAAGAGTCCGCAACCCTTTCCCGTATCACCGCCTTTCGTCCGGGGAGGGCCTCCGAAATTCTTGTCACGGCCCTTGAATCCCTGTTTGTCTGTGCCGGTGTTGCCAGGGATTCTCTGTCCTTTGTCTCCTCCTCCCGGGGACCGGGAACCTATACCTCCATCCGGGTTGGCCACCTCTTTAGCAGGGGACTGGCCTATGCCCTCAAGGTTCCCCATCTGACCATCTCTCCTTTTGAGGTTCTGGCCCGTCAGGGGGCGCTCCTTTTGTCGGGAAGGGCCAACTATCTCGTGGTTCTTCTCGATGCCCGGAGAGGTGAGGTCAATGCGGCCCTTTTCCAGCTCACAGAGGGGGGAACGCCGGTGAGTCTTCCTTCCTCCCAGTCGGGAGGCGCTTTTTCCGGCCGGGCCATCTCTCCCCGGGATGTTTTGGACGGCCTTCCTCCGGGAGATGTCGGTATGGTGGGGCCGGGGGTGGTCCATTTAGGCTCCATGGCCCCTCCGGCAGGGACCGTCCTCCTTCCTCCGGTTCTGCTCTATCCTGCCGCCAGCGTGATGGGGGCCCTGGCTTTTTCGGAGAAAGAGTCCGGGGGCGGGGAGGACTCTTCGGACCTTCTTTACGGACGCGACTCCGTTTTCTCTTAGGAGAAGGCGAGGATCGGGATTTTGACGACTTTCCGGCGGGGAGAGGGAGCTTGCAGGAATTGGTCGTTAACGGATAAGATAGGCCCTGTCCGGAACACTGCCGAACTCTCATGAAAGTCCCGGAGTCTTGCCCATGCCAGAGGATCTCTCCTCCCCCCTGTCCCCCCCCCGCGTCGTCGACCTGACAACAGGCCTCTGGCCTGCCATGGTCGAAAAATTTCTTCTGGAGATGCCTGCTGAAGACAGACAGTCCTTTGGTGCGGGCCCCGCTCTCGTCGCCGAATTCGCCTCCGGCCGGCTCGGCCGTTTTTCCGGGATCGTTGATCCTGCCAAGGCGGCACTTGCGGGGATTGTCGGCGGATGGGTCCTCGACTCCGAAGCCGAGATCCATCTGCTGTATGTCAGACGGGAGGACAGGAGACGGGGTCTGGGCCGGAGGCTTCTCGCCTCCTATTTGTCCGACCTCGATCAACAGGGGGTGGCCGCCTCCTATCTCGAGGTCCGTGAGTCCAACCGGGCCGCCCGCTTTCTTTATTACTCCCTGGGCTTCACAGTCGAGGGTGTTCGAAAGGCGTACTATCAAAACCCCAAGGAAGACGGGGTTGTTATGGTTCGAAAAACCGTCCGGGAACCGGTTAGGGATGTCGCCACATCTTAAGTTGAAGGAGTCTCTCCGATGGATGATGCCGCCAAGAAGCGCCACGAGATTGCAACGATGAAGAGCCGTCACGATGCCCTCGACACCCGTCTTTCCGAACTGGCCCGCCGGGGAATCCTGACCGAGGAGGAAAACCGGGAAGTGACCCGCCTCAAGTGGGAAAAACGGGACCTGAAAGAAAAAATTGTCCAGGGGGAACACCACCTCGACCATTCTCCGGGATCTTCCTAGACATGTTTGGAATCGGTCTTCCGGACCTTCTCTTTATCGCTCTTCTCTTTCTTCTTCTGGTGAAGCCGGCCGACTGGCCTGTGGTCGCCAAACGTGTCGCGAGGGCAGCGGTCGTTTTGAGACGAATGTTTCTTCCCGTTCTCGAGGAGCTTCGGGGGGTGAGGGAGACCCTGATGACCGATGCGGCTCTTTCTGCCGGCGGGACACCGGCCCCTCCTCCTGCCTGGAGCCCGTTATCCCAGAGCCACCAGAAAGGGGGAGAGCCGATAATGCCTCCTGCCTCTGAGATTTAAGCGGAGAGGCCCCTTTGGCTGAACATCCTCTCCCGTTCATGGGACACCTCGTCGAGCTCCGCCGGCGGATACTTCGCATGCTTGTCTGGTTGGGTCTGGGCTTTCTGGCGAGCTTTCCCTTTTCCGAGAAGGCCGTCTCCTTTCTCGGGAAGGTGGCGGGAACCCCCCTTGTCTTTACAACTCCGACCGAAGCCTTCTGGGTGACCCTCAAGACGGCCGTTGCCGGTGGACTTGTTCTGGCCTTTCCCGGCTTTCTCTTCGAGCTCTGGTCCTTTATCTCTCCAGGCCTCTACAAATCCGAGCGCCGCTCGCTTCTCCTCTGGGTGGGAGGGGGAACGCTGTTCTTTCTGGCAGGGGTGGCTTTTTCCTTTTTTGTGGCCCTTCCGACAGCCCTTTCCTTCCTTGTTCACTTTGGCCTCGGAGAGGGACTCCGGCCGTTTATGTCGGTGGACCGGACCGTTTCCTTTGAAACGCGGTTTATTTTTGTCTTTGGCCTCATTTTTGAACTTCCTGTTGTGATGGGGTTCCTGGCGGAGAGAGGCATCGCCTCGGCGGATTTTTATCGTGCCCACCGGCGGGGGGCGATTGTGGGGAATGCCGTTCTGGCGTCGATTCTTTCTCCTACGCAGGACTTTCTCAACATGATGATCATGTTTGTGCCCCTGCTGCTCCTTTATGAAGGAGGCATCCTCTTTGCGCTCTGGGGAGAGAAGCGAAGGCGTCGCCATGAAGAGCGGATTTTGAGAGAGGCAAAGAGCGAGTCCTTCTGAGCGAAGAGGGGCAATCGCGGGGAGCGAGGGCGCTTGAACCCTCCGTCCCTATCGGATATTCTTTCCTGATACCTGCAGTCGAAGGCGGGATGTGTTTCGGATGGTATCCACGGTTTTTAAGGGTCTGGCGCGGGAGGCAACACTCAGGCCGCTTCGCCGGCCCAGCCGGAGCGGCCTGTCCCGGTGAAGCGGTGATGAGCGGGAGTCTTCTGTCAGAAATAAGGAGCTGTTTTCTTTGTCCGATTCTCTTCTAAAGCCAGGTAATCTTGCCCAAATAGCGAAGGATCTGGGGATCCCTGACGACTCATTTCACCCGTATGGTCCCGGCCGGGGAAAGATCGATCCCCGCTTTGCCGGCACTATTTCCCCGCCATCGGCCCGGTATATCCTGGTTTCGGGGATGACCCCCACCCCTGCCGGAGAAGGCAAGACCACGACGTCGATCGGGCTGGCCATGGGGCTGTCACGCCTTGGCAAGAAATCGGTGGTGACCCTGCGGCAGCCTTCCATGGGGCCAGTGTTTGGAATCAAGGGAGGGGGCGCCGGTGGAGGGCGCTCAACGGTTGAGCCGTCGAGCGTCCTGAACCTTCACCTGACGGGAGACATCCATGCGGTGGCGGCGGCCCACAATCTTCTTGCGGCAGCTATCGACAACTCTCTCCACCATGGCAACACTCTTGATATCGATCCCCTGACGGTTTCCTGGAGCCGGGTGGTTGACCTCAACGACCGGGCTCTCAGGCGTGTGGTTGTGGGCCTGGGGGGCCCTGGATTCGGGATTCCCCGGGAGAGCCGTTTCGAGATTGCCGTAGCCAGCGAGATCATGGCCATCCTCGCTCTCGCTGTCTCCTGGAAAGATCTTGGAGAAAGAATCGCGCGGGTTACCTTCGGAAGAAATCGCCAGGGGAAGCCCCTGACGGCGGCAGATCTTCGGGTCGACCGGGCCATGACGGCCCTTCTTCGCGAGGCGCTCTGGCCGAACCTCATGCAGACGAGCGAGGGGACGCCGGCCATTATTCATGGCTCTCCATTCGCCAATATTGCCCACGGCAACAGCTCGGTTCTGGGAGACCGTGTCGCCCTCGCCACCGCAGACTGTGTCGTCACCGAAGCCGGTTTTGGCTCGGATCTGGGAGGGGAAAAGTTTTTCGACATCAAGTGCCGGGTTTTGGGCCGTGGACCCGATGTGGCGGTTCTGGTAGTCACTGCCCGGGGCCTCCGGATGCATGGCGGTGTGGGCGAGGTGAAGCAGGGACGTGCGCTTCCCCCTGAGCTCTCCCGTCCCAACCTTCCGGCTCTCACGGAGGGGCTCTCCAACATGGTGCGCCATATTGGAATCCTCCGGCAGTTTAGTGTCCCTGTTGTGGTGGCGATCAATAGCGGTGAGGGGGATAGCGGCGAGGAGGTCCGGGCAATCAGGGAAGCGGCGATCTCTTGCGGGGCGAAGGATGCGGTTGTTTCGACCCACTTCCGGGACGGGGGGGAGGGAGCACGGGACCTGGCGCTTGCCGTCCTTGCCGCCACCGAGGAAAGTGGCCCGGGAGAGAAGGCGTTTCGTCCCCTGTATCCGCTGGAGATGTCTCTGGAGGAAAAGGTCGCGACGGTGGCGATGAAGGTTTACGGCGCAGGATCGGTGGTGTGGTCCGATGGCGCCCGGGCGGAGCTGGCCCGGATTGCACAAACGGAGGCGGCAGCTTTTCCTGTATGCATCGCCAAGACCTGGGCCTCCCTCTCCCACGATCCTGCCTTGAAAAATTCACCCTCCGGCTTCGCCTTTCCTATCCGGGAGATTCGCGTTCTCTCCGGGGCGGGATTTGTTCTGGCGATCGCCGGAGAGACTCAAACGATGCCGGGTCTGCCCTCCGACCCGGCTTTTGCCCGTATCGGTCTGACGGCCGAGGGCGAGATCGCGGGGATCCTTTGACAGTTATCCGGGCAGAAATTTTCATCTCGGGAAGACGGAAGCGTTCCACCATGCTCCTTCTTTGTCTTCTTGTCCTACTCGTTCCTTCCCTTCTTCCCGTTCGGGCCCACGCCCTTCCGCCTCCCGCGCCGCCCGTCTCCTCCGGGGCGGTGGAGACCACGGCCCGCTCTCGTGATGTTGTCAATATCCTCAAGACCTTCTATCCTCCGGTCGAAGGACATGTGACCGAAACCGGCTCCCGCATGGTCACTCTCGATCATGGAGAGGATGCAGGCTTTTATCCCGGGACCATGGTCATGATCTATCGACCGGGCCCGCCTTTTCGTGATTTTTATACCGGAGTCACCATCGGCCACCGGGAGGAAAAGGTGGGATGGGTCGAGGTCCGTTCCGTCGGAGCGACGAGCTCGCAAGGTATTTTTCGTGGATCCGGCCATGTCCGTTCCGGGGATGATTACCGCCTGCCGGCCTCTCTCGTCCGGATCGCTCTCGTTCCTTCTTCCCGCTATGCCGATCTCGCCGTCATGAGCCATCTGACGAGAGCTATCGGAAAAGCGGGACGCTTCACCGTGGTCGATCCCTTTCGGGTTGACCTTGCGATGAGAAAGATGGGGAAGGGCTCCCTGACCGATCCGGCTTACAGGGTGGCCCTGGCAAAAAGTCTCAGGGCGCAGGGGCTGGTGCTTGTGGATACGACCCTGTTGGGCGACAAGGTCGTTCTCGACCTTGATGTGAACGGGGCCATCAGCGGAGAGAGAGCCTTTTCCCTCCACACGGTTCTCGCAGGTGTTCATCCCCTCGCGGGGAGTCTTTCCGGGGACTCACTCCTCGCCGGAGCCTCTCCGGATCTTCATGCGGCCAAACTTCCACCCCTCTCCGTTCCTCTCCGGTCTGTCCAGATACCTGTGATCCCCTTCTTTCTCGGGGAAGGGAAACTGATTCCGGGAACGGGACCGGTGACCGTCATCTCGGACGGGAGGAGAATCATTATCGGAACCATCGGGAGCAACCGGATCCGGACCCATTTCCGGGAGTCCGATGCCCGGGTTCCCTATAACCGCCATGTCTTTATCTCGGTGGGCTCCGTCATTCCTCCCGACAGGGACCATCCGGGAGTCGAGCAGGTGGCGGTGACCAATATTGTGGGTGGATCGCCGGACTCCTACGTGCTCGACTATGACGGAACGACCTTTCACCGGATCGCCAAGCACCTTCCCTGGTATATCCGTATCGTCACGCTCCCTGATGGAAAGACGCGTCTCATTGCTCAGAAGATGGGGGTGAACAAGGCCTTTTTGGGTCACATTCACTATCTTGACTGGAAGCTCGATCATTTTGAGAAGGGAGAGATCGTCGGCTGGCCTAAGGTCATTACCCTTCTTGGAACACAGCCTGTCCGGACCGGAAGCCAGGATGCCTTTCTGAAGATCGCCTCGGACAACCATCTCGAATACTATGACGCTCGTGGTGACCTGCGATTCAAAAGCCCGATCTTTTTGGGAGGCTATTCCAACCACTTCGTCTTCGGTCGTCCCCACGCCCTTCTTCCCGTACAGTCCCGGAGTGTTCGTGTGAAGGGGCGGACCCTGACCCTGATACCCTCGAATGACCCGGGTCGTCCGGTGGCCATTGTCTACAAAAACATCCCGATGTCGTCAGGGTTCGGGAACTTTCAGGGATATCAGTACGGGCAGGTGTATTTCTATCGCTGGACGGGCATCAACTGGGTTCTTCTCGGGGAGCTGACCCGGGTGAAGAATTTTATTCGGGACATCGCCATTGTTTCCGACCGGAAGACCGGCCAGCCCCTTCTCGAAGTGGGGACCGAACCTGTGTTCAACTTCATGAATATCCAGAACCTGATTGTCAAAGAAGGATCCGTCCTCTTTTTTGCCCTGCCTCAGGAGGTCCGTCATGCGGTCGAACCGTCTGGCGGGACGCCTTCCCTGACCAACCGGCCGGAAGGGAGTAAGAGCGGCCGATGAGCTCCTCCGCCAACCCCGCGACAGAAGAGCGTCCTTCCTGGCTGGTCAAGCCGCCGCTTCATCTTGCGCTCATCATGGATGGCAACGGTCGCTGGGCCAAGCAACGCTTTCTCCCCAGAGTCGCAGGACACAGGCAGGGGGCTCAGGCTGTACGGAAGACGGTCTCGGCCTGCCGGGCCTGGGGGATCCGTTATTTGACCCTCTACGCATTCTCGTGGGAAAATTGGAAAAGGTCCCGTCCGGAAGTGGATGCTCTTATGGCCCTTCTTGAAGACTATCTCGATGGGGAAGAGTCTCTGATGAAGGAAAAGGCGATCCGGTTCCGGACCATTGGAAACCGCTCGCGTCTTCCCCAGTCGGTGCTCAAAAGGATCGAGGGAGTTGAAAGAAGTACCCGGGAGGGGGAGGCCATGGATCTTATCCTGGCGCTCTCCTATTCCGGCAGGGAGGAGATTCTGGCGGCGATCCGGCGATTTGCGGAAGATGTCCGGGCGGAACGTGCCGAACCGGATGCTCTGTCCGAGGCGGCCTTCGAACGCTATCTCGATACCGCAGGGACCCCCCCTCCGGATCTTCTCATCCGGACCAGCGGGGAGCATCGCATCAGCAACTTTCTCCTTTGGCAAATCGCCTATACGGAGCTGTATTTTGATCCGGTCCTCTGGCCCGATTTCGGGGAAGAGAATCTCAAGAGGGCTCTTATGGATTATCAGGACCGCCAACGGCGCTTTGGCGGAGAAGGGGAAGGCCACTCCGGAGACTCCGGCTGTGATTCGGGAAAAGTCTGATGGAGCTGGTTCGCCGTCTGCTTGTCGCCGTGGTCGCCATTCCCTTGATTGTGGCTCTTGTTCTGTGGGCCCAGCCCTTTCATTTTTTTCTGATACTCGCCCTCCTGGTGGTCCTGGCCCAGTATGAGTTCTACCGCCTTTTCCCGGAGATCCCCTTCGACAGCGGAACCTGGCTCGGCCTCACCGCGGGGGCGGGATTTCTCTATGTGATCTATCTGAAAAGTACCGGGGCGGTTCCTCCGGAGACACTGGAGGCGGTGGCGGCCCTTCTTCTTCTGACGGTCATGGGAGGAACCCTTCTTTCCGGGGGGATCTCCCGCATGGTTCACCTTCCGGTCGTCTGGCTGGGAATCGTCTACATCCCCTTTCTCCTGGGGACCCTTCTCCTCATCCGGGGGATTCCCGGGGGCAGCCGGTGGATTCTTTATCTTCTTGCGATGACCTGGATCGTCGATGCCGGCGGGTATTTTGTCGGGAAAGCCTTCGGCAGGCACGCCATGGCTCCCCGGATCTCTCCGAAGAAAACCTGGGAGGGAGCGGTGGGGGGAGCTCTGGCGGGGATACTGACCAGCATGGCGGTGGCTCCCTGGCTTCCGGGGCCGACGACGCGCGCTGAGATGTTCTGGCTGGGTCTCACCCTTTCTGTGGCCGGGCAGCTGGGAGACCTGGTGGAATCCGCCTTCAAGCGGCAGGCCGGGGTGAAGGATTCGGGGCATTTTTTGCCGGGACATGGAGGGATGCTCGACAAGGTCGACAGTCTTCTTTTTAACGCTCCTGTTCTTTATGCTTTTCTGATTTTTTACGTGGGGCTCAGCTCCCCCGTCATCGTCTGACCCCCCTCCGGGGCGGGAGCAGACGGGAGGTTTCCTCGAATGACCAATGACAGCACAGCACGGGTGACCGGCCTTTCGATCCTTGGCTCCACCGGATCGATCGGACGCTCCGCTCTTGATATTGTCCGGGCTCACCCCGACCGTTTCCGTGTGAGGGGTCTGGCCTGTGGAAAAAATCTGGATCAGATTCTCCTGCAGGCCCGGGAGTTTCGCCCGGAGGTTCTTTCAGTCGATGAAAGCCTCTACCCGGAGGTCGCCGCAACTCTCGCCGGTTCCGGGATCCGGGTGGTGGCGGGAGAGGAGGGAGCTTGCGAGGTGGCCTCCATGCAGAGTGCGGAGGTCCTTCTCTCGGCCATCGTGGGAGAAGCCGGTCTCTCGCCCACATGGGAAGGAATCTTTCCCGGACGGACGGTCGCCCTGGCCAACAAGGAGACCCTTGTTGTTGGAGGCCAGACAGTCATTGACCGTGTGAGCGAGAGAGGGGCGCGCCTCGTTCCAGTGGACTCCGAGCACAGCGCGATTTACCAGTCGATGGCCGGCCATCGCTGGAGTGATGTTCGCCGCCTTATTCTCACGGCGAGTGGCGGACCCTTTTTTGGAAAGACCCGGAAGGACCTCGAGAACGTAACGCGCGACCAGGCGCTGAATCATCCCACCTGGAAGATGGGACCAAAAATCACCGTCGATTCGGCCACTCTTCTTAATAAGGGGCTCGAAATGATCGAGGCGCGCTGGCTCTTCGACGTGCCGGCCGACAGGATCGAGGTGGTGGTCCACCGTCAGAGCATCATTCACTCGCTGGTGGAGCTCCGGGACGCTTCGGTCCTTGCCCAGCTTGGAGTTCCCGATATGAAAGGTCCCATTGCGTATGCCCTTTCAGGAGAAGAGCGGCTTCCGGTGGGCGTGCCTTTTCTCGACCTGGTGGCCACCGGACAGATGACCTTTTTCGCTCCCGACCACGAGACCTTCCCCGCGATACGCCTGGCGGCACGATCCATCTCCCGGCCTGGCCAGGGGGCTCTCTACCTGAATATGGCCAATGAGGTGGCAGTGGCCGCCTTCCTGGCCGGGAAAATCTCCTTTACTGACATCTTTGACCTCTGGGAACAGGGTCTCGACGAGGCGCCGGAACGAATCCCCGGCTCCCTCTCCGAGATCAGGGACGCGGTGGCCCGGGCAACGTCCCTGGCCCGGGAAGCCGTTGCCCGAAAGGAAGAGTCTCGCGTGACGGCTTGCTCCCCGTCCCGATCCTGATCCCGGATCCTATAGAAAGGCCTTGCGCTTGAGTGCCATCCTCTCTTTTATCCTTGTCATCGGTGTTCTGATCCTCATCCATGAGCTGGGGCACTATCTGGTGGCCCGCCGCTTCGGTGTGAAGATCGAAAAGTTTTCCGTGGGGTTCGGGCCTCCGATTTTCTCCAAGGTCATCGGAGAGACGGAATACCGGGTCTCCTGGATTCCTCTCGGCGGTTACGTGAAGATGCTGGGGGAGACTGATCCTGAAAAGGTCTCTCCTGAAG
Organism: Nitrospirota bacterium; assembly: GCA_021828805.1. Lineage (GTDB taxonomy): Bacteria > Nitrospirota > Leptospirillia > Leptospirillales > Leptospirillaceae > UBA4572. The sequence continues at coordinate 12,181 of JAJZCZ010000007.1, read as the reverse complement.
ATCTCCACCGCTCTTTCGGGGCACTCTCCGTCTCCCGGCGCATGGGCATTGCCGCAGCGGGTCCCGTGGCGAACTTTCTCCTGGCCATTCTGCTCTTCTCTGCCGTCTACTGGTCGGGCTTTCCGGTGATGGAGGCGGTTGTGGGCCAGGTTCTTCCGGGCTCTCCTGCCCAGGTGGCCGGGATCCTGAAGGGAGACCGGATCACCACCGTCGACGGCGTCAAGATTTCGCGATGGGACGATCTGAGGCACATGATCGAGCACCGGGGGAACCAGTCCGTTGTGTTGGGCATCCTTCGCGGTGTGCAGCCTCTGAACTTTACCTTGGTTCCCAGGATCGAGTCGGGAAAGAATCTTTTCGGAGAGGCGGAGCGTCAGGGAAAGATCGGGGTGGGTCCTTCGGGAAGCTTTACCACGCTGCACTACGGCTTCTCTGAGGGGCTGGGGATGGCCATGATCAAGACATGGAACATCGCCTCGATCAATCTCGTCTCTCTCTGGAAGATGGTGGCCGGAGATGTTTCTCCCAAGAATCTCGGAGGCCCGATCCTCATCGCCCAGATGTCCGCGAAGGCTGCCAAGTCCGGCCTGTCGAACCTTCTTTTCTTCATGGGGTTCGTGAGCGTGACGCTGGGAGTCATGAATCTCCTCCCCATTCCCGTCCTCGATGGAGGACATCTGCTCTTTCTGGCGGCGGAGGGAGTTTTGAGACGCCCCCCCTCGATCCGTGTGCGGGAGCTCTCGATGCAACTCGGATTTGTCATTCTTCTCACAGTGATGGTCTTTGCTTTCTATAACGATATCATGCGGGTCTTCAGCACCCCCCGCTAAGGAGATTTTCATGAATATCACACGCAGGAAAACCCGGAGAATCATGGTCGGCTCCGTTCCCATCGGGGATGGCGCGCCGGTGGCAGTTCAGTCGATGACGACTACCGATACCCGGGATATTGAGGGCACTCTCGCCCAGATCTCAAGTCTCGCCGAGGTGGGCTGTGAGATCATCCGCCTTGCCGTGGTCGACCAGGAGGCGGCGGAAGCGGTCGGAAAGATCCACAAGAGGTCGCCCATCCCCGTGATCGCCGATATCCACTTTGATTACCATCTCGCCCTCACCGTCATCGAGGGAGGGGTGGATGCCGTGCGGATCAACCCGGGGAACATCGGAAGCCAGTCCAAGGTTCGGGCCATCGTGGAACGCATGAAGGACCGGGGCCTTCCCATCCGTATCGGGGTGAATGCCGGCTCCCTCGAGCGGGACCTCCTTGATTACTATGGGCATCCTACCCCCGAGGCGATGGTGGAGTCGGCCATGCGCCATGTGGCTCTTCTGGAAAAAGAAAACTTCCAGGACATCAAGATTTCCCTCAAGGCCTCCAATGTTCTTGATACCATCGATGCCTATCGCCTCGCTTCCGAGCGCTGTGACTACCCCCTTCATATCGGAGTCAGTGAGGCGGGCCCCCTTCTTTCCGGGACGGTAAAATCATCGGTGGGACTCGGGTATCTTCTGGCCAGCGGCATCGGAGACACCATCCGGGTCTCCCTGGCGGCCGACCCTGCCGAGGAGGTCAAGGTGGCCTGGGGGATCCTCAAGTCCCTGGGACTTCGAAAGAGGGGGGTGAATGTGATTGCCTGCCCGACCTGCGGCCGCCTCGAAATCGACGTGGTTGGCCTGGCCGCCCGGGTGGAAGAGCGTCTCTCCCATGTGCAGGAGACCATGGATATCTCCATCCTGGGATGTGTGGTCAACGGAATCGGAGAGGGCAAGGAGGCCGATCTGGGGATTGCGGGCGGCCAGGGGGTCGGAATCTTCTTCGAAAACGGGGAGGTTGTGAAGAAAATCCCGTCGCAGGACCTCGAAGAACTTCTGATTGCCCAGGTTGAGAAAAAGGTGGAAATGATGAAGAAGGCAGGAGTCTCTGGCCTTCGGGATGATCATGGTCACCGGATTTCTCTTCCCATGGCCCCGGCTGAAGCCATCAGCGCGGAGAAGGCGTGAGGACAACCCGTCTTCCCTATGTCACATTCCATGAGGATCCGGCCGAGGCGGAGACCGTCAGCCACCGGCTCATGCTCAGAGGCGGCTACGTGAGAAAGGTCGCCGGAGGTCTCTATGACTTTCTTCCCCTCGGAACCAGGGTGCTTCGCCGGGTGGAACGCATTGTCCGGGAGGAGATGGACAGGGCGGGCGCCTTCGAGATCCTGATGCCAGCCTTGCAGCCGGCGGAGTTGTGGGAGCGGACAGGGCGCTGGGAAAAATACGGCAAGGAACTCTTCCGTCTCACCGACCGGCATGACCGTTCCTTCGCCCTGGGACCGACGCACGAAGAGGTTGTGACCGAACTGGCGTCAGGGCTTCTCAACAGCTATCGGCAGCTTCCGGTGACCCTCTATCAGATTCAGACAAAGTTTCGCGACGAGATGCGTCCCCGGTTCGGTCTGATGCGGGGACGGGAGTTCGTTATGAAGGACGCCTACTCCTTCGCCCGCTCGAAGGAGGAGGGGGCCGAGTGTTACCGTGTCATGCAGGAGGCCTACTTCCGGATTTTTTTCCGTCTGGGGCTTTCGGTGAGAATGGTGGAGGCCGATACCGGAAATATTGGAGGCTCCTCTTCCCATGAGTTTATGGTGCTGGCCCCCTCGGGAGAGGACACCGTGGTGTTCTGCGGCTCCTGCCGCTATGCCTCCAACGTGGAACTGGCAGGAACGGCAACCCGTTGTCCTCTCTGCCAGGCACCGCTTGAACGGACAACAGCCATCGAGGTCGGCCACGTCTTTGACCTGGGAGAACGCTACAGTGCGCCCATGGAGGCCAGTTTTCTTGATCCGGACGGACGGGAGACGCTCTTTCACATGGGGTGCTACGGGATCGGCGTCAGCCGTCTCCTGGCGGCGGGGATCGAACAGTCACACGACGAGAACGGGATCATCTGGCCTCTGGCGATGGCTCCTTTTGCGGTGGCGGTCCTTCCTCTGGGGGGACGTGATGCCTCCCTGGCAGAAAAAGGGCTCCGGATTTCGGGACTTCTTGAGGAGCGATTCCCGGAGGAGGTTCTCGTCGATGACCGGGATGTGCGTGCCGGGGTCAAGTTTGCGGATGCCGATCTCTGCGGCTTTCCGGTTCAGGTGATCCTGGGAGAAAAAGGACTCCGGGAAAACCAGGCCGAAATTAAGGTCCGAGGGACAGGAGAGCGCCATACTGTGGATATTTCAGGACTTTCCGAGTGGATTGCCGATCACCTTGGTTCGACCGGAGCGGTTGACACCGGACGTCCCGATGCCTAAAATGAACCCTTTGTAATGCTTAGATTCCATATTGACAGTATTCCCGATACCCGTGTGACAGAGCCCCTTGAGGTGGACCTTTCCCTCTCTGAAGAGGTGGCTTTGGCTCCCCGGGTCTTTCTCGAGGCAGAAACCCGGGAAGAGTTTTCCCGTATCGATGGCCGGATCACCGGTGAGCTCGGAAGAGACGGGACCGATGTCCACGTGGACCTTTCCGTCTCCTACGAAATCCCGTTGACCTGTGTCCGGTGCCTTTCGGAGTTTGTCCGGAAGGGGGAGACTGCCGAGCGGACAATGTTTTTTCACCAGAAAGACCCGGACCCCGAATCCCTCGAGCGGTACGGAAGTGACGGATGGGTTGATCTTGGCCCCTGGCTTCGGGAGCTCATCCTCACCGATCTTCCCTTCTACCCGGTATGTCGGGAAGATTGCCGGGGGCTTTGTCCGGTCTGCGGACAAGACAGAAATCAAGGAGACTGTGGCCATCCGGACGATGTCTGACCCCCCACGGGAGGGCTCAGGTCGGAGGGGACCGATTCAGTGAAATGACCCCGGTTTGATACGGGAAATCGTGACGGTGACCATTTTTGGCCCCATGTGGGGCGTGTCACCGGTCCATACAAACGTAAAAGGAGTTTTTCGTGGCACATCCAAAAACCAAGATCTCCCGCGCCCGGCGCGACAAGCGACGGACCCACAAGAAGCTGACCCTTTCGGCTGTGGTGACCTGCCCCGCCTGCGGTGAGCCCAAGCAGCCTCATTATGCCTGTCTCTCCTGCGGGACCTACAACAAGCGCACCGTTCTCCGCGTCAAGAACGGCTGAGGATCCGACCACGCCATAATGAAGATCGCTCTCGATGCGATGGGTGGGGACTTTGGTTCCGACCCCCTGGTCGAAGGGGCTGACCTCGCCAGACGGGAGTTTGGGACCGAGGTCATCCTGGTCGGAGATCCTGACCGTATTCGTGAGCGCCTTCGCGCCCTCTCGCTTCCGGAGACGTCCTTTGAGATTGTCGAGGCGAAAGATGTCATCGACATGACTGACAAGGCGTCCGATGTCCGAAAGCGCCGGGAGTCCACCGTCTGGGTGGCCTCGGAGCTTGTCAAGAAGGGCCATGTGCAGGGGGCTGTTTCTGCCGGACACTCCGGGGCCTCCCTGGCCGCCGCCATGTGGGTCCTTGGCCGGATCAAGGGGGTTGAGCGCCCCACCATCGGAACGATCCTCCCTTGCGGTCCCTCCCGGAAGTCCCCCGCTCCTTCCCGGAACGCCAGCCATTTTATTCTCGTCGACGGAGGCGCCAACGTCGATTGCAAACCCTCCCATCTTGTCTCCTTTGCCCGTATGGGCCGACTCCTTTCCCGTCATCTTTTTGCTGTCGATAATCCCCGTGTCTCCGTTCTCTCCAATGGAGAGGAGGAGTCCAAGGGAAACGAGCTTGTCGCCCGGACGATCGATTTGCTTCGGGGCAGGGGAGAAGGGAGCGACCACGGGAAGTCCTTTCCCTGGTTCGCCGGCCCGATCGAATCCCGAGACATCTTTTCGGGAGAGACCGATGTCGTTGTCTGTGACGGATTTGTGGGGAATATTGTCCTCAAGGAGGCCGAAGGGCTGGCCCAGACGATCATGGAGATGATGCGGGAAGCGGCCCGCTCGGATCTTCGCTCGAAGATCGGCGGACTGCTTCTGCGGCCCGCGCTCTCCCGGATGAAGAAAAGAATTGACTGGGCCGAGTATGGAGGGGCTCCTCTCCTGGGCGTGGGAGGGCTTTTCGTGATTTGCCACGGACGCTCGAATGCCCTGGCGATCAAGAACGCCATCGGAATGGCCGACCGCCTTGCCGCGTCGGGGCTGACCGAGGCCCTGAGATCTGAAATGGGCTCCGAGGGAGACAGAGAGGCCGCAGGGTGAAGACTCTTCGTGCTGTCATTACCGGGACCGGCTCCTATGCCCCGTCCCGGATCATGACCAACGACGACTTTGCGGCCTATCTCGACACGAGCGACAGCTGGATCCGGGAGCGGACAGGCATCCGGGAGCGGCGGATCGCGGCGGAGGGAGAGGCCACATCGGATCTCGCCGTCGAGGCGGCCAAAAAGGCCCTTGAGTCCGCTGATTTGACCGCTGCCGATATTGACGGCATTCTTCTGGCGACCGCGACTCCCGATATCGCTTTTCCCTCGACCGCATGTCTGGTGCAGGCGCGTCTGGGCGCCACCCGGGCCTTTGCCTTTGACCTCAATGCCGTCTGCTCGGGATTTGTCTACGCCATGACAGTCGCCAAGAGTCTCGTGGAGACGGGAGCGGCCCGCCGGCTTCTCGTGATCGGCTCGGAGGTCATGAGCCGGTCCCTTGACTGGAAGGATCGTGGAACAGCGATCCTCTTCGGGGATGGTGCCGGAGCTGTGGTTGTTGAAAGCTCCACCACGGTCTCCCGGGGGCTGGGCTCCTTCCGGCTGGGGGCCGACGGACGGCACTGGGAGATGATTCACGTTCCGGCCGGTGGAACGCGGCTGACAAAAGAGGCGGCCACGATACGGATGAAGGGGGGCGAGACCTTCAAGATGGCCGTACGCCAGCTGCAGGAGTCTGTTCTGGAGGTTCTCGCCCTCGACGGGGTCTCTCCTGCCGAGGTTGCCCTGCTGGTTCCTCACCAGGCGAATGTGCGCATCATTGATGCCCTGGCTTCCCGTCTGGCGCTTCCCCCCGAAAAGGTGATGGTTAACATCGACCGGTACGGAAATACATCGGCCGCCTCGATTCCTGTCGCCCTCGACGAGGCGGTGAGGGGAGGGCGGGTCCATGAGGGAGACCGTGTTCTTTTGACGGCCTTCGGGGCCGGTGTAACCTGGGGGTCGGGGCTTCTCACGTGGGAAGCCGATCTCCAGAAAAGGAGCCGCACATGAAAACAGCCTATCTCTTCCCCGGACAGGGGTCCCAGTCTCCCGGCATGCTCGATCGCTTCGACGGAAGCGGGGAGCGCGCTCTTATTGCCCGGGCCTCGGAGATTCTTGCGGCCGATGTGCTCAAGATTTCCCGGGACGAGCCTTCGGGAATTCTCGACCAGACCCGCTGGACCCAGCCGCTGCTTCTTTTGTGCAGTGTTCTGGCTCTTGGCCGCCTTGAGGAGGAAACTCCCTCTGTTGTCCTGGGCCACAGTCTGGGAGAGTATTCCGCGTATGTGGCGGCCGGGGCCCTGGCTTTTGAGGATGCCCTTCTCCTGGTTCATCGCCGGGGCGAGTTCATGCAGGAGGCGGTTCCGGCCGGGACAGGGCTTATGGCAGCCGTTCTGGGCCCCGCGAGGGAGGAAATCGACCGTGTCCTGGAAGAGGTTCGCAAAGCTTCCGGAGGGGTGGTGTCTGTGGCTAATGACAATTGTCCCGGCCAATGCGTGATCGCCGGCCAGAAAGAGACGGTTGAGAAGGCGATCGAAGCCCTTCGGTCCGCCGGAGTTCGCAAGATCGTCCCCCTGGCTGTTTCTGTTCCTTCCCATACGGCGCTGATGAGCCCGGCGGCCCGGGCGATGAAGGAGCTCCTCGCCAGGACTTCATTCACGCCCCTTAATGTTCCGGTCGTGGCAAATGTGACCGCCTCACTGGTGGGGCCGGGGGAGGCTTCTGACAGGATCCGGGAGCTCCTCGTCCGCCAGCTGGAGTCTCCCGTGGAGTGGACGAAGTCGATGGAAACAGTGATTTCATCGGGGGTCTCACGCCTTGTCGAGGTGGGTTCCGGTGCTGTTCTGACAGGTCTTGGCAAGAGAGTTGAACGGCAGATGGGGCGACCGGAGAAGCTCTCCTGGGTCACCACTGACCCCAAAGTGGCGAAGGAGTAACGATGCGCGACAAAGAGGTCTCCCTTCCCCCTGTCTATACCGCACTGGTGACCGGAGCCAACCGGGGAATTGGCTGGGCGGTGGGCAAGGGGCTTCTGGAGGCCGGATACCGGGTGTACTTTGGCTGCCGCTCCAAGGAGGACGAGCTGAAGTCCCGTGTGGGAGACCTTCCCGGAGGGGAGCGGGGAGACGTTGTCCGTCTGGACATGAACGACTCCGCCTCGATCGATGGAGCTGTCGAGTCGATCTTGCATCGCTCGGGAAGGGTTGATATTCTTGTGAACAATGCCGGGATCGTTCGGGACAAACTCCTCGTCAGAATGGAGGAAGAGGATTTCCGGGAGGTCATCGACGTCAATCTTGTCGGTCCTTTCCGGATGGTCCGGGCCGTCCTGCGCCCTATGATGAAGCAGCGATATGGGCGGATCATCTCCATCTCCTCGGTTGTGGGAACCACCGGAAATGCCGGTCAGGCCAATTATGCGGCCTCCAAGGGAGGTCTTGAGGCCTTTTCCAAATCGGTGGCCCTCGAGGTGGGCTCGAGAGGCATTACCGTTAATGTGGTAGCCCCGGGTTTTATCGAGACAGACATGACGGCGGGACTTCCGGAGAGCGTTACGTCCGGAGTCCTGGATCGGATACCCGTGCGCCGGTTCGGAACGGGAGAGGAGATCGCTCATGCGGTCCGCTTTCTTGCCGATCCCGCAGCGGGCTATATTACGGGTGCAGTCATTCCAGTGAATGGCGGGCTCGCCATGCCGTGATGCGGCGACGCCCGGGGCAGTTCCCGGGCGAGACATTTTCTCAGGAGGTTTTCTTTCATGGCAATTAATGACCGGGTCAAAAAAATCATTGCAGAGCAGCTGGGTGTGGACGAGGAAGAAGTCCATCCCGAATCCCATTTTGTCGAAGACCTTGGTGCCGACTCTCTCGATACCGTCGAACTCGTCATGGCGCTCGAAGAAGAATTTGGTATCGAGATTCCGGATGAGGATGCTGAAAAGATCTCCACCGTTCAGAACGCTGTCGATTACATCAGCGAGCGGGTCTGATGCCCATCCGTCCCCTTCAGGACAGGCGGGTCGTTGTCACCGGGGTGGGTGTTGTCTCCCCCCTGGGCAACACGGCGAAAGAGACCTGGGATTCGGCCATTGCCGGCCGCTCAGGCGTCTCTTCGATCTCCCGCTTCGACCCCTCCGCGCTTCCCGTTCGTATCGGGGGGGAGGTGAAGGGATTTGATCCGGGTCAGTGGATTGACCGGAAAGAAATTAAAAAGATGGACACGTTTATCCATTACGCCATCGCAGCCGCCCAGATGGCCGCTGACGATGCGGGTCTTGAAATCGGGGACGCCAACCGCGAGCGCATAGGCGTCTATGTCGGTTCCGGAATCGGGGGTATCGGAGGAATCGAGTACTACCACAGTCAGCTCGTGGAGGGAGGTCCCCGCAAGGTGTCTCCCTTTTTTATTCCCATGGTGCTGATCAACCTCGCTTCGGGTCAGATTGCGATCCGGATGGGGCTTGAAGGACCAAACTCCTGTGCGGTAACCGCCTGTGCGACCGGGGTTCACTGCATCGGAGATGCCTACCATATGGTTCGCCGTGGAGATGCGGATGTCATGTTCGCCGGCGGCGCCGAATCCGCCTTTACCCCTCTGACCGTCTCCGGCTTTGCAGCCGCCCGGGCCCTCTCCTCAAGAAATGACGATCCGACAAGAGCCTCCCGACCGTTTGACCGGGATCGGGATGGATTCGTTCTGGGTGAAGGGGCCGGGGTTCTTGTCCTCGAAACCCTCGAAGGAGCCCGGGCCCGGAAGGCGACGATTTATGGAGAGGTTCTGGGATATGGTCTGACCGGGGATGCCTACCACATTACGGCGCCTCCCGATGACGCTTCCGGTGCCGTTCGCTGTATGAAGATGGCTCTGTCCAATGCGGGCCTCGCTCCTGAAGAGATCGAGCATGTGAGTGCTCATGCCACCTCGACATTTGCTGACAAGCTGGAGACAAAGGCACTTCGGACAGTGTTTGGAAGCCATGCCGACAAGGTTCCTGTCACCGCGCTCAAGTCGATGATGGGGCACCTTCTGGGGGCTGCCGGAGGTGTGGAAACGGCCATGGCTTTTATGACGCTCCGCCATGGGGTTATCCTTCCCACCATCAATGTCGAGAATCCGGACCCGGAATGTAACCTTGACTATGTTACGGAAGGGGCTCGTCGCCGGCCTGTCCGGACGATCCTCAAAAACTCCTTTGGCTTCGGCGGAACCAACGCTTCACTCGTCATTGGTCGCGTCGACTGAGGCCTTCCTCTCTCTCACTGTAAAGGGGCTTCGATGCTTCCCCGCTCCCAGTGGATGCAAAATCTTCCAGTTCTAGAAGAGCGACTGGGTTATCGCTTTTCCTCTCTCGAGCGCCTTGAAGAGGCGACAATTCACAAATCTTTCACCAATGAGACGAAAAAGAGCGGGAGCCGTCGCGACAACGAGCGCCTTGAGTTTTTGGGGGATACGGTCCTGGGTCTTGTCGTGGCCGAGTATCTGATGCTTCTCTGGCCCGACTCACCGGAGGGGGTGCTCTCAAAGCTTAAAGGGCGGATTGTTTCCGAGCCTTCGCTTGCCCAGATTGCCCGCAATATCGGACTTGGTCGCTATCTTCTGATTGGCCGTGGCGAAGAGATGACCCAGGGACGGGAGAAGAACTCCATTCTTTCCGATGCGCTGGAGGCTGTCATCGCTGCGATCTATCAAGATGGAGGTCTTGATCCCGCGCGCCAGTTCATTCTCCGGGAATTCCGGGAGCTCTTCGAAAGCGCCTCCCGTGGAGAGACGGTCGCCGACTACAAGACGCAGCTTCAGGAGTATTGCCAGCGGGAGCTTGAAACCCTTCCCCAGTACGTGATTACCGGTCAGTCTGGACCGGACCACCAGAAGGTTTTCGAGGTGGCCGTTCGTATCCGGGACCGGGTGTGGGGGGAAGGAGATGGCCACTCGAAAAAAGAGGCCGAACAGAAGGCGGCAAAATCAGCGCTTGAACGGATTGCCCGGACGACAACCGATCTTCCCTCTCCTAAAGAAACATCGCCCTCGGGGCATCCCCGATCTTAGTGAGGCGTGTTGTGCTGTTGTGATGTGATGAGACCCGGAATACAAGATGTGAAGATCCAATGAAAAAGGCGCCTGTTGGCGCCTTTTTTATTGCTTGAGCAAGAAGGGATTGCCTGGTTCTACATCCAGCCGAAGGCGATCTGAAGAGCGAGAATATGGTTGGGTTCAAGTCCCGGGATGGGGCTTGCCTCTTCTGTGTAGTAGGAGGCATTGAGTTTTGCCGCCCAGAGATCGATCCCGGCGCCCACGGTGGGGTAGCCTTCATAAAGACCGGCTGACAGGGTCAGAATGTAGGGAAACTTGTACTGAATGCCGAACCGGGTATGGAGCCAGAGAGAGTCTCCGGTGTAATAGAGATAGTTGGTAATGTCGACGTAGTCGATGTCGGCGATCAACTGGCCAAAACCGATGTCAGGGTCGATGCCGATCCCGGCGTTGATGATCTGGGGGAGGGATCCGGCACTGCCGAAGCTCGCGGTTCCCACGTTCAGGATCGAGGCACCCACGGTGGGGTTTAACGGAGCATCGAAGTGGTAGATGGCTCCAAGGTTGCCGACAACGCCAAAGCTGTTAGAGAGATTGCTTGAGAGTGTATTGGAGAAGTTCGAGACCTGTGTGACGGAGAGCGAGGGCAGGTTGAAGAAATACTGCTCGAGCCCCATGAGCGTTCCGCCGATCTGGAGGTGGTGATTGAAGAAGCCATAAGCGCCACTGATGACGATACCCGTGTCGGAAAGGGCGGCGGCTGAGGCGAGGTTGTTGGTGGTCGGGGTGGCATTGGCAATCGCGGCCAGCTGGTTGTTCGTGAGAAGGCCGATGGAAAAGTCGTGGGTGGTAAAGTTCGACCAGTCGGCGACCCGGGCGTATTCGGTCTGGCCGGCAATGTTATTGAAGGCATTGATGTACCCCGAGGTATTGCTCGATGACAGACCCTGGATACTGTTGGTGAGGTTGGGGTAGAGGGAGGGATAGGAGATTTCGCCTGAGATGTTGAGGATGGCAAAGGTTGAGCTCTGAATGTTGTCGAGTCCCGCCGGGTTATAGAACGGGGCGTTCTCGTCGTTGGCCACGGCGGTGAAGGCGCCGCCCATACCCTCGACGGAGACTCCCTGATACAGCATGGGGAACTGCTGGAAGAGAGCCGTTCCTGCAATACCGGAGGGTCCGGCCAGGGCCGGACGGGAAAGGGGCGAGAGAAGAAGGGCGACTCCGAAGATTCCCCCGACTGCCAGGGTTCTGAAGTGATGCAGCGTTCGATTTTTCATCGTCAAGGATCCTTTGGACGTTTGAGGGCCGCAGTTAGAGTTAGAATGTCGCCATAAGCCGGGTCAGGGCAGCGGAGTTAAAAGAGACGCTGGAGGGTGCAGTCTTTACCTGACTGGAGGGTTCGCAGGTTGATGAGGTGCTTGAAGAGTAGCAGTTAATGCTGTTGAGGAACTGGTTGAGCGGGTCCACGATGTTCGCATTGGTCGAGGTGCCGAAGGAGGCCAGGAAGTAGGGAACGACATTGACGATATTGGCCCCGTTGATCGTGATGGTGGGGGTCCCGCCGGTGACAGAGATGTTGTCGATGATTGCGGCAATGTTGCCAAGCTGCGTCCCGGCAATGGTTTTACTCGTGATTGTTGAGAGGCCGGAGGTGCATCCGGTGAGGCCTCCTCCTTGACTGGAGCAAACCTCCCAGGTGCTATTCGTGTAGACGATGCCGGTGGCATATTGGGCGGCGGCCAGGATGTACACCATGTCCGCCACTATGATGGTGGAGGAGTCGGGGCAGTTGTTGGCGACGGTGTTTGTTCCGCTGCAGGGGGTGTTGGCCAGGATCTCAACGGCGGTGGCCAGGTTGTTGAGATAGGTCTGGGTGCAGGAGTTGTTATTGAGGCAGGGAATCGCCTGAAAGATTGCCTGCATAATCTGATTGGTGGTGGTACTCGACCCCCCGCTGACGAGGAGA
>JAJZCZ010000072.1 GCA_021828805.1 Nitrospirota bacterium | reverse complement strand
CAGAGAGCTCAGAGGGAGGAAGAAAACGGTGATCGAGAAAACAGAAGCCACCTTTTCGGTCTTGGAGGGGGCCCCTCCCGTTCTTGCCACCCCCTTTCGAAGAGATCTGATGGGGATCTACACCCTGTGGCAAAGAGACGTCATCCGCTTGTGGCGGGACAGGATCCGTCTCGTTGGCTCTTTTATCCAACCCCTCCTCTTTCTCTTTATTTTGGGAGGAGGCCTCTCTCCCCGCATGGGGGCAATGGGAGTGATGCGTTCAGGGGGGACCTTGGGGTACCAGGGATTTCTTTTCCCGGGGGTCGTGGCCATGAGTGTCCTTTTCACAGCTTCATTTGCCGGAGTTGCGATCGTCTGGGATCGAGAAGTCGGGTTCTTAAAAGAAGTTCTTGTGGCTCCTTTGTCGAGGACGGCCGTGGTTTTGGGAAAAATTCTGGGAGGAGCGACGAACTCGGTCGTTCAAGGCAGTCTGATCCTTTTGCTCTTTCCCCTTTTTCACCTTCACCCTTCCCCGGAAAGAATTGTGCTGTCTTTCCTCGTGATGGTTCTGATCGGTCTCACCCAAACATCGGTCGGGGTGCTGTTGGGGGTCCGCATGACCTCGAGTCAGGGGTTCATGGTGTTGATGAACTTTGTTATTCTCCCTCTCTTTTTCCTGTCGGGGGCTCTTTATCCTCTCGACAAACTTCCCGGATGGCTCTCTGTTGCCTCCCGGATCGATCCTTTATCCTATGGAGTTGATCTTCTGCGCTGGGCTTTAGTGGGGGTACATTACCATTCCATGCTGACAGATCTTGCAAGCCTCTGTTTGTTTATGGGAACAATGGGAGTATTGTCGGTCGTCTTATTTAATAAGACAGACTAATTTTAGACTAGCTTAAAATGGAGGAGCGATGGCATCGGATGCATCTTTTGATGTGGTGTCGAAGGTCGATCTTCAAGAGGCAAAAAATGCTGTGGACCAGGCGCTGAAGGAAATCGGAACCCGCTTTGACCTCAAGGACAGCGGCTCCCGTATTGAGTGGGAAAAGGAAGAGCTCGTTCTTGCCTCCAAAGACGCGCACAAACTGACCGCTGTCATCGATGTGCTCGAGTCCAAGCTGGTTCGCCGGGGGATTCCCCTGAAGAATCTCGACAAGAAAAAAGTGGAGGAGGCCCTCGGTGGCACGGTCCGGCAGCGGATTGCCATCAAACAGGGGCTGACTCCGGAGATTGCCAAAAAAGTGGCGCAGGAAATAAAGGGGACAAAACTCAAGGTTCAGGCTCAGATCCAGGGAGACACCGTCCGGGTGAGCGGAAAGTCCCGCGACGATCTTCAGGCCGTGATTGCACACCTCAAGGCCGAAGACTTCGGGATCGATCTCCAGTTCACGAATTATCGCTAGCTACAGCGAAGGAAAGGTATAAAGAGATGACGATAAGAGAAGGCTTGAATAAATTTACCCGGTTTATGTGGAAGAGTTCTGTGCTAGTTACTCTTGGTGGATGTGTGACTGTTAATCTTTTCCCTCCCGACCAGGGACTTGTAGAGAAATTGCTTCGTCCTGCAGGCGGGGCCACGGAAAAGGTCCTCTTCCTGCCCGTGAGAGGGTTTATCGGTGATGAGGAGAAAAAGGGGGGAACTCCCTTCCTCTCCGGAAAGACCGACCAGGTTCGCCTCCTCGACCGGGAGCTGGAAAAAGCACGTCGTGACCCGCATGTCAGAGCCATCGTTCTCGACATTGACAGCCCCGGGGGATCGGTGACGGCCTCTGACAGACTCTACCACCGGATTCTTCTGTTTCGCCAACGGACTAAGATCCCGGTCTACGCCTTCTTTGGGGATCTTGGGGCCTCGGGGGCCTACTATACGGCCATGGGGGCTAATGAGGTCTGGGCCCGTCCGACAAGTGTCGTCGGAAGCATCGGGGTGATGATCGCGAACGTCGGGGTCGAAGGGCTCATGAAAAAAGTGGGGGTAACCGACCGGACAGTCGCCTCCGGGGCGGAGAAGGAAATGGGCTCTCCCTTCCGGGCGATGACCCCGGAGGACCGGAAGATCTTTGAGGGTCTTGTGAATGATTTCTATGGAACATTTCTCGAGGTGGTGGAGAAGGGGCGAAAACTTGATCGGGCAACCCTCCTTCCCCTTTCTGACGGCCGGGTGTTCACTGCGCGTCAGGCCCTGGCCCATGGTCTTGTCGATCGGGTGGGCTACCGCTCCGATCTCCTGAGTCATATGAAAAAGAGTCTGGGACTCAAGAGTCTGGAACTGGTGACCTATCGCGAGTCTGAGGGAGGCGCTCCATCACTTCTCGGGATGGAGGCCGGAGGTTTTGGGTCGGTGTCAGCCGAGGCGCTGGCGGGATTGATCAGCTCCCTGGGACCAGCTCCTCTCTACTTTTGGTCCCCCGGTGGCCTGACCATGAAGTAGGGGGCTTCCTGAAGAAGATGGTGGGTCGGGCCGGGATAGCGGCGACAAAAGTTCCGTCGTTTCTTGTCCTTGATGAAGTCTTGAAATCCTGAGTTGCCAGGAGCGTCCGGGAGATTCCCTGAGGAACAGGCGGCTCCCAGTGTTCTCCAGGTCGTGTGCTGAAAGATTGAGAGAGCCTCCTTCACATGATTCTGGGCCCACCAGACGACAGGAAATTCCTGGCCGGGAGCGGGCAGTCCGGAGGAAAAAGCATGGCCGGGTATTGCCAAAAGAAGTATGGCAGCAAGAAGGCATGACGCCAGGCGAAGGCGTGGTGTTCCGGGAGTATGGGTCATGAAGCACTCCTTTGGGTTGTGGAAGAGGGGGAGACAATGACCATGACGAGGTCGTTGACATTGGTCCCCGAGGGTCCAGTCCGGATGGCGAGCCCCTGACGCTCAAGAAACCCTCCCGCATCGTGGAGCTGAAGCGCCGCCTCCCCTTCAAGACGTCTCCGGGGAGAAAAAAAGAAGGATGTGGGGACGAGGGCGCCGGCCAGTCCGGAGTTTCCGTCGAAGCCGTCGGAGGCCAGGGTCAGAACCAGAGCCGGAATCGGGGAAAGTGCCATGGAAAGGGAGAGGGCGAGCTCAAGGGTTCGACCGCCTTTTCCGGAAGGGGTTCCGGATAGTGTGACCGTGGTTTCGCCTGCAGCGGCCCAGATGCTTCCTGTTATGGCCTCTAAAGAGGATCGGCTCCCCCATGCAATCAGAGAGGCCAGGACCCGACCGGCTTCCCGGGCCTCTCCGCAGAGCTCTGCTGTCAGCGTGTGCAGCGGATAGGAGGTGAGCTCGGGAATCTGTAAAAAATATTCCTTCATTGCCTGGATCAGGCTGACTGAAGATCCGACGATCCGGAGGGGATCCTCCGGAAAAGTGTGGGGGGGGATCTCCTTGGGGGAGAGGGAGAGAAGCAGCTCCCGCACTGTCGGGGGGATCTTGTCCGGGGAGAGAAAAAGGCTGATTTCCTCGAGGATGCGGGGCCCGTTCCTCGAAACCGGAGTCATGGGGGAAGATCCGACAAGAGAGGAGCCCCGGCCCGGGATGTCGGAAAGGACGAAGGTGGTGTGGGGGCGAGGGCCGAGCATTTCGGCAAGCCCTCCTCCCTTGAAGCGCGAGAGGTGAAGGCGCAGCGAATTGACCGTGTCGATGGGGGCCCCCGCTTCCATGAGGTGGCGGGTCACCTGAATCTTGTCGGAGAGAGTGACGGGAGGGAGGGGGGCGGCGACAAGGCTCGAACTCCCCCCGGAGAGGGCGACGATCACGGCGGCATCCGTTGGAAGTGTGTTGATAAAGCCTTGGACGCGTCCGAGGGCTTCGAGACTTCTGGGGTCGGGAAGAGGGTGGGAGCCCTCATGGACCGGGAAGGGAACTGAAGGTTTCGGGTAGCCCTCCGGAAGAATCGAGAGAGTCCTTTCTGGCGCGATGGAAAAAATGTCGGCCAGGGTCTGTGTCATGGCTCCTGCCGCCTTCCCGAGGGAGAGGATGGCTTTCGGCTGGAAGGATGAGAGGAGAGGTTGCGCCGTCAGACTCTTTCGGAGGAGGACTCCGGGGGCCACGCCGGCCATGAAATTCGGGATCGCTTCGAGGAGGTGTTGCTGGAGAGGGGACTCCTCCACTAGCCGGATCTCCGTTCGCCCGGAGGAACCTCCGGAGAGGAGTCGGGGTGGGGTGAGAGGTATTTGTCCCGGCAATCCCGGGAGCAAAAGTAGACGGTTTCGCCGGAAGGGCCTCGTGCCGGGATAGCCTGGTCCCGGTCGATATAAAGGCCGCAGACGGGATCAGCGACAAGCGGTGTGGGGGTTATCTGTGGCTGCTTTTTCTGAACCCCTCCCATGAAGGTTCGTACCGTCCGTCCAATCAGGACAAGAATAAAGCCAATAAGAAAAAGACGGATCAGCATGGGTGCCTGCGAAGGATAAGGATTAAAGGATGATAACATTCTGTGAGTTTATGAGACAGGCGGCCGCCGGCCCGGATGAAGGCTATTATACCCGCCATGCGGGAATCGGGCGCGAGGGAGGGGATTTTCTGACATCCCCGGAAACGAGCCCGGCGTTTGCGACCCTGCTGGCCCTTCAGATCGGAGAGCTCGACCGACTCCTCGGGTCTCCTGATCCATTCTATCTGATTGAGGCTGGACCCGGCAACGGAACGCTCATGGGCGATCTTTTGACGATCTTCCGGAAGGCCGACCCGGCATTTTATAGTCGGGTGGCCCCGATCCTCTGCGAGCTTCCCGGGGTGCTCGAAGCCCGTCAGCGGGAGCGGCTCCGGGAGTTTGACCTCGTTCACCCCCCGCGCTGGATTACCTTGCCGGGCAAGCCGGGCGAGTCTTCCCTGGCTCTTCCGGAGGGGTGGCCTCCTCCGGGGCAGGGGCTTGTCATGGGCAATGAGTTTCTCGATGCGCTTCCTGTTCATCGGGTTCGTGTGGCCGGGGGGCGGTGGAAGGAGTGCTATGTCCGCTCCGGGCCGGAAGGGAAAATCGAGGAGATTTGGGGAGAGATTTCAGAGCCTTCCCTGTCGGATCTTCTTCGAGAAAGTTTCGGGGAGGATCTCTCCCGCCGGGAGGGGCAAGAGACTGAAATATGCCAGGACATTCCCCGGGTTCTCTCGATGCTCGATCAGTGTCTTTCGTCAGGCTTCATGCTCTGGATCGACTATGGGGATATAGGCTCGGAGCTTCGCTCCGAGCGGCGGCGGGGAGGGACCCTCCAGGCCTACCGGAGCCATCGGGTCTCGGACCGTTTCCTCGAGTCTCCCGGTCAGGTTGACCTCACCGCCTTTGTGGATTTTTCCCGGGTGGCGAAGGATCTTGCCGGGAGGGAGTACCGTCTTGACGGCTATACCGACCAGATGTCCTGGCTCATGGGCCTTGGCTTCGAGGACTGGGTTCAGGCCAATGCCGACCGCCTCTCGGAAGAGGCCATTCTGGAGGCGGGAACACTGATCCATCCTCTCCGGATGGGCCGGGTCTTCAAGGTGCTGCTGATGTCGAAAAAGGTCAAGGCAGGAGAGATCTTTGAGGGGTTCAGGTTCGGAGGGCTGCGCCAGCCACTCTGATATTCCCGACAAAGGTCCCGGCGCCTAGCGCTGGAGTTTGACGATATAGTCCGTGACGGTTCCGACCTCGCTGTCAGAGAGGGACAGCCGGCCCGTCTGCTTCATGTAGCGGTTCATTTTGAGGACAAGGATGCGCCAGTCCTCGGGGGTCCGGTGTGACAGTGCGGGAAGAGCGTGGCATTGGACACACCGGCTGTGAAAGAGAGATTCCGGAGACATGGCGGCCCCGGATGTTGCCGGTCCGGCTCCCGGAGGGACGTGATGGGAGGGCGAGGGGGTTTTGGGAGTCGGGAGGGCCAGGAGAAGAAATGCGAAAAGACCGGCTACCCCGACCGTAATGGCCAGGGCTTTGCCGTTTGAAAGGGGCGTTCCGGTGCTCAACGAGAGGCTCCTGTTTTTGTCTTGATCGTGGGCAGGAGATCTTTTCGAAGACTCTTGGCAAAAAGATCTCCCATCAGTGCCGGAAGTTTCTCCGGATCGAATGAGACGACCGGCTTGGGGGAGAAGTGGCGCTCCACCTTGCGGATGATCGTCCGGGTTGTCTGTCCCTCATGAAGGACGAGGGTTGCGGTATAGGAGATCTGGACCGTCTGCTTGGCGTCGACGAGGCTCTGTCTGACCCGGTCGTTAAATGTGTCGATGGAAAGAGAGAGGGTCGGGCGGTCCGGGGGAGGTGTTCCCCGGGAGATTTCCGGCGCAAAGCCTGCGTCAGAGAGCGTCCGGAGCAGAATTGTATCGAGCGCCGGACCGACGGGATCTCTGGGAATAAGCTCGGAATATGTTCCGTCCTGATGGAAGAGTGTGCCCACATCATTCATGTCTGAAGGTGTCCGGGTCTCGACCACGGCGATTGCAATGTGTCCGGTAACCTGTCCGGATCCGGTCCCTGCGGCAGTCGGAGCTGAGACGACCACCGGAGGCGCCGGCCCGTACGAGGCGCATCCCGAAAAGAAGCAAAGGCCCAGGACGGCGCCGAGGGTGAGAAGATGTGCTGGAAGAAATGCGACAGACGATTTTCTTCGGGGGTCTTCCCGGAGTACAACGCCTCTTGATTGTTCCATCGTATGATTCCTTTCTGTTATGGAAAACCCTGCATGGGTCCGTGGTGGCTATGGCGAAGGGAGCACGTTCAGGGTCTTCGACCGGATAAGGGGTTTCTTGCCGGGATAATTTCTCCAGACCACAGAGACGGTGTGCGACCCGGTTGTCTGGGCTGGAATGGTCACCCAGATGGAAGACTCCTCCGAGAGATCCGACAGGGCGACAGGTGTCTTGTCAACGTCGGCCTCAAGGCGGTAAAAGTCTCCATGGGGAGGCGGAGTGGAAAAGGTGACCCTCAGCTTGAGGGCCGTTCCCTGACGGGGAGTGTCCGGAAAGGAGACGGTCATGGTCGGAGCTGTTTCTGCAAAGGCTGGAGTGAAGGCTGTGAGTCCCCAGATGACTGTTCCCGTCATAAGTCTCAAGCGGCGGGAAGGCGCTGCAAGATTTCGTCCCTCCCCTCGGGAGGCGTGCGGGCCGGTTGGGGGAGGATCTGTCTCGACGCATGTATTTTTTCTATCCAATGCCGCTCCTCATCTGATACAATGGCGCCATGATCATCAACCGTCGCTCTCCCCTCTTTTTAAAATACATCATCCTCGAACGTATTGCGAAGGGGGCCGTTGCCTTCCTGATCGGGCTCGGGGGCCTCTCCCTTGGTCCGGTTCGTCTGAACCGCCTGCTCTATCACTGGGCTCAGAATTTTAATATCGATACCGACAATGCCTTTACGGGGCAAATTTTCCGGAAAACGGGACTTGTGGGCCCCAACATGCTCATGATCATCTCTGTCGGAGGCATCGTCTACGGGCTGGTGAACTTTACAGTGGCGTGGGGGCTTCACCGCCGGTTCCGGTGGGCAGAGTACATGACGATCATCGAGATTTCCGCCCTCATCCCCCTTGAGATCTATGCCATGCACTCCCACTTTTCCCCGTGGAGATTGGGGGCCTTTGTTCTCAACGTTCTGATCGTGATTTACCTTCTCCGGAACAGGCAGCTTTTCCACGGAATTCACGAGACGGTCGACGAGGGCGATCCCGCCTGACCCTTTCTTCTCCAGGGGAGCAATCGAACGTTCATGGGCCTCTTCCTTCCGCTTCTCCTTTTTCTTTCGAATCTTCTCAACTATCTCGACAGACAGCTTTTTACCGCACTCTTCCCGGTTCTTGCTCCGGCATATCACCTTTC
>JAJZCZ010000071.1 GCA_021828805.1 Nitrospirota bacterium | reverse complement strand
GGCGGGAAGCTCCACCAACGTGGGGAGCTATGGGATCACGCCGACGTTCAGCTACACAAATGGAGCGGTGTCGGGGGACTATACCGTCACCTCGGCGACCGGGAACTCGACGGCTCTGAAGATCAATCCGGCGCCGTTGACGCTCACCTTGAACTCTCCGACCAAGACATACAACGGGACGACGACTGCCTTTCTCACTACCGCCTCCGCCGGAGAGACGTTGACGAGCAATAATATCATCGAGAACATTTCCAAGAACGCGAACCTATCGGGCTTTGTGGGCAGTCAGTGTATCTCGTTCACGGGGACGGGGACCTATTCCGGAGGCTCAGTCAGCACTGGACTAGCACCGAACGTGGGAACGGGATACACCGTGAGTCTGAGTGGTATTCCCTCTACTGCCTATACGGCGGCATCAGGAACGTCTCTCTCCAACTATACACTGCCCACGTCGGCGACCTCAGTGAATACCGGGGCTATCACGCCGGCGCCGCTGACCCTCACCCCCGTTTCGGGCGGGATCGTCAAGAACTATGACGGGAGCTCGACGGCCTATATGACGTCCTCATCGGGCGGCATTTCTGATCCTACTGGAGTTCCTAGTGGTGGAACGCCGCAGACGGTCGTAAAGAACATGACCGTGACGGGATTTGCCACGGGGGAGGGGGCGACGCTTAATGTAACGAACGGGAGCTATTCAAGCTCCGGAAGTCTGGTTTCAAATGTGGGAAGCAGTTATTCCGTGTCTGCGTCTATCTCGCAGGTATCCTTTTCACTCTCCGGCTTGACCTCGATGTCAAACTATAAAATTGGCACGACTCAACTCGTGAGTGGTCATTGTGTAGTTATTACCGAGCCAGGGTCGATCAATCCGGCGCCGCTCACGGTGACCATCTCGAGCCCTCCCAGTAAAATCTACGACGGGACGGATCTGGCGACCCTCGGTTCGGCGAGCATGAGCTTTACCGGGGTGGTGTCGGGGCAGGGGATTTCCCTTGGTACGCCTGCAAATGCCTATTACACGCTCAGCTCGACGAGTGCCACGACGGTCGCCAACGTGGGGTCGGGGTACGGAGTCACGGGAAGTGTGCTGTATACTGATCTGTCTCCGAGCGGTGGCGCCGTGCTCTCGAACTACTCCATCGCGGGGGTTCAACTTGCGCCGACAAGCGGTCCCTTTACCGTTTCGGCGTCGGGGGGGGCCATTACCCCGGTGACCCTTGCGGCGACGGCCAACACGGCCTCGATGACCTATGGTGGATCGGCGCCCGCTCTTTCGGGAGCGCTCTCGAGTTCGACCATCACCTCTTTGACCTCTCCCACTCTTTCGTCCCTCGTCACGGCAAGCTGGACAACCTCCGCGACGGCTACGAGCAATGTGGGTTCCTATGCGATCACCCCCGTCCTCTCCTACGGGACGAATGCGAACAACACGCCTGTCGTCGCCGGAGACTTCACGCTTTCACCTTCCTCCGGAAACGCCACGGCGCTATCGGTCACTCCTGCTCCGCTGACCGTGAGTCTTTCTTCTGTCAACAAGACCTATGACGGGAGCTCCAATGCCTATGCTGTGGGCTCGAATACTCTGGAGACGGTCAATGGCTTGTCCCAGAACGTGTCGCCGAATGTCACGCTCTCGGGTTTTGTAAACGGTAACTCCGCAACATTTGACAGTGCTACCGGATCCTATCTCAGCGGCGGAAATCCCGCAGTAAATGTTGGAAGCGGGTATTCGGTCTCTATTCCGGTTCAAGCTTCCTCCTTTTCAGCGGGAAGCGGAACGCTTCTCTCCAACTACTCTGTCAATGGGGTTCAGCTGACCGGGGCAAACAGCGCCACCGTCTTGGGTACCGGGTCCATTTCTTCCACTCCGCTCTCTCTGGCCTCTTCCGCAACAAAAACCTTTGACGGGAGCGCAGGGATCGTTTTGAATTCTTCCAATACCACATTTTCTGGGATGCCCTCCGGGCAGACGGTAAGTCTGAACGGGAACCTCGCCTCTTTGCTCACGTCGGCAAGCATTGGTTCGAATGTCGGGGGAACGGTCTCGCTTAATTCTGGGGACCTGACTGGAAACGGCGTCTTCCTCTCCGCGCTCAACGCGGGGGATTACATCCTTCCAACCACGTTCTCCGGGGGAAGCATCTTGTCCCTGTCCTCAAGCGCTATCATCCCCGCGTCCCAGGTGAGCACTTCGCTCCTGTCCCTTTCGCAGACGACCCCAAGAGACTTTGGTAACGAAAACGAGCTCCCGCCGCTTCCTTTACTGGTTACCAATCCTATTGGAAGTTTTGGATCATTGCTCGGAGGGGGCCTGAATCTGGGGGATTTCTCGGGCGATTCTTCCAATATCTTTGACATGAATGCGGCAACGACGACTTATCGGTCGCAATCTCAAGACGAAACTGTCCTTTCAGTTGATTCTGGCTATATTCAACCTGTTGAGACAAAAGCCTTGAGTCTGCCTCGTGGTGATAGAGGGGGAAATTCGTCGGGAATTGTCAGCCTTGATGGGCAGTCCCAGAACCGGAAAAGCCAGGAGGTCGAGGCGACCCACTCGCTCACGTTGGCAGGCTCTTCGTCGAATTCTTACTCGCTTCAGGTTTCGACTTTCCACGGATCTGGCAATGGGGTCTTTGAAAGTGAGGAACGCCCCTGATCGTTCACTGGCGATCAGCAGTCCCCGTTTTCTGAGACCATCACGAAAGCGTGTTCCGTTTTTCCCCGTCACGGGGATGCGACAGATTTTGCATCCCCGTCAAACTCTGTGCTAGAATTCCACTTTGCGATTTTACGGGAATGGCACGTTCGCATTTTTCTCGGGCCGTGTTTTTAGGGGTCTCCGGGATGCGAAGGTCCGGTCGCTTGAGTCTGACCAGATGGCCGGGCTGGATACGGCTCCGCCGTGTGCTTACAAACAAAGCGTTTTAAAGTCTATGGAAGGGGGATTTCATGGCAGACACCTTTGCCGTGATTCGGACTGGCGGCAAGATGTATCGTGTGTCGCCGGGCCAGGTGCTCGTTGTCGAGCGCATCGAGGAAGAAGGCACGATCGTTTTTCGCGAGGTTCTGATGGTGTCGGATGAAAGTGGCGTCGTCTATGCAACGGCCGACAAGCCGCTTGCCGTCGAGGTCCGGGGACGGATCGTCCGTCAGGAAAAGGACGTGAAGATCATTGTCTTCAAGAAGAAGCGCCGCAAGAACTACCGTCGGAAGAAGGGGCACCGTCAGCTCGTCTCCCGCATCGAAATCGAATCGATCGTCAAGACTGCGTAGGAGTGCTCGGAGACGTCAGTCTCCTGAGGAAACGTTTTCTCGAAAGGAAGAGTGTCATGGCACATAAGAAAGGGGTCGGCTCGACCCGGAACGGCCGCGATTCTGAGTCGAAGCGGCTGGGAGTCAAACGCCACGATGGTCAGCTCGTTCTGGCCGGAAACATCCTCGTCCGCCAGAGGGGAACCCAGTTCTATCCCGGCGACAACGTCGGAATGGGTCGGGACTATACCCTCTTTGCGATGCAGACCGGAGTAGTCCGCTTTTCCCGGTACGGACGGGATGCCAAGAAGATCAGCATTGTTCCCGAGGCCGCGTCGGCTCAGGAATCCGTCAAGGCCTGAGATTCTCCTCCCGCCCAATCTACGGGCGGGGGAGGTGTCGGCTCCATCTTTCCGGAGGCACCATGTCCCAGTTTGTCGATGAGGTGACCCTCCGCGTCGCCTCGGGAAAAGGCGGGGACGGTTCGGCCTCCTTCCGGAGGGAAAAGTTTGTCCCCCGCGGGGGGCCGGATGGCGGAGACGGCGGGAATGGCGGCTCCATCGTCCTTCGCGGGACGCCGGACCGTTCGACTCTTCTCGACTTCAAGCACCGGCCCCGGGTCGTGGCCACCTCCGGTGAAAACGGGCGCGGAAAAAAACAGCATGGAAAGAGCGGGGAGGACCTGCTCCTTCTTGTTCCCCTGGGAACCCAGGTCTTCGACGCGGAGACCGGCGCCTTGCTGGTCGATATCGTCGACGATGGCCAGATTTTCGTGGCCGCTCCGGGCGGAAGGGGTGGCCGGGGGAATGTCCACTTCGCCACTCCCACCCGTCAGGCTCCGGACTTTGCCGAAGCCGGCAAGCCGGCCGTTGAGCTCACCCTCAGGCTTGAGCTCAAGGTTATGGCCAAGGTCGGCCTTCTTGGCTTTCCCAATGCGGGCAAATCCACATTCCTCGGTCGCGTCACCCGGGCTCATCCCCGAATCGGATCCTACCCCTTCACGACCCTTCACCCTCATCTTGGCGTTGTCTCCCGCGGGAGCTTTCCTGAAATCCGGGAATACGTCGTGGCCGACCTTCCGGGACTGATCGAAGGAGCCCACGAAGGAAAAGGGTTGGGGGACCGCTTCCTGCGGCATGTGGAGCGCACCCAGGTCCTCCTCCATTTCATCGATGTCAGCTATGAGGGGCCGGCCGATCCGGAGGAGTCCTACCGGATCATCCGCAATGAACTTGCCCTCTACGATCCCCGCCTTCTCGACAAGCCCGAACAGGTGGCCGCCACCAAGGCCGATTCCGCCGACCCTGACCGGCTCGAAGCCTTCCGGGATTTTTGCCGCCGGACGGGCCGGACGCCCTATCTCCTTTCGTCCCAGTCGGGAGAGGGCATTCCCGAGATTCTGAACGCCCTCGACACCCTTCTCGAAGGCGAGGCACTCCTGGCCCCCGAAGGCGGGGCTCCTCCGGGGCACTGATGGCCGAACTCTGCCAGGAAAGACGCGCTGAAATAAGAAAAAAACTCCAGGTCCTCGTGGTCAAGGTCGGCAGTAACATCCTGACCGCCCCCGACGGGGGACTTTCGAGCCGTCCTTTCTCCCGGATTGCCACTCAGATCCGCCGTCTCAGGGACGAAGGGGTCCGGGTCGTTCTGGTCTCCTCCGGGGCCATTGCCGCCGGACGGGAGCGCATCGGATTCGGACGCCGTCCCCTCTCTCTGGCCCAGAAGCAGGCGGCCGCCTCCGCCGGACAGACCGCCCTCATGGGCCAATGGGAAAAAGCCTTCCGGCGCCACGGGCTCGGCGTCGCCCAGATCCTTCTGACCCCCTCCGACATCGCCGACCGGGAGAGATTCACCAATCTCGAGCGCACCGTCGAAACACTGCTCTCCCTCGGCGTGGTTCCGGTCGTCAATGAAAACGATGCCGTGGCGACCTTTGAAATCCGTTTCGGGGACAACGACCGTCTCTCCGCCTACGTGGCGGGTCTGGTACGGGCCCAGTGCCTGCTTCTCCTTTCTGACGTGAGTTACCTCTATACGGCCGACCCCCGCATCGATCCTGATGCCCGCCCTCTCCCCTGCGTTCAGCACATCGACGGGAAGACACTCCGGATGGCCGGCCTCTCCCGCAGCGGAGTCGGAACCGGAGGGATGTCCTCCAAGGTGGCGACCGCCCAGTGGGCCAACGGCTGGGGGCTTCCGGTCGGGGTTTTGAAAGGTGATCTTCCCGGCGGGATCTTCCGTTTTTTTGAGGGCAAGACAGGGACGCTCTTTGATACGGCCCGGAGCCTCCCGTCGAACCGCAAGATCTGGATCGGACAGTTCTCCGCTCCCCGGGGAGAGATTCTTCTTGACGCCGGAGCGGCGTCTGCCCTCCGGTCGGGGCGCACGAGCCTCCTCGGTCGTGGTGTGGCCAGCCTGGCGGGGGATTTCACCCGGGGAGAGACAGTGGTTCTCCGGGATCCCCATGGGGCGGAGATTGCCCGGGGTATTGTCCGCAAGTCCTCCCGCGAGATCGTTCCCGGAGAGGAGGGGGTTCTGGTTCACCGGAACGACCTCGTCCTCTCCGATCCCTCTTCTTAAGCGCATCAAGGAGTCTGCGATATGTCCTATGACCGTTCCCAACTCTCGGCCATCGTTTCAAAAACCAGGGAAGCCTGCCGCTCCTATGCCGTGCTGACCTCGAAGAAGAAGAACGAGGCTCTTTCCAATATCGCCCGCGAGCTCCTCTCCCGCCGGGAGGAGATTCTCGAGGCCAACCATGGCGACTACGAAGAGGCCCAGAAGTCGGGTCTTTCCCCGGCGATGTGTGACCGGCTTCTTCTCACGGGGCCACGCTTTGAGGCGATGGTCGGAGGGCTCTCCGAGGTTGCCGCCCTGCCGGATCCCGTGGGTACCGCCGTCTCCCGCTGGGAAAATCCCGACGGGCTCATCATTGAAAAGATCCGGGTCCCGATCGGGCTTGTCGGAGTTGTCTACGAAGCCCGTCCCAATGTGACAATCGAGGTGGCCTCTCTCTGCTTCAAGTCGGGGAACGGAGCCGTCCTGAAGGGGGGGAAGGAGGCCAGAAGAAGCAATGCCGCCCTGTTTCGAGCGATCTGGGAGGGGCTTGCCCAGGCGAACGTCAACCCCGACGGGGTGGCCTTTCTCCCCTGGACCGACCGCAAGGTGGTGGCCGATCTGGTGAGCGACACCGCCCTTGATGTCGTTATTCCGCGGGGAGGACAGTCTCTCATGGAGACGGTCGTGGCCCATGCCCGGGTTCCTGTCCTTCGCCATGACCAGGGGATCTGCCACGTCTATGTATCGGCTTCGGCGACCTTTCCCATGGCCCGGGATATCGTGCTTGACGCCAAGACCAACCGTCCTTCGACCTGTAACTCGATGGAGACTCTTCTCGTTCATGAGTCTCAGGCCGAGACCTTCCTGCGTCCCTTCCTGCAGCTTCTGAGAGAGAAGGGGGTGACCATCTACGGCTGCCCCCGGACCCGCCACCTCGATCCCTCGGTTGCTCCCGCCACCCCCGAAACCTACCGGACAGAGTTTCTCTCTCTTGCGATGAATGTTCACATTGTGAGTACCTTCGATGAGGCGCTCGACCATATCGCCAAGTACAGCTCGGGCCACACGGAGGCGATCGTCACCTCCGATGTCGGCGAATCGGAGCGCTTCTGCCGGGAGGTCGACTCATCCTGTGTGATGGTCAATGCCTCGACGAGGCTTCACGATGGCAACGTCTTTGGCCTTGGGGCGGAGGTTGGCATCTCCACCACCCGGATCCATGCCCGGGGAACGATGGGGCTTCCGGAGCTCACCACGACAAAATACATGGTGCGCGGCCATGGACACCTCCGGGGCCGATAGCCGGGGGTATCGGCCCGCCTCCGCCCTCTTCGGCGGAGCCTTCAACCCCCTCCACAATGGCCATATCGCCCTGGCCGGGGAGATCGAACGTCGCCTGGGGCTCTCGGAGGTGATCTTTCTCCCGACGGGAACGCCTCCCCACAAAGAGCGTCCCGGGGTTTCGTGTGAGGAGCGATGTCGCATGGTCGAACTGGCCATTGCGGGCCGTCCGGGGTGGCGAGCGTCGGACATCGAATGCCGGCTTCCTGGGCCATCTCTCACCTTCCGGACGCTCGAGCGACTCTCTCTCTCTCCTCCACCCTTCTTCGTGATGGGCGAGGACGCCTTTGCTGACTTTCTGGAATGGGGCGGTCCCGAGACCATTCTTTCCCTGAGCCATCTTGTCATCGTGACCCGCCCGGGAACGGAGGGGGGGACCGCCCGCAACACTCTTCTCCGGGTCCTTGCCATGGGAGGCTCTCCCCTGACCGGACAAGATGTTCCTTCGTTTGCCGATTTCAGTCGGGAGAGACGGATCGAGTGGGTGGCCGGCCTTCCCGCCTTCAACACGACAATCCGGCTTCTGGCCATCCATTCACTGGAGCTCTCTTCCACGCGCCTCAGAGCTGACATCGCCTCCGGCAGGCTTGAAAAATGGGGCC
>JAJZCZ010000070.1:4051-8213 GCA_021828805.1 Nitrospirota bacterium | reverse complement strand
TTCCGATCTCGTCCGCTATCCGGCCAAAGAGGGGCCCCCCTTTCTGGCGACGGTCCCTCTCCTGGCGGGGAAGACGATCGAATGGTCGGCCCGGATCCGGGCATTCGACTCCCTCCCCCCGGTGTCTCCCGCGACGGTCGAACTCCGTCCCCGGCCGGCCCCCTTTTCCTTCGGCGACGCCCTCCTCGATCTCCGGAGAAATGCTGGCATGAGCGTTGTCGAAGGGGCCAGAAGAATCCAGTTCCTTTACGAAAGGGGCGTTCTCTCCTATCCGCGGACGGACAGTCGGGGACTGTCCCTGGAGTCGGCCGAGGCCCTCCTCCCCCTGGCGAAAAAAGCGGGGTTGACGGGGTTCGCCCCCTCCCGACTCCCCTCTCTCGATCCCCTCTCGCCTCACGAAGCCCTTCACCCGCTGGGGGAGTCCATACGAATTTCCGATCGCGGCGATCAGACCGTCGTCGAGCGCATTTCCCGGAGGGCTCTTCACTCCGGCCTCCCGCCCTTTCCCGTCGAGATTCCCGCCGCGGAGTCTCTTCCCGAGTGGGCCCGCTCCCTCGGGCTATTCCGGCCGCTTCATCGCCTGGGGCCCGACAGGGAGCCCATGGCCTCCGCGGGAATCTCGACGGATGCTCCCGATGCCGTCGTTCTCCAGGGACTGATGGCCGCCGGACTCGGCCGTCCATCGACCCTCCCGTCCCATGTCGGGAAGATCCTCGCTCAAAATGTTCTGGATTCGGACGGTCGCTTGACGGCTAAAGGACGGGTTTATCGGGACAAGACCCCTGGGGCGATCTCCGACCCCGGTCTGACGGCCGCAATGGAAGGGATCCTGAAAGCGATGGGACAGAACGGAGAAGGGGTTAAAAAAACCATGGAGGCCCTTCTGGAAACACTGCCCGGAGAGATCCGGGACCGGATGGAAACGGCGCTAGAGGACCCTCTCGGCCCTTCAGAGACAGAGATTGAGAGGAATCATGCCCCCTCTGGGATTGGCCTCGAATGGGGCTGATTGGCAAGTGTGAGGGGGTTTACCTATTAAAGGGTTTGTATAGATGAGTTTTCCTGAATGTAAACTCCCTTCCTGTAGGCGATTACCATTTTTTATTGATATTCTGATTCTCCCCTCTTATACTCGAGAAAAGGAGGCATCATGACTATATCGTATCATCGAACTATTGTGGAAAACCGTTGACAGGAGAAAAAGTTGGAACATCGCCATTTGACTCATTCGGACTTCACCCTTGCCGCGATCGATGATGTAATCTTGCGCGGACGATGGCGGGATTGGGCCGAACTTCGTCGGGCGGCGCTGGCGGACCGATCCCTTCTGGACAAGATCGAGCGGGTCTGTCGGCAGTGCATCGGCGATCCTTACGCCCAACGTTATCATTTCTGGATGCACTATGTCGAAGAACACCGGGAAACCCTCCTCCGCATCCCCTAGAATTCAAAGAAATCCCCCCCCATCTCCTTTTTTTGAAAAGGATCCCATCATGACAAAGTCGGAGCTAGTCCAAAGAATCGCGCGGCAATTTTCCGGGATCTCGATGCAGGACGCCCGAGTGATGGTCGATCTGTTTCTTGAGGGCATGAAGGAGGGGTTGATGTCGGGGGATACCGTGGAACTTCGAGACTTCGGAGTGCTGCGGGTACGGACACGCGGCAAGAGAAAGGGACGCAATCCGAAAACGGGAGCGTCCGTCATGGTAGACGAGAAAAAGACCGTCTATTTCAAGCAGAGTCGGATATTAAAAAAGAGCATGACTTAACTTCCTGAGGATTTCAAAAATTCCTCCCTGAACACCGAAACAAGCGGGGCAGCAATGCTTCTTCTTAACGCCTCCACACCTGCAAGAAACTTCTCCCGGGCCGGCGGGTCTTCCTTTAACCTCTCTCCCATTTGACGAATGGCCCGCGCCAAATCGTCTGGATGACGATCGGCAAGGGATTCGATCAATGTCATCGCCTGGTGAAGATCCTTCTCGGCTTTGGCGCCTGATGGAACCGCTCGGATCTGGCTCACGAGAATTTTGTGAACGGCGAACCGCTCCGGAGACGGTACATTGACGAGAACGCCTTTCCCGAAAAGAAGAACGGACTTGATGGGCTCGGCAATCAGATAGTCCATATATTCGAGAGGTTGTGCGTAAAACCCGATTGCATCGATGGACTTCAACCGGTCAGGGTTCCTCTCGCTGCCGTCAAGGGTGGTCAGGATTTCAAGCGTCAATTCGCTTCCCTTGACCTTAAAGGAATACGACCGTCCCTTTTCATCAAGCGTTGGCAAAGGCAAAAAGGAGAGCGTGTCAAGGATCCGCGACACGATCGTTTCCGTCGCCTCCGGGACGAAAACCTGAAGGGAACGGTCGTAGGCCAGATCAATGTCGCCTGTGCGCATCGCCGTTCCTAAAAGGGACACACCAACTACGAGCGGGTAGCATCGAAACGCCTGGGTCCCGACAAGCACTCCCCCATTTCTGAAGACCCCTGCCTTTTCCAAGGAGGCAATGATCGTCCCTTCCTCTGGGAAAATCTGGGGAAGTCCAGGCGTTCTCCGCAAAACGGACACAAGATCTTCCGTCGGGGAATCCCGGAGAGTCTCCTTGTAGTCCTTTAACCGGGAGATCATCTTCCGGACCCTCTCGCCATCGGGCCCGATATATCGTTGCCGTTTCCTGCTGTTTTCGTAAGACTGGAAATACCAATACAATCGTCCGCCCACAGTTTTCGAAACAAACGTGCCCGTTGGATGCGCCCCTTCCATCTCCGACAGAAACAATTCCTGTTGCATCTTTCTGTCCATAAGATCTTCGTAAAGCGTCCTGATAGGCAAAGGAATTCTTTTGGCCACCGTCAACCCTCCCCAAGTAAAGACTCAGTATGTTATGGCAAGAAAATTATACGTCATTTTTAAGGTAAACGACATTTGGCGTATAATTTCTCATTTTTGTTCGCGGCGGGGTCCGTTGGAAGGGGCGAGCTTCTTCCGGACCGTCTTCACTTCTTCGGGAGACGGAAGGGGGAGGGGAACCCCCGGTCTCCCCTGAACCCGTCTTCCATAATGGGTCACGGCCGTCCTGTCGGACGCATGGCCCATTTCTGACGCCGTCTGCGGGTGAGAATGGCCCGCCCTCTTCGAGTCCGCGGCGAACTGGTGGCGAGAGGTATACAGGCTGATCCCCTTGATTCCAGCCAGGAGGGAGAGTCGATGGAGTCCCTGCCGGCAGGCCTCGTAATATTTCTCGAACCCCCGCGGACCTTTTTCGCGAGCGCGCTTCACGTTTGCCAGATGATTCGTGAGAGCCTCCCATGCCTCGAGGGCGGCGGGATCTTCGGAGAGGACCCTCGCCCTTAGCTCCGTGAGGTGGAGGTGGCGGACGGGGCCATTTCCCCGTCCGTTGGTATGCTTGGCATTTTCGACCACCAGCACCGGTCCCTCCGGACCTTCCTCGAGTTTGGCATTTTTCCATTCCACCGGGCGAAGACCTGTCGCTCGTCCCGCCAGCAGCCATGCCAGAGCATTCCAGTTTCCCACTCCCTTCGCCGCTTTTTTGAGTTTTTCCACATCGCGCTCGAGGAGGGCCTTTTTGATCGGGAGGCGGCCTCCCAGGCATCCCTCGGTTCCCTCCTCCGCCAGTTTCTCGATCCTGTCGTCCGGTTCTCCCAGGGAACGAAGAACGGTCATCGCCGCCTGTTTGTAGAGATACCAGGTATTTTTTCGGAGGGAGGGCTTTTGTGCCGTCAGCCATTCGGGGAATCCGGACAGGTCTAGGGCCCCGGTTTTCTGCTTGTAGAACCGGATCAGACGGAGGCCTTCCCGATTGTATTTTTCGACAGTGTTCTTCGTTCTCATGCGTCTCTCCTTTTCTGATTGTGAACGGCCACAAAACGCGCCTCCACCTTTTGGAGCACGTCAGGATATTCGACCACCAGCCAGGCGACAAAGTCGGCGCTGTCTTCGGGGTCGGGGAGACCTTTTTCCCTCCTCTCCTTCAGGTAGGTTTGCTTGAGAGTTTCCAACAGGAGGCCGTATTCCGAGAGGAGAAACTCCGTCTTTTCGTTCGTCTTTCCAGATTTTTCCAGCTTTCGGTAGAGGCGGATCGCCTCCTTTTGCTCGGGAGTGTATCGGGGGAGACCCCGGACAGATTCCTCCGGAGGCCGC
>JAJZCZ010000070.1:0-4041 GCA_021828805.1 Nitrospirota bacterium | reverse complement strand
AGGCCGCTCGGTCTGGGGCGACGAGCGAAAGAGGTTCTCCAGCCGGGCGACCCTCTGCGTCAAGACGTCAAGGCTCCGGACCACTATGTCGAATTCCGATCCTCTCCGGGGATTGACGGCAATCCCTTTTGTCCAGTAGTTCCACAGCACGTCGTCGCACTCGTTCTGAAAAGCCGAAGCTTTTTCCCGAATCTCGGGCTTGAGGCGGGAGGGTTGGATGGTCATGAGCCAGCCGGGGAGTTTGCGGAGGGGCATGCAAAGCGTGTCCTGCTCGCCACTTGGGGAAGGTATTCGTATGACACGAATACCCCATCTTTCTTGATTGCGATTCAGCTTCTCGAATTGTCCATGCCAAGCAAGCCCCATCCCTTCGACAATGGGTTTCATGGGGGTGTAGGGCTCGTTGTTCTGCTCGACGAGAAACAGGGTGGTGCCGTGGAACGGGACGTGGACAAGAGATGTGTTCATGATTTTCTCCTTCATTTGTTTGGTCTTACGGGTTTGACCTTCGGCTCCCCCTCCTGAACTTTGGATCCTCCTGTTGGGGAGGGAGTGTGTTCCGGGAGGATCCTGTTGTTCGCGCCGGGATCCGGGGTTCTCCTGGTGGCGCGTGTTGGTGGGTCCTCGTCCCTCCCCTGGGTTCCGGGATCCTCCTGTTGGGAGGGAGTGTGTTCCGGGAGGATCCTGTTGTTCGCGCCGGGGATCCGGGGTTCTCCTGGTGGCGCGTGTCGGTTGGTCCTCGTCCCTCCCCTGGGTTCCGGGATCCTCCTGTTGGGAGGGAGGTGTTCCGGGAGGATCCTGTTGTTCGCGCCGGGGATCCGGGGTTCTCCTGGTGGCGCGGATTCGTCTCCCCTCACCTTCCCCTGTGACACTGGGTTCTCCTCATTGAGGGGAAGGATCGGGGAGCGGTGCTACGGGAGAAAGACTCTCCGTAGCACCTTAGCGGGACACCGACTTTCTTCCCCGGAGAACCCTTTTGCCCCGCCAAGGTGCCAAGGGCCTTTTTTCCAGGAGAACCCTCTTTTCAAGCCAAGATTCGGCCTTTTTGGTGTCACAAGGAAGGCGTCCCGGAGGATCCTTCTTTTCGGGCGTTTTGAGATTTTCCCCGGGGGACCCCGTCCTTTCGCGCCGCTTGGTGTCCCACAAAGAATCGTCTTCCAGATTTTCTTTTGTGGAACACCGGGTTTTTCCTTGGCGATTTGGGAAGCGTCCCCTCATTGCAGGCCAAGACCAACGTCTTCTCCAGGCGACTCCCCGTATGGTTTTTTGGTGTCACAGGTTCCGGATGTCGGCTCCCCCTGAAAAAAGACGGGGCCGCGTAGGTTGGACGAGTTTTCGCGCCGCAGGGTGTCACGCCCCGAAGTCCCGGAGACCCCGATTTTTGGCGTGACGTATTTTTTAACTATTTTACGATAGCGTTCAATTCAATATCAACAGGTTCAGACCGGCTCCGCTGGCGCCTTCCGTCTCGGTCTTGCCGGACTCGCGAGGGGTCCGCTCCCCCTCGAACTGGGCCGTCGGCCCCGGCGCGGCGCTTCGACAGGTCTCTATCGCCCCCGAATCTCGTCATGACACGATTTCGATGGGGGAGAACCCTTTCTGGACGCAAATGGGACGGGAGCGTCCCAAAGCGGGACGAGCGGGGACAATTCGGGACGGATTGAGATTTTGGGGGACGGGGCGAGACAGAACGGGACGACACGGGAGAGCGCTGGACTTATTCACTTAGGTTTTGATCTTATGCGGCCGGATTTTGCCGGGCGTGTCTTTTTCATTGATTTATACCATAATTGGGAAAAGATCTTCGACCGGAGGGAGGACCATGTCTGCGGTCATCGAGGGTGACGATCCGTCCATACCCCTTTTAAAAAAAATTCAATAATTTCAATTTCAAAACAAAAAATCTCGCGGAGGATCGATGCCCATCAAATCCCTATCCGAAGGTTCCCCTCTTGCGACGACTATTGCCCAGATACGGAAGAATCTTGGGTCCGAACAGAATGCCTACAGCTCTGTCCTTGATCTTCTCTGCAATCCAAAATTCGGTATTGGAATATCCCGTGACAGGATCCTTGTGGATTCCCCTATTATTGGGAGCAGAGATCGTCCCGATTTTCAGATATGGCTTGACGTTCCAAAATCCCTCCGAAATCCCGGTGATCATCTGTATGCCGTCCTTGATGGGAAATCCGGATCCCTGGTAAAAGACGACCTTAAAAGAACTATACTCCTGGAAAAACTTGAAAAATACCGGTTTCCACGACTTCGATGTTTTTGGTTGTACGACTCCGAAATCATTCAGCGGTGGGATATGTCCCCAGAAACTCGCACCGAAGACCTCGCCACCCAGAAACCTGCCTTCGAAAAAACTTGGCTTTCCCTGAAGGATCCAGAGATATTTTCCAAATGCTTCTATCCAATTACGCAGGATGCCGCAACCCTCAAGAGGGCTCTGACGGAATTCTCCAACGGAAAGATTCCAAAACGGCTTCCCGTCACCGACGAAAACCGGCATGAGTTTATTCAGTCGATTGTTTCCGTGGCCCGTTTGTCATCCGAAGCCGTCGACAGCCTGGTCGATAAACATCTTGTTCCAGGCCTTGCAGAGGCTAAAACAATCCTCGCCCCCCTCGAGAAGGTGTATGGAAAGGTTTCCTGGAACAGGGACTCTGCGGAGGATTCGGAGGATCCCCTCTGCTTCGAAAAAACCATCAGTGGCCTGGTGGAAAAGATCGATGCGAAAGCCTATGACCATGACTATTTTCTGATGATCGACAATCTTCAGCCTTACCTCTATGCCCTCCGCGCGGAACTGGATATCCTTCCTCGTTTTCCCAAACGATCAGGGAAGGCCGCCGCCGTCTCTTTTCTCGATCGTAAAGAGGAGAGCCTTTCGGCCCGAGAGGCCTTCATCCAGGAGACCGCGACCCTGCTCCTGTCAAGGATGCTTATGATCCGATTTGCGGAGGACTACACCCTCCTTGATCGGATTATCTCCAACGGCGGGATTGCCGCCTTTATTCGGTATGCGGACTATTTCAAAAAACCTTACCAGGCCCTGATCGCCGAAGCCTACGAGAAGGCCAGGCCACTTTTTCGGCATCTGTTCGAACGAAAGGCCCTTGACTGGATTCTCTACCGGGACTCTCTGGACTTCAGCGAATCCTTACTTCATGCCATGTGGCTTCTGGCCAGGTGGGATTTTTCGACAGTTCGCGGGGACATCCTCTCGGGGATTTACGACAAATTTCTGGAACCGCGTCAGAGGAAGGCACTTGGGGAGGTCTATACTCGGCCGGAATTGGCACGGTACATCCTAAAGGCCTGCGAGTATTCCCAGACATCGGAGGTTCTCGATCCGGCCGCCGGATCCGGAACCTTCCTTGTCGAAGCCTTCGATGGGGCTAGCAATCGGGCAGAAGAACTTGGGATCGGCTTCGGACTCGACGATGTGTTGGAGGTGCTCTCCCGCCTAAACGGACTCGACATCAACGAATTTTCCGCAACCCTCGCCAAAATTCAGCTTTTATGGCACGCAATTGGATGCGGACCCGAGATCCGCAACAACATGAAGGGAGTCGTCAGGAGCTTGTCCATCGAGGGCGGATACGATTCCCTCGACACATGGGGCTTTCCCATGAAAAAGGGAGGGCTCAAGGGACTCTCCCTAGACTCGGCGGAGGAAGCGCTAAAGGGACGGGTGGCGGAACGCGCTTTCCGAAGTCGGTCGACGTCGCAGAACTACGACATCGTCGTGGGAAATCCGCCCTATGTCCGCGTTCATCGGTTCGGTATGAGCAAATCCCTTCTCGAACAGTATTCCGATGTTCAGCACCATCAAACGGATATGTCAGCCTTCTTCGTCTACCGGTCGATCAAGTGGTGGCTAAAAGACGGCGGCCGACTTGGCTTTTTTCTCCCTCTGTCCATTACCGAAGCCAAATACGCCTCAAAACTCCGAGATCTGATCCTCAAATACCGCATTCGGGAAATTGTCGACCTCGAACTGGCCGGAAACGTCATCTTCCACGGATCGAATAT
>JAJZCZ010000069.1 GCA_021828805.1 Nitrospirota bacterium | reverse complement strand
GAGCTCGAGGAGTCTTTTGCCAAGCTTCAGAGGGACTCCGGCAAACCCCTCGGCGAGACGATGAAGGAAAACCAGTCGAAACAGATGTCGCTTGACGATGCCAAAAAGCTGGCAGAGACAAAAATCCGGGAGATGATCGACAGGATCCCGCCGGAGGCTCTTGAGAAATTCAAGATGGATCGAGAGGCGCTTTTCCAGAAGCTGACCCAGAGGCCCGAAGCTCCCCCCAAGTTATCGAAAGATGTTGGAGGGAGTATGATGGCGGCATTACGGGAAAGGCTTCAGAAAAAGTTTGAAGAAGTGGAATCCCAATCGCCTGAAGGTCTTTCTCCGAAACAGAGGGCCATGTTCGAGGAGGTCATGTCCCGGATGGACGGTCTCCCCGAAAAGATGGAAACCCCCGATATAAAAAAAATGGCGACAAATGCCCTCACGGGCTCCCTTCACCGGTTTCGGCCGCCCGCGAACAATCCGGCCGTGGCGCAAGCCGCAAGAGAAAAGGTCCTGCAGGGGCTTGGAGGTTCGCGAGCATTTCAAAATATGGTTCTTCGTGGGGGGGACCTCTCGAGTCTGGATCTGTCCGGATGCGACTTTTCGGAATGCGATCTGATCGGTGCCGATCTTACCGGCTCCAATCTCTCCGGTGCCCGATTTTCAGGAGCCTGGATGGCTCATGCCTGCCTCGCCTCGGCTCTCATTGATCGAACCGACTTTACGGCGGCGTCTCTCGGTTGTGCCGATCTTACCGGGGTGCGTGGAAAGACGCCTGTTTTTGAGCGGGCGGTCCTGACCGGGGCTGTCTTCACTTCCTGTGCGATTGAGGAGGGAAATTTTTCCGGAGCGGACCTCTTTCAGATGCGCATCCTAAGGTCAACGCTTCGAAGGTGTGCCTTTCCCCGAGCAAAGTTCTTGCACCTCGAGAAACTCTCCTACCCTTCCCCTGCCGCAGGGGAGGACCTTGGAGAAGAGATGGTCTTCCAGGAATCGGACTTTTCGGGGTCAGACTTTACCAAGGGAGTCTTCATGAAGATCCGCTTCGTCGAGTGCAGTTTCTCCGGAGCGACCTTGTCATCGGCCTCATTTATCGAGTGCGCCGGACAGAATGTTCTCTTTGAAAATGCAGTCCTTCACAAGACCACCTTCCCCTTGTCTCCCGGCTTTTCCCGATCCCGATTCGGGGGAGCCGACCTGTCGCGGGCCAGCCTCCGGAGCATGGACCTCTCCGGTTCAGACTTTCGGGGGGCGATCCTTGCCGAAACGGATTTCTCCGAGTCCAACCTCTCCGGGGCGCGCCTGTCCGGAGTGATGGCCGTAGGGGCTCGCTTCATCAAGTCCGATCTTGAAAATGTCGATGGGCGGGGAGGGGATTTTCGCCAGGCCCTCTTTCTGAAGGCCGACCTCCGCTTCGCCGATTTTTCGTATGGATCCCTTTACAAGGCTGGTTTCACGGAAGCCAGGATCGATGAGTCCACGCGCTGGGATCACGCTCTCGAGGGAAAAACCGTTCTTCCCCTCATCCGTCCCGCATGAGACGGATCACTTTGCCAGAGGTGAGGGAATGCCTTCGACAGGGAGTGCCGGTCCAGAATGCGGACCTTTCCGGGCTCGATCTGTCGGGTGAAGACCTCTCCGGAGGAAGATTCCTTCACATCGAGGGAAATGATGTTCGATTTACGGGGGCGACACTCGATGCGGTCCTTTTCCAAAACGCTCGCCTCAGCGGGGCGGATTTTTCCCGGGGCCGCCTGAATCAGTGTGTCTTTGTGGAGTGCAATCTCTCTGAGGCCCTCTTCACCGAGTCATCGGCAGAAGAGTCCCGGTGGGTCAACCCCAAGATTTCGGGAACTCAATTTGCCTCGGCTTCTTTGAGAAGGGCGTCCTTTGTCAGTCCTCGTCTGGAGGAGGTTTCTTTTACAGGTGCCGATCTCGAAAGGGCCTCATTTATCGAGGGCGTATTCGGCCGCGTCGATTTTTCTGGGTGCCGTCTCATCAAGACCAGCTTTGTCGGAGGTGACCTTTCCACCTGCCGGCTGTTTGGGGCGACCTTTCACAATCCGATCTTCGTCAAGGCAGTCCTTCAGGGACTTGATTTTTCGGGAATGGAGATCCCTTTCCTCCAAGCCAGCGAATGCGATATGTCCAGGACGCGATGGGAAAATGCCCGCGTAATGCAAGGAAATTTTTATCGCTCGAATCTCTCCGGGGCAATCTTTGACAAGGCTGTCTCTGAGAAGAGCATGTTTGCTGAGTCGACGCTGGAGGGCATTTCCTTCAAGAGCGGGCGATTTTCCATGTCCTCCTTCCAGAACGTGAAAGCTGCGGATGCCGATTTTAGCCATGCCGACCTGAAATTTTCTCCGTTTACCCGGGCAGATCTCCCCCGAGCGAACTTTTCCGGGGCCAATCTGGCCTTTTGCGATTTTTCCCATACACGGCTCGAGGGAGCTCTTTTCAGGGGGGCCGACCTCAATCGCGCGATCTTTCACCAAGTGAGCGAGACCGGAGCCGATTTTGGAGCATCCTCCCGGCCTCTGGCTCAGGAGAGCGACCCTGAACGGGCAGAGGCCGAATCCTTTCTGCCCCGAAACTTTGATACGGAGGAGGGAAGACATGATCGCTGAAGTCACGAAATCATCCGAATGTGAAACGGGGTCGGGGGCCACTTTTGAGACAGGCGTCGTCCTCTCTGTCTCCGGAGAGGAGATTCTTGTGGAGGCTGGCGGGGAACTCCATCAGATGGGAAGGGCTTCGGGGTGCCTTCTCGATCCCCGCAAGGGGGACACCGTTCTTTTTGTGAATGCCGACGGTCGAAGAGTGGTCGTGACCATTCTTGCCACGATACGCACTCAGACGCCCCGTTCAATGACCTTTCCCGGGGGAATGTTCTTTCGCTCCGAGGGGGAGATCCGGGTTGAGGCATCGCGCTTTCACGGGGTCTTTTCAGAGTTTTCCGTATCGGCTCCACTCCTTACCTTGACAGGAGATCTGCTGACCTTTGCCGGCCGCAAGATCTCCGAGGTTGCCCAGACTGTAGAGCGTCTGGCCGACTGGCTTCATGATCGGGCCCGAAGCGCCACTCGGGAGGTGGAGAGCGTGGATCGCCAGCAGGCGGGTTCTGTCATGATCGAGGCGGAATCGCTGGTGTCGGTGACCTCACGAAGCGCCATCCTGTCCGCTTCGGACCTTATGAAAATAGACTCGAACCAGACTCATCTGGGATAGGGGGAGGGAACAGATGTTTGCCAATGCCATGATGGGGGGGATGTCGCTGGGATTTCCCGACGTGTGCAAAACGCCGGTTCTGGGGGTACCCGTTCCGATTCCCTATCCCAACATTGCCATGGGACCCATGGGAGTCCCTCCCGTCCCCAATGTCCTTTTTGGAGGAACCCCGGCTCACAATCTTTTGACCGAGGTCCCCCTGACCCAAGGGGACGACGTGGGAGTCGAGGGAGGACTTGTCTCGCAAATCTTGATGGGCCCGAGATCGTGTATCGATGGTTCTTTTACGGTTCTGGTGGGGTGCGCCCCGGCCACGCGCCTCACCTCCGTTACCCTTCAAAATGGAATAAACGCCCCGGGAGTTTGTCTCGTCCCGTCTCAACTAGCGGTTCTTATTCTGGCCCCCTAAAGCGAGGAGTTCTGTTTTCATGACGACGTCTCACGGGCCCAGCCGGCCGACCCGAATGGCGGGAGCCATGATTGTCCTGGCCGGTTTTGGCCTATTGGCTTCCTGCTCCTCGGTCCACACCGAAATCACTCCCGACAACAAGATTCAGAAAAAGGTGCACTGGTCATTCAAAAAACAGGGCGTGACGCTTGACGTTTCCGCCGACCTCGACTTGAATCTGGCCGACAAGAGACCTCATACACTCGTCGTTGGAGTTATGGAGCTCCGTGATCCCAATGCGTTTCTGCCGCTGATCCAGGATCCGGATCGGGCCATGGAGACCTTGGCAGCAGGAAAAAAAAGGACGGGAATTATTGCCATGTGGCGCTTCATCATTCCTC
This sequence comes from Nitrospirota bacterium, assembly GCA_021828805.1. Classification (GTDB taxonomy): domain Bacteria; phylum Nitrospirota; class Leptospirillia; order Leptospirillales; family Leptospirillaceae; genus UBA4572. The sequence goes on along the minus strand of JAJZCZ010000069.1, from coordinate 4,228 downwards.
CCGGAGCGCATCAGCTGCTGACAGTCGACAGGATGAACCACGCGAGGTATCTGGGAGTCATTGCCGGGTATTCCGAGTACTCCTCCAAGCAGGATATTGTTCTGCGTCCGTTTCCGGTGACAGTCCGGCGCTCCGGGGTCATTTTCCGGAGCAACGACTACCGTCCTGCCAAGACCCTGGTTTCGATATGGTTGGGAAGTCGCCATCTTTTGGGAATGGCTGTTCTTGACCCCCGGTCAAAAAATAAACAAATGGCACCCTCTTCCAGAGGAACAGAAGCCCCTCACTGACGATGACCAAGGAGAGAGAAGGAGCTCACGCATCATGAAATCGCTGAAACCCATTTTCTGGCATCAGGGGCTATTCCTTCAGCCCCAGCACTTTCAACTGACGGATCTTCTGCAGCAGGCGCTGGCGCGTCCCTACCTCGATGCGACCCTCCCTTTTGCCTGGGGCCTTCGGGAGATTGATATCCAGACGTCGGCACTGTCCCGCGGGACGGGACACATCAATTCCCTTTCTGCCATCTTTCAGGATGGGACCTATGTCCAGTTTCCCGGGAATGCCGTCATCCGTCCGAGATCTTTTGAGAAGGAGTGGACCTACCGGGACCGTCCTCTCACCATTTATGCGGGACTCCAGAGGTTTCAGGAAAACAGCTCCAACGTGACCGTTGTCTCCGACCTCGACGCAGAAGGGGGCAATACCCGCTTTGTGACCCTGGCTGATCCGGAGGAGGTTCGTGATCTCTACGGGGAGGGGCCTGATGCCTTGGTCAAGAGCCTTTATTTCAACATTCGGCTTTTCTGGGACACGGAAATCCAGCATCTTGACCACTACAACCTCATTCCGGTTGCCCAGGTTTTGTGGGACGGAGGTGCCATCAAGGTCAGTCCGACCTTTATCCCTCCCTCGCTCTCCCTCTCCGCCTCCCGCACGCTCTCGGGGCTGGCGCAGGAGATCCGGAATGAATGTGCCAGCCGGGCCCGGCAGCTCGAGGAGTTCAAAAATGCCGGGGAGGACCGGGGCGACAGCTCTGAAGGAGGGAATCTCACCTATCTTTTGGCTCTTCGGACCCTGAACCGGTATGTGACGCTTCTCTACCAGTATACGGAGAGTGACCCTCTTCATCCGTGGGTTTTTTATGGAGTTCTCCGTCAGATGGTCGGGGAGCTCAGCACCTTCTCCAATACGGTCAACCTTTTTGGTGAATCCGATGTCTTTCCGGAGCCGCTGTCGGCGTATATGCACGAGGATATTTGGGGATGCATGGCCCGGGCCCAGACGATTCTCTTCACGCTCCTCAACAGCCTGACCATCGGCGCCGACCTTCTGGTTCGCTTGAGTCCGGCACCCGATGGCTTCCAGGCGACGCTCTCCCAGTCTTTCTTCTCTCCCCGGACCCGCTACTATCTCGCGATCCGGAGTGACGAAGAGGCTGAAATCCTCCATGCGTCTTTTCAGGATACGGCCAAGGTGGGAACGCCCTCTCTCATGGACACGCTGATCCGGCGGGCTCTTCCCGGGGTCGAGCTGTCCCCGATGAGCGGTCCGCCCTCAGGTCTTCCCCGGCGGCTTAACACGCATTATTTTCGGGTCGAAGTCCGCGACAGCATCTGGGATTCTATCCGGCAGGAGGAGGCGATCCAGATCTTCTGGCCGACCGCCCCGACCGGGACGACGATCGATCTCATAGGAGTCAAGTAATGGCGGCACTGACGGATTATTTTGTACCGGTCGCTTCCTGGGTCAAGGACCGGTTGATGGGCAAGTCGCAGATGTCGGCCCTCGAAGTCCGGGCCGAGATCATGTCGAGAATCGAAAGGGCCAGACGTTCGGCAAAAGAGGACGGGGTCGACGAGAAGGTGTTTGAGGCCGGCCTCTTTCCTGTTGTTGTATGGATCGATGAAATCCTCATGTGCACCGAGTGGCCGGGAGCCAACGAATGGCGCTCGATGCTGCTGCAGAAGGCGCATTTCAAGATCGTCAACGGGGGCGTCGAGTTCTTTCGGCGGCTTTCGGCGCTGGGTCCCGAACCGGTCGATCGGGAAATCATGGGGATCTACTACATGATTCTCCACCTCGGGTTTCAGGGCCAGCTGGGCATGAAGGGAGGCGAAAGCGGCTCCATTCAGGTTCGGCAGCGGCTCCAGAACCTTCTTGAGCCGGCCCGCAATCCTGAGGGAGAGTTTCTCTTTGCAGGAGTGTTGCCTGCTCCGGCCGCCCTTTCAGGAAAAAGCCCGGAAATCAGCCTCCAGAAAAGACGGGTGAAGACTTTTCTCCTCTGGGGGGCGCCTCCTTTGGTCCTCCTGATTCTCTATGCGGTCTTTGATCGGATCATCCATCATATGGTCCAAAACGTGCTGACCCATCTCAACTGACCCGGAGGATTCTGTTCCATGCTGAAGAAGTTCATGAAGCCATTGATCTTCCTGATGGTCGCCATTGCCATGTTCATCATATTCTGGCTGGTGGGCATCTGGGCTCATTGGTCGCTTCTTGTCTCGGTCTTTGTCGCATTTATTGCGGTCGTGGTCGTCTTCTCTGCGCGTCGGACAGTGCTCTTTGTTCGAAGAAAGATTGCCCAGGCAAAGCTTAGAAGATCCGCAATGACAGACCGAAAATCCGGGAGACTTCTGTCAATCCAGAGCCTCTGGAAAACGGCGAGAAGGAATGTCCAGGGAGAGGGAGGATTCTTGTCGAACCCCCTTTCAACACTTCCGTTCTACCTTGTTCTGGGAAGTTCGGGTTCGGGGAAGACAACGCTTCTGGTCAACGTCAATATTCCGATCCGCTTCCGGACTGTCTCCCGCGAAGAGATTCCTCCTCCGACAGAAACGATCGAGCTTATGCTCGAGGACAAGGTGATTCTTCTGGACACCTCCGGACGCTATGTCTCGCTCGATCCCGCCGAGGATATCCTGTCGGAATGGTCGATGATCCTCGGACTCATTAACCGGACAAGACTCAAGGAACCCTTTAACGGAGTCGTCGTCACTCTTTCGGTGGAGGAGCTCTGGACGCTTGATCCGGTGAAGCTCGCCCAGCTGTCCCAGAACATCCGGCAGCGGATCGATTCCCTCATGCGGACGCTGCATGTAAAATTCCCGGTTTATATCATGGTGACGAAGCTTGATCTGATTGCCGGATTCAGGTCGTACCTCAATTCCATTCCCATCTCGCAGACCGGGGAGATGATGGGGGTTCTTGCGGCGCCCCAGGAATCCTGGGAGAAGACGCTGTCCCGCGGGATTAAAGAAACCGTCGACCGAGTCAGAACTCTGATGTTCCTGCGGGCTGAGTCGCCGGCCCCTGATCCCGAAGCGCTGGTTTTCCCGCTTGAGATCGCGGCTCTCGAAGAGTTGATGGTGCCCTTCTTCAAGGGCCTCTTCGAGCCCTCCCCCTATCTCTTTCTCCCGGATTTCCGGGGATTCTTCTTTTCCAGCGGAGTTCTCGGAACACCAAAATTCTCACAGATCCTGGGCCATGACTATGCCAAGGGACGGGATCGGGAAGTCGAGATCGTCACCGGGGCGTCCGGGGGTAACCTTCCGGCAAAAACTCCCTCCCAGCCTGGACGGCTTGCCTCGCTTGCCGCGGCGTCTCAGACGTCAATGGCCCCGGCCAGGGAGGGCTCAAAGGTCTCTACCTTGCTCTCGGGGGCTTTTCTTAAGGACTTCTTCACGAGACGCTTGCCGGAGGACAGGGGGCTTGCCGCCCCCACGGGCTTCCTTGCCAAGTTGCGTCAAATGTCTGCCGACATCATCCTCGTGGGATGGTATGGGGCGAGTGTTGTCATAGGCGCTTACCTTTTCCTGTCCTTTGTCAATGCCGAGCAGACGGTGAGGACCATGGTCTCGCGACAGCCGGGACCGATCAGCGTCGACGGCGATCTCCATCAAAACATGGAGAGCATGGAGCGGTACGGGAGTCTTGTCGACTGGATGGCCCAGCGGGATGCGAGTCTTTCTTCGCGAGTGCTCGCCTTCTCCTCCGAGACGGGTCGACTTGAAAAGGCAATGAAGCGGCGTTTTGACCACGAATTTGAAATGGCGATCCTTCCCCACCTGAACCAGGCCCTGCGAACCAGGGTCCGGGAGCTTCTCGACGACGATCCCGACCATCGCCTTGCGGACTATGTGGATATCCTTGTGAGAAAAATCAATCTCATCAGGGCCCGCCTTGCCGGGGCCTCCTTCACCGATCTGGGGACGCGACCCCAGCCGGG